>NZ_JBYMTK010000009.1:0-149776 GCF_057773105.1 Dietzia sp. IBK-p2-15D
GATCCCCACCCCGAACACCACCGTCACGATCAACCTGGCAAACGACGGCTCACGACTGACGATCCCACCGATCGCGGCAACCCTCATCGCCGCCTGAATGACTCACAACAGGTTGACAATCACCGCGGATCCGGAATCGGAGTAGCGGATTTTCGCGTCGCTGGGGCGCTGGGGCATTGGGGCGCTGCCTCGCGCGTCGGCGGGGCGCGTGTCGCGGGCGCCGGGCGATCAGAGGGTGAGCGTGGTGCGTTCGGTGGCCGCCACGTCGGCGACCGCGGGATCGTCCGCGTCTGCTCCCGTGACGAGAACCGCCGTGCCTCCGGAGGCGAACACCCGGGCCAGGACCTGCACCACGTCGTCGCGATCGGAGCCCGCCACGAGGGCGCGGCCCGCAAGGGCGGGGTCGGCCAGTTCGGACAGCGGAGCGCCGTCGAGGGCGAGCGGGCCCCCGCCGGAGGGCACGAACGCGTCCGGGTGGATGCGGCAGGCCTCGGCGAGGTCGGTGACGCCCGGGGGGACCTCGACGCCGGCGGCCGCCAGCGGGCGGCCCATCGGGTCGGTGGTCATGAGGAGGGTCTCGATGTCGGTGGGGTGGCGATCGAGGCGGTCGGGGACGGTGACGACGGCGACGGCGTCGTCCGCGGCCCCTGTGCTCACCTCGGCGCCCGCCCACCAGGCGCCGAGGAGGACGCCCGCGGTGAGCCAGTGCGCGGGCAGGTCGCACACGATCACGTCGCCCGGCACCACCCCGAGTTCGTCGCGCAGGAGTCCGGCGATCTTCGCGGCCCAGTTGGCGGTGGAGGTGACAGACAGTTCCACTCGTGACGGGGCGGCCTGGTTGTAGTGGGTGACCATGGGGGTTCCCGGGTCGAGTGCGAGGAGCGGCTGCAGGACGGTGTCGGCGGCGGTGGTCACTCTGGGCCTCCCGGGTGGTGGTCGGTCAGTGGGCGCAGTCGGTCGGTGGGCGCAGTCGGTCAGTTGACGCAGGGCACGTCCGAGCCGGCGTCGAAGGTCGGGCGATCCGCGATGGACGGCGGCAGCGGCGCATAGGAGGAGGTGGTGGGGGAGTAGGACTCGGTGCCGGCGGCGTCGCCGGTGGGGCCACTGTAGTCCTCGGCCAGGACGACGCGGACGGAGCCGTCGGGCAGCGCTGGGTCGACCTGCACGGGCAGGCCGCCGAGGGCCTCCGATACGGCAAAGGCGGCGTCGTCGTCGGCGGAGGCTGCGGCGACGTGCGAGGTGTAGGCGGCGGCCGGGTCGGTGAGCAGGTCGCCTGCGGTGTAGCCGAGTTCGGTGAGGGCTCCGGAGACCTGCGCGGCCAGACCGTCGATCGCGGTGGTGTTGACCACGGAGACCGTCACCTCGGCGGGGTCCGGCCCCGGCGCGTCGGTGGGGGTCTGCTCCGGATCGGTGGTGGCGTCGGCGTCCGCTTCCCGATCCTCGGTGCTGGCGAAACCGGCCACGAACTCCGACACCTCGGCGGGGTCGGCGGTGACGATGGACTCGCCCCACTCGGTGAACGAGTCGATGCTGGTGACCGGGATGGTCTCGAATCGGACGTTGCCGCCGCTGATGTCCTGGAGCTTCATGGCGAAGTCGACGAAGTCCCAATTCTCGTCGATGACGAAGGACCGCTTGGCGGCGTCGACCAGCGCACCGAGTTTCGAGGGGTCGGCCAGGGTGCCGGCGGAGAGGATCTTCTTGACCAGCTGGGACATGAACACCTGCTGACGGACGATCCGGTCGAGGTCGCCCGCGGGCAGGTCATGGCGTTGGCGCACGAAGCTCAGGGCGTCCGATCCGGAGACCGTCTGGACGCCGGCACGGAAGTTCGCGCCCGACAGCGGCTCGTCGACCGGCTCGTTGAGGCAGACGGGGACGCCGCCGACCGCGTCGGTGAGCAGCACGAACCCCAGGAGGCCGATCTCGGCGTAGTGGTCGGCCTGGACGCCGGTGAGATCCTCGACGGCGCCGATGAGGCCGTTGCGCCCGGCCTTGACCGCGGCGCGCTGGTCCTCCTCGGTCAGTTCACCGTCCGGGTCGGACGCGACGGCACGCTCGAGATGGGCCTCCTTGTTCGCGGCGTAGACGCCGTTGATCTTGCTCCCGCCGACCGAGCTGGTCTCCACGTAGACGTCGCGGGGGATGGAGATCGCGGTGGCGGAACTGCCGTCCTCGGGGATCCTGATGAGCAGGATCGTGTCGGTGTTCTCGCCCTCCTCCTCGCCGGTCCGGATCGTGGCCAGTTCCTCCTGGCTGAGGGGGTTGCCCTGCGCGTCGGTCCGGTTGTCCGTGCCCACCAGAAGGATGTCGACGGCGCCGTCGAGGCCACCGTCACCCACGTCGAGACCGCCGGCGGAGGTCAGGTCCGAGCTGAGTCCGTTGAACAGGGTCCACCCGACGCCGGTGACCAGGAGACACAGGGCGGAGACGAGGGCGGCCACGACGCGACCGACCCGGTACGCGACCTGGCGGGCCGGGGTGGCGTGACGCCGTCTCCGTGCCCGGCCGGGGGCACGACGGGGAGTCGCTGGCAGCTCGGCGCTCATCCACCGTCCTTGTCGTCGAGTAGGGCCGCTCGAGGCCGCCGATGATGATCAACGGTACCGCGCCGCGCGCCGGGCGTCGGAATCCGTGGGGTGCGTCGTAGGGTGTTTCGCGTGACGACCCGACTACCCGTCGTGACGGTGACGTACTCGCCGGGCGACCACCTCCGCAGCTTCGTCGAGACCCTCCCCGCGGCCACGACCCGGCAGGTCGGCCTGGTGATGGCGGACAACGGGTCGACGGACGGGGTGCCGGAGGAGGTCGCGGCGGAGTACGGGTTCGCCGAGTTCTTCCCCACGGGCGACAACCTGGGGTACGGCACCGCCATCAACCGGGCGGTGACGCTGATCGCCGGCCGGCCGGAGGATTTCGACCAGGAGTTCGTCCTGGTGGTCAACCCGGACGTGACCTTCGAACCCGGGTCGGTGGACGAGCTCCTCGCCGCAGCCTCACGCTGGCCGCGGGCCGCCGCGTTCGGCCCGCGGATCTCCGAGACCGACGGGTCCGTGTACCCGTCCGCCCGGGCGGTGCCCCGTCTGGGCGCGGGGATCGGCCACGCCCTGCTCGGCCAGGTGTGGCCGCGGAACCCGTGGACGGCGGGGTACCTCGACGACGCGGACATGGAGACCGAGCGGACCGCCGGGTGGCTGTCGGGTTCCTGCCTGCTCCTGCGTCGCGAGGCGTTCGACGCACTGGGCGGGTTCGACGAGCGGTACTTCATGTACCTCGAGGACATCGACCTGGGCGACCGGCTCGGCAGGGCCGGGTGGCAGAACGTCTACGTGCCCGCCGCCGTCATCCACCATGACCAGGGTCACGCTGCGAACGCGGTGCCGGAGTTCACCCTCCGGGCGCACCACCGCAGCGCGTACCTGTTCCAGGCGGACAGGCACCCACACGCCTGGCAGGCACCGATACGCTGGGCGCTCAGAGCGGGCCTGGAGTTGCGGTGTCGCCTGGCGATCCGGTCCGCCCGGCGCGCCGCGGGCTGAGCCCGACACCCCGGAACCGAGACCCATCCACCGGCCACCGGAGCGGGGCGAGCGCGCCCCCGCCCGCGGCCCTTTCGACAGCAGGAGCCTTCACCGTGACCTCGACGACCCCCGAGAGTGCCACCGCCGACGACGACCTGATCGCGGACACCGAGGCGGTGGTGCTGGTCGGCGGCAAGGGCACCCGGCTCAGGCCCCTGACGATCTCGGCGCCCAAGCCGATGCTGCCCACCGCGGGCCTGCCCTTCCTGACCCACCTGCTCTCCCGGATCCGGGCGGCCGGCATCCGGCGGGTCGTGCTGGGGACCTCGTTCAAGGCCGAGGTGTTCGAGGAGTACTTCGGGGACGGCTCGGCGCTGGACCTGGACATCTCCTACGTCGTGGAGACCGAACCCCTGGGCACCGGCGGCGGCATCCGCAACGTCCTGTCCGAGCTCACCGCCTCGACGGTCATGGTGTTCAACGGCGACGTCCTCGGCGGGACCGATCTGCGAGAGATCCTCGCCCTGCACCGCGAGAAGAACGCCGACCTGACGATGCACCTGGTCCGCGTCTCCGATCCGCGCGCGTTCGGCTGCGTCACCACCGACGACGACGGGCGCGTCCAGGACTTCCTGGAGAAGACCCAGGATCCGCCGACCGACCAGATCAACGCCGGCTGCTACGTGTTCCGCCGCGAACTCATCGAGCAGATCCCCGAGGGCCAGCCGGTGTCGGTCGAGCGCGAGACCTTCCCCCAGTTGCTCAGCGAGGGCCGCCGCGTCTACGGGTTCGTCGACTCCGCCTACTGGCGGGACATGGGCACTCCGGAGGACTTCGTGCGCGGCTCGGCGGACCTGGTCCGCGGCATCGCCCCGTCGCCGGCGCTCGACGGCCACGCGGGGGAGTCCCTGGTCCACGAGGGTGCCGGGATCGGGGCGGGCGCCGTCCTGGTCGGCGGGACCGTCGTGGGGCGCGGCGCGGAGATCGGGGCCGGGGCCAGACTGGACGGCGCGGTCGTCTTCGACGGTGCCCGCATCGAGGCCGGGGCGACGGTCGAGCGTTCGATCGTCGGATTCGGCGCGAGAATCGGCCACCGGGCGCTCATCCGGGACGGCGTGATCGGTGACGGCGCCGACATCGGTGCCCGCTGCGAGCTCCTGCGCGGTGCCCGCGTGTGGCCGGGGGTGCAGATCCCCGACGGCGGGATCCGCTACTCCACCGACATGTAGGCCCGGCCGGCCTTCGCCACCCATCCGATGTCTCGCCACCCATCGGATCCGGCAGGTGGCGCGACATCGGATAGGTGGCGCTCATGGCGGCTGGCGACTCACTCCACCGTGACGTAGGCGTCGCCGGCCGGCCGCGGATCGCGTGGCGGGACCGGCTCGGCGGGCACGCCCACCGCGACCGCACCGAGCGGCCGCCACGAGCCCGGCAGTCCGAGCTCGCGGCGGGTGGTGTCGGCGGCGAAGATCGTCGACCCCACCCAGCAGGAGCCCAGCCCGCGCGCGGCGAGCGCCACCAGCAGCGACTGCACCGCGGCACCTCCGGCGACGGTGAACATGGTCTCCTCGCAGGCGGCCCGGCGGGCGTCCGGGTAGTCGTGTGCTCCGGCGTCGTCGTCGACGAACGGCAGGATCAGCTCGGGGCAGGTGCGCAGCAGGTCACCGCGCCCGAGTCGACGGGCCAGGATCTCGCCGGTGTGCCCGTCGGCGCGCAGGTCGCGTTCCCAGTCCGCGCGCAGGGCGTCCAGCAGCCGCATGCGCGCGTGGCCCGCGACGCGCACGAACCGGACGGGCGTGGAGTGGTGCGGTGCGGGGGCGGTCAGCGCATCCGCCACGGCGCCGGCCAACAGGTCCGCGTCGACGGACTCGTCGGAGAACCGTCGCACCGAGCGACGGGCGGGAACGGCCTCCCGCCGCCCCAGCGCCACCGCTTCGGCGGTGCCCAACCGGAACAGGTCCGAGGACCCGTCCCTGACCAGGTCACGGGCCCGCCGGGGGACGTCCACCTCGTCGTCGTCGTTGTTGGTGTCGTCGTCGTCGTCGCCGTTGTCGTGACCGTCGTCCAGCAGCAGGTGCCCGATCCCGCGCACCACGGCGACCGGTCGCGCCCCGAGCTTGCCCTTGACCAGGTCCGCCGCCGACGCGATCTCGTCGGCCACGGCCACGTCGGTCACGAGCAGTTCGTTGCCCTGGCGGTCCACGGCGCCGTCGTACCCCACCGACACCCGCAGTCCGGCGGCGCCGATGGCCATGTCGATCTGGCCGGTGCGCCAGGCCCGGCCCATGGTGTCGGTGACGACGACGGCGACGCGCGCGCCCGTGAGGCGTCGGAGTTCGCGGGCGAGCGCGGCGGCGGAGGCGTCAGGATCCTCGGGGAGCAGCGCGAGCTCGCGGGCCTCGACGTTGGAGCCGTCGACCCCGGCGGCGGCCTGGACGATCCCCAGCCGGTTCTCCGTGATGAGCGTGCGGTTGACGCGCGCGACCACGCGGACCGACTCGGCGTCCACGAGCCGCCGGCGCAGGGCGTCGCGCTGGTCCGGGTCGGTGGGGGCGGGAACGATCCGCCCCTCGGTCTTGGACAGCACCTTGGAGGTCAGCACCACCACGTCGCCGTCGACGAGGCCGTGCCGGTCGGCGGTGAGCGCGTCGGCGAGGGCGTGCGCGAGGTCGTCGCCGGGCCGGAACTCGGGCAGGCCGTCGGGTGCCCACATGACGACGTCCGCGGGCGCGGCGTGTTCGACGGTCCAGCGGCGGATCTCGGGGAGCGCGCCGTCGGTCATCGGTCGGTCCGGGCGGGGACCTCAAGGCCGGCCAGGTCGATCGCGGCGGCGACCATGTCCGCGGTGGCGTCGGGGTCGGTCATGAGCAGCGGGACCTCCCGGATCGCGACGCCGTCGACCGCGCCGGAGGCGTCGGCGGGCGCGTCGCCCGGGGCCACGAGCCAGCCGTCGAGCAGGCCGGTGCCGGAGCGGGCGCCGTAGTGGCGCGCCACGGCCGTCGCGGAGGTCTCTACTCCGATCGCCGTGAGGCACGTGTCGGCCATGCCGCGCAGCACCGCCCCGCCGATCACGGGGCTGATGCCCACTACGGGGGCGGGGGTGGACCGCAGCGCGGCGCGGATCCCGGGCACCGCGAGGATCGCGCCGACGGAGACCACGGGGTTGGAGGGGGCGACGACGACGAGGTCGGCCGTCTCGATCGCCTCGAGCGTCTCCGGGGTCGGCGTGGCGGCATCGGCGCCGACCTGCACGAAGCCGGAAGGCGTCAGTTGCGCCCGGTGCTTGACCCACCACTCCTGGAAGTGGATCGCCCGCGGGCCGGGGGCGTCCGCGTCAGGGCCGTCGCCGGGGGTCGCCGCGTCGCCCGCGCCGGTCCCGTCGTCGGCCGTGCCGCCGGTCACGACCACGTGCGTCTCGCAGCGGTCGTCGGTCACGGGCAGCAGGCGTACGCCGGGGGACCAGCGGGTCGACAGCGCCTCGGTGACGTGGGTGAGCCGGTAGCCGGCGTCGAGCATCTGCGTGCGCACCAGGTGGGTGGCCAGATCCTTGTCGCCCAGCCCGAACCAGTCGGGCTGCACGCCGTATGCCGCGAGTTCGTCCCGGCAGTTCCACGTCTCCCCGGCGTGGCCCCAGCCGCGCTCGGGGTCGATGCCGCCGCCGAGGGTGTACATGCAGGTGTCGAGGTCGGGACAGATGCGGACCCCGTGCATCCAGGCGTCGTCGCCGACGTTGACCACCGCGTCGATACGATGCGGCGAACCCGCTCGGGCGGACTCGGCGTCCAGTCCGAGTAGTCGGCGGGCGCCGAGCAGGAAACGGGCGCCACCGACGCCGCCGGCCAGAACACAGATCTTCACGCTCATGAGAGTAGTGACGGTGCGTGTGGCGCCGCCCCGGTGGGCCGGACAGACCCGGTCGGGAAGGGCGGGCAGTCTGCCCGCGGACGTGTCCCACGCCACAATTCGGGCGGCGTGTCACCGGCTGAGGCGGGTGGGGAAAATGGTAGGTATCCCCGATTTCGCTTGACCTACGCGGCTTGCATGTGTGTAATCACAGGTGTGTCATTCCCTGGTGGGTGACGGTAAACATCGCACAGACATCAGACAGTCCGCGATCCGACAGGGCTCCCTCGGCCGTGTCGGCGACGGGCACTCAGACGCGGACCATCGCGCACGAACATGCAACACGAAGGGATGACCGTGGATCGACAGTCACGCACCGTCGCGGGACCCGAGCTGGCCCTGGTCGACCTCGGTGTCTCCGGCCTGTTCGTCGAGGACGAGCAGGAGAGCTGGCAGGAACGGGCTCTGTGCGCGCAGACCGATCCCGAGGCGTTCTTCCCGGAGAAGGGCGGGTCGACCCGCGAGGCCAAGAAGATCTGCACCGGCTGCGAGGTCAAGGCCGAGTGCCTCGAGTACGCGCTGGCCAATGACGAGCGCTTCGGCATCTGGGGCGGGCTGTCCGAGCGTGAGCGGCGGCGCATCAAGCGCGACGCCGTCATGTGAGCCGCGTGCGGGTCATCCCAGCCCGTCACCCGGCCCCGTCTTCCGGCGCCACCTCCCACCCCTGACCGCCCCGTACCGGGCGGTCAGTTCTCGTCGGGGCCGGCCTCGACCTCGTCGGGGGAGAGTTCCAAGTGCTGGGAGACCAGTTCGACCAGCACGGAGTAGATGAGGTCCCGCAGGTCATCGCTGTCCGGCGCGCGCCGGGACAGGGGCTTGCGGAACAACACCAGCCGCGCCCGGGTCGGCTGCCCCGAGCGGTCGACGCCCGCTGGCACCAGGCGGGCGAGCGGGACGTCGCCGTCGGCCACGACCTCCTCGGGCCACGTCTCGCCGGGACGCAGTCGCATGCGGGGCACCATGTCGACCGCGAGGTCCAGATGCACCAGTCGGGAGTGCCAGTGCTGGTCGATCTCCGCGAACGCCTCGAGCGCGGCGGCGTCGAACTCGGCCGACCGGCTGCGCCACCTCGGCACCTCCGGGGGCAGGATCGGGCCGCGGGGGCCGTGCCCGCGTCGGTCCGCCCGCCGGGAGGTGACCACACGCGGGCCGCGACGCCCCGGGTCCCCGGGGAAATCTCGGACCGAGATCCGGCTGCCGGCGCACACGTCGCTCTGGCCGGCACCGGGGATCGCGGTGCCGGTGGGCGGTCGGCCGGGTACCGGGGCGGTGGGGGTCATGGCGCGAGGATAACCCCGCTCGTGGCGGGTGCGTCGAACCGGCGTGGGCGGGTCGCGGCCCCTCCGCCCCGGGTGCGGGACTACCCTGGGGCCTCGTGAGTGAGAACCGTCGTTGCTGCCGTCCGGGATGTCCCAACCGCGCGGTTGCCACGCTCACCTACGTCTATGCGGACTCCACGGCCGTCATCGGCCCGCTGCCCGCGGTCCGCGAGCCGCACGCCTGGGATCTCTGCGCGGCCCACGCACTGCGCATCACCGCCCCCCGGGGCTGGGACCTGGTGCGCCACCCGGACATCGACACCTCGGCCGAGGACTCGGACCTCACGGCGTTGCTCGACGCGGTCACCGGCGGCCCGGTCGGCGGGCGCAGGACCGGCGCCGCACTGGTCGACGCCGATCGCCTGCGTCGTCTGGGTGTCTCCGATCCCGGGCCGGTCCTCGACGACGCACGGAGCCGCACGGAGGAAGGGTCCGGCCCCGCCACCGGCCCCTCCGGCGCGACCGGACGTCCCCACCTGCGGGTCGTGCCGGACATGGCCACCGCACCCGACACCGGTACCGGCGGGTCCGGCGACGGCCGACCGGAGCCGGGCCCCGCCCCCCGCTGAGCCGCGGCCCGCGAGGTCGGTCCGCCGCCAGTACGGCGCGGGTAGTGTCAGGCAGAACACCGACCGACCCGTCTCACACCCCTGGAGCAACACGTGGCACGTAGCGCCGAGTCCGTCCGAGCAGTCATCAAGGCGTACGACGTCCGTGGTGTCGTCGGCGAACAGATCGATGAGGACTTCGTCCGCGAGGTCGGGGCGTCGTTCGCCCGCCTCATGCGTTCGGAGGGTGCCCGCACCGTGGTGATCGGCCACGACATGCGGGACTCGTCCCCGGGCCTGTCCGCCGCCTTCGCCGACGGGGTGACCGCCCAGGGACTGGACGTGGTGACCATCGGCCTGGCCTCGACCGACCAGCTCTACTTCGCCTCCGGTTCACTCGACTGCCCCGGTGCCATGTTCACCGCCAGTCACAACCCCGCCGCCTACAACGGCATCAAACTGTGCCGCCCCGGCGCCAAGCCGGTCGGGCAGGAGTCCGGCCTGCGGACCATCGCGGACGAGGTCATCGAGGGGGTCCCCGCTCACGACGGCGAGGCCGGCACCGCCACCGAGCGGGACGTCCTGGACGGCTACGGCGAGTATCTGCGCGGACTGGTCGACCTGTCGGGCATCCGCCCGCTCACGGTGGCGGTGGACGCCGGCAACGGGATGGGCGGCCACACCGTGCCGGCCGTTCTGGGCGGACTGCCGCTCGAGATCGTGCCGCTGTACTTCGAGCTCGACGGCAACTTCCCCAACCACGAGGCGAACCCGCTGGAGCCGGCCAACATCGTCGACCTGCAGGCCCTCGTCAGGGAGAGCGGGGCCGACATCGGCCTGGCGTTCGACGGCGACGCCGACCGGTGCTTCGTGGTGGACGAGCGCGGCGAGCCGGTCGCGCCGTCGGCCATCACCGCCCTCGTCGCCGAGCGTGAGCTGGCCAAGGACCCGGGCGCCTCGATCATCTACAACCTCATCACCTCCCGGGCCGTCCCCGAGCTCGTCGAGGAGAAGGGCGGCGTCGCCGTCCGTACCCGGGTCGGGCACAGCTTCATCAAGGCGCAGATGGCCGACACCGGTGCCGTCTTCGGAGGGGAGCACTCGGCGCACTACTACTTCCGCGATTTCTGGGGCGCCGACTCGGGCATGCTCGCCGCGATGCACGTCCTGGCGGCGCTGGGCGGGCAGGACGGGACCCTGTCGGCGCTCATGGCCGAGTACACCCGGTACGCCGCCTCCGGGGAGATCAACTCCACTCTCGACTCCGCCGAGGCCCAGACCGAGCGGATGGAGGAGGTCGTCACCGCGTTCTCGAAGCGCGCCGAGTCCATCGACCGGCTCGACGGCGTGACGGTGGACCTCGGCGACGGATCGTGGTTCAACCTGCGCGCCTCCAACACCGAGCCGCTGCTGCGTCTCAACGCCGAGGCGCCTACCAGGGAGGACGTCGCCGCCGTGGTCGACGAGGTCCTCGCGATCGTCCGTGCCTGACCTGACCAGCGACACCGGGGCCGGTCGGGTCGACCTCGACGACCCCGGGGCGCTGCGCGCCGCCGACGCCACGGGTGCGCTGCTCCACGCGTCGATGGCGGGCGCCCAGTTGCGCACCGTGGCCACCGCCGCGGGCGGTGGCGCGCTCGACTCGCTCGACCGATTCCGTCCGAGGGCGGTGGTCTGGGTGTCCGGGCGGTCGGACCGTGCGCGCCACGCGGCCGGCGTGGTGGCCGCACTGGCGGAGATCGGCGGCGGCCCCGCCGTCCCCCCGCTGGTGCTCGCGCGCACCCTGCCCGCGTGGGTCGGCGCTCTCGACGTGGTCCTCGTCTCCGGGGACGACGCCGGCGACCCTCGACTGGTGACCGCGATCGACTCCGCCGCCGGCCGCGGCGCGACCGTCATCGTGGACGTACCCCGGGAGGGCCCGGTCGCCGAGTCCGGCCGCGGCCGGGCCACGTGGCTCGAACCGCTCCCGTACGTGCCGCCCCACCGTGGTGTGCTGCGCCACCTGGCGGCCGGGATGGCCGTGCTCGCCGCGCTGGGCGCCCGGGGCCTGGACGTGGCCGCCGCGGCCGACGCCGTCGACATCGAACTCGAGGGGCTCGGCCCGGAACTGGCCACCCCGGTCAACCCGGCGAAGCTGCTCGCGACATCGGTGGCGGGCCGTGATCCTCTCGTGTGGATCCACTCGGACCCGGTGTCCGCGGCCTACTGTGACCGCGCGGTCGCCGCGTTCTGCGACGCCGGCAGGGTCACGGCCGCGTCCTCGGTCCCCGACGCGGTGCGTGCGCACGCCGAACGGGCCCAGGGTCGTCCGCCGACGGATCCGCTGGCGAGCCTGTTCCACGACGAGGAGTTGGACGGACCACGCGACGATCTGCCCGTCAGGTACGTCGGTATGGTGTTGGGCGCGGACGAGGAGATCGTCCGGCTGGCCGCGGGCCCGCTCGCGGATGTCGAGTGGATCACCGATCGCGGTCGGGACACGGCCGGCGACGCCCCGGCCCCGTTGAGCGGAAAGGTGGCAGCGCTCATGGCCCGCACGGAACTGGCCGCCGCCTACCTCCTCGTCGGAGGTCTGTAGGTCCGTGGTCGCACTCGAACCGGTGGTCCAGGCCTACGCCTGGGGCTCCCGGACCGCGCTTCCCGAGCTGTGCGGGATCACCTCGCCGGCGCCCCACCCCGTCGCCGAGCACTGGTTCGGCGCGCACGACTCCGGCTCCTCGCGGTGCTCGGACGGTCGCGGCCTCGACGCACGGATCGCCGCCGACCCCGAGCGCGAGCTGGGCCCGCGGGTGCTGGCCGAGCACGGCGGGGGACTGCCCTTCCTGGTCAAGCTGCTCTCCGCCGAACAGGCACTGTCGCTCCAGGCCCATCCGTCCCCGGAGAAGGCGCGTGAGGGTTTCGCGGCGGAGGACGCGCGCGGGATCGCCGTCGACGCGCCGGACCGCAACTACCGCGACGTCAACCACAAGCCCGAGATCCTCGTCGCGCTCACCGAGTTCCACGCCCTCGTGGGCTTCCGCCCGGTGGAGCGCACGGTGGCACTGCTCGACGCGCTGGGCGTCGCGTCCCTGAAGCCCTACCGGGACATGCTCGCCGGGCAGCCCGACGCCGAGGGTCTGCGCGCGGTCTTCACCACCTTCGTCACGATGCCGCACGTCGTACTGGCCGGCGTCGTGCCCGACCTGGTGACCTGTGCGGTGTCCTACCTCACCGACCACGGGGTCGAGGGGCCGTGGTCCCCGGTGGCCGCGACGATCACCGAACTCGCCGAGCGGTACCCGACCGATCCGGGGGTCCTGGGTGCGCTGCTGCTCAACCGGGTCGTCCTCCAGCCGGGCGAGGCCGTCTACCTGGGGCCCGGGCAACTCCACGCCTACCTACGGGGCGTCGGTGTGGAGGTCATGGCCAACTCGGACAACGTCCTGCGCGGCGGCCTGACCCCCAAGCACGTCGACGTCCCCGAACTGATGCGGGTGCTCGAGTTCAGCCCGCTCGCAGACCCCACCGTCCGGGCGGTCGAGGCCGACCGCGACATCCCCGGCGAGGTCGACTACCCCACGCCCGAACCCGATTTCGCGTTGTCGCGCATCGACGTGCCGGCCGACGGCGACCCGGCCGCCTGGCGACCGGAGGGCCCCGAGGTGCTGCTGTGCACCTCCGGCGAGGCGGTCGTGGACTCCGACGGGGCGAGCGAGGCCCTCGCGCCCGGGCGGGCCGTGTGGGTACCGGCCTCGACCTCCCGGGTGTGTCTGCGCAGTACCGCCGGGGCCACCGTGTTCCGGACCCGCGTCGCCGGCGGGTGACGGGGCCGACACCCCGGCGGGCCGTCCCGCTAGTGTGGGGCGGAAGTCTTTCGCGAGTCAACGAGGAGCTGGTCGAGGAACATGTCCGCTGATCTGCAGGTTCAGTCCGTCAACGGTGTCGAGTTCAAGGTGGCGGATCTGTCGCTGGCGGAGGCGGGCCGCAAGCAGATCCGTCTGGCCGAGCACGAGATGCCGGGTCTGATGGCGCTGCGCGAGGAGTACGCGGCCGAGCAGCCGCTGGCCGGCGCCCGGATCGCGGGGTCGATCCACATGACGGTGCAGACCGCGGTGCTGATCGAGACGCTGACCGCGCTGGGTGCGGAGGTCCGGTGGGCCTCGTGCAACATCTTCTCCACGCAGGACGAGGCGGCCGCGGCGGTCGTGGTGGGCCCGGAGGGGACCCCGGAGGCTCCGCGGGGCGTGCCGGTGTTCGCGTGGAAGGGCGAGACCCTCACCGAGTACTGGTGGTGCACCGAGCAGATCATGACCTGGCCGGAGACCGAGCCGAACATGATCCTCGACGACGGTGGCGACGCCACGATGCTCGTGATCAAGGGCAAGGAGTTCGAGCAGGCCGGCGCCGTGCCCTCGGACGACTCGGCCTGGTCCGCGGAGGAGAAGGTCTTCCACGCGCTGCTGCGTGAGTCCGTTCCGGCCAACCCGGGCAAGTACACGGCGATCGCCGAGTCGGTCCAGGGCGTGACCGAGGAGACCACCACCGGCGTGCACCGCCTGTACCACTTCCACAACGAGGGCGTGCTGCCGTTCCCGGCGATGAACGTCAACGACGCGGTCACCAAGAGCAAGTTCGACAACAAGTACGGCACCCGCCACTCGCTGCTGGACGGCATCAACCGCGGCACCGATGCCCTCATCGGCGGCAAGAAGGCCCTGGTGTGCGGTTACGGCGACGTGGGCAAGGGCTGCGCCGAGGCGCTGGCCGGGCAGGGCGCGCGCGTGCAGGTCACCGAGATCGACCCGATCAACGCGCTGCAGGCGCTGATGGACGGCTTCGACGTGGTCACCGTGGACGAGGCCATCGCCGATGCGGACATCATCATCACCGCCACGGGCAACAAGGACATCATCACCTTCGAGCACATGACGCGGATGAAGAACAAGGCCATCCTGGGCAACATCGGCCACTTCGACAACGAGATCGACATGGCCGGGCTCGAGTCCGCCGAGGGCGTCACCCGCATCAACATCAAGCCGCAGGTCGACGAGTTCGTCTTCGACGACGACGGCCGCTCGATCATCGTGCTGTCCGAGGGGCGCCTGCTCAACCTGGGCAACGCCACCGGGCACCCGTCGTTCGTGATGTCCAACAGCTTCTCCGACCAGGTCATCGCCCAGATCGAGCTGTTCACCAAGGCCGACCAGTACCCGATCGGGGTGCACCTGCTGCCCAAGATCCTCGACGAGAAGGTCGCCCGCCTGCACGTGGAGGCGCTCGGAGGCTCCCTGACCACGCTGGCCAAGGACCAGGCCGAGTACATCGGCGTGGACGTCGAGGGCCCCTTCAAGCCCGACCACTACCGCTACTGAGCGACGCCGGGGATGGTCGCACGGCTGGTGGTCGTCGAGGGTCTCGACGGCGCGGGGAAGAACACGCTGACGACGGCGCTCGTCGCCGAGCTCGCCTCCCGCGGTCTCTCGGTCGGCCGCCTGGCCTTCCCCCGGTACGGCACCCTGCACGCCGACCTGGCCGCCGACGCACTGCACGGTGGCCAGGCCGGCACCGCGGACTCGCCCCACGCGATGGCACTGCTGTTCGCGATGGACCGGCACGCCGCGCTGGGCGAGCTCGCGCAGCTGGGGTCCACCCACGACGTGGTGCTGCTCGACCGGTACGTGGCCTCCAACGCCGCGTACACCGCCGCCCGGCTCGGTCCGGACCGCGAGTCCGAGGTGGTCGAGTGGATCGGCACCCTCGAGTTCGACCGGCTCGGGCTGCCCTTCCCCGACCTGCAGATCCTGCTCGACACCCCGGTGGAGCTGGCGGCACGGCGCGCGGGCTCCCGGGAGGCCGCCGATCCGGCGCGCGTCCGCGACCGCTACGAACGCGACGCGGAGCTGCAGGCGGCGACCGGGCGGGTCTACCGTCGGCTCGCCGCCGCAGGGTGGCGTTCGCCCTGGCGCGTGATCGGGGCGGACCCCCACGTGCGGGAGTTGGCCGACCTCGTCGTCGTCCCCCCTCCGGCCGCCGCGCCGCACCCCGGTCCGTCGGGTCGGCCGGGTAAGGTCTGAGAGGGCAGGAACACGACCCGCGGTGCGTGCCCACGGGTGGTGAGCCTGACGACGCCTACACGATACGCCGACACAAGTGGTGACCATGACCCCGAAGATCCTCGTCGTCGACGACGACGCCGCACTGGCAGAGATGCTCACCATCGTCCTGCGGGGCGAGGGGTTCGAGACCGAGATCGTCGGCGACGGAGTCCGGGCCATCGAGACGTTCCGCGCGGTGCAGCCCGACCTGGTTCTGCTGGACCTCATGCTGCCGGGCAAGAGCGGGATCGACGTGTGCCGCGAGATCCGCGCCGAGTCCCGGGTGCCGATCGTCATGCTCACGGCCAAGACCGACACCGTCGACGTGGTGCTCGGCCTGGAGTCCGGCGCGGACGACTACATCATGAAGCCCTTCAAGCCGAAGGAGCTGGTGGCCCGCATCCGGGCCCGCCTGCGTCGCGGCGAGGACGAGCCCAGCGAGGTCCTGCACATCGGCGACGTGACGATCGACGTCCCCGCGCACACGGTCACCCGCGAGGGCACGCCGATCCCGCTCACCCCGCTCGAGTTCGACCTCCTGGTGGAACTGGCCCGCAAGCCCCGCCAGGTGTTCACGCGTGAGGTCCTGCTCGAACACGTGTGGGGCTACCGCCACTCGGCCGACACCCGGCTGGTCAACGTCCACGTCCAGCGCCTGCGGGCGAAGATCGAGAAGGACCCCGAGAACCCGGAGGTCGTCCTCACCGTGCGCGGCGTCGGCTACAAGGCCGGTCCGGTCTCGTGACCACCGCTCGTCCCGACGACGCGGTGGCGTCCACCGGGGACGAGCCCGACACCCGGGACGTGACCGACTCGTCACCGACCTTCCGGGAGCGACTGTCCGAACTCGACCCGGCCGCCATCGGCGGACGGATCGCGCGGCTGTGGCGGCGGTCGCTGCAGCTGCGGGTCGTCACCTCCACGCTGGCGCTGTCGATGGGCGTGATCCTCACGATCGCGTTCATGTTGCAGAGCCAGATGGCCGCCCAGCTGCTGTCGACCAAACTCGATGCGGCCATCGAGCAGGCCAGCAGGCTCCGCCTCACGGTGCAGGCGCAGATCGCCGCCACCGACGAGGGCACGAGCGAGCAGTCCCGGATCGACCAGGCGCGGAGCGCCATCAGCGACCGCGGGCTCGCCTCCGACGGGGACTCCGTCCACGCCGGCACCTTCGACCCGATCCTCGTGGTGCCGGACCAGACCGGCCGCGGCCAGGTGGTCAGCCCCTCCGGGGCGCAGGTGCCACCGGAGCTGCAGTCCCTGGTCCAGCGGGGCAGGATCGCCTCGCAGTACGTCACCGTCGACTTCCGTGGCGAGCAGGCCAAGGCGCTCATGCTCGGCACGCCGACGGACTCCTCCATCCCCGGACTCGAGCTGTACCTCGTCTACCCGCTCACCGCGGAGGAACAGACCCTCGGGATCATGCGGGGGATCGTCGCCACGGCGGGCCTGGCGATCATCGTCCTGTCCGCGGCGATCGCGTGGATAGTGGCCCGGCAGGTCGTCCTGCCCGTGCGGCAGGCGGCCTCCATCGCCCAGCGCTTCGCCAACGGCCACCTCAAGGAACGGATGGTCATCCGCGGCGAGGACGACGTCGCGCGCCTGGCCATGGCGTTCAACGACATGGCGCAGAGCCTGTCGGACCAGATCACCCAGCTCGAGGAGTTCGGTGACCTGCAGAAGCGGTTCACCTCCGACGTCTCCCACGAGCTACGCACCCCGCTGACCACCGTCCGGATGGCGGCGGACATCATCTCCGACTCCGCCGCCGACCTGGACGCCCCCGCCAAACGCGCGGTGGAGCTGCTCGAATCCGAACTCGACCGGTTCGAGAGCCTGCTCACCGACCTGCTCGAGGTCTCCCGCCACGACGCCGGCATGGCCGAGCTCGCGACGGCCGAGATGGACGTGCGCACCTCCGTCGCGGACTCGGTCGGCACCGTGGCCCACATCGCCGAGGCCGCCGGGGTGGAGGTCGAGGTCGACATGCCCGACGAGCCGGTCATGGCCGAGGTCGACTCGCGGCGCGTCGAGCGGATCTTGCGCAATCTCGTGGCGAACGCGCTCGACCACAGTGAGTCCAAGCCGGTGAAGGTCACCCTGCGGTGTTCGGACGCCGCCCTCGCCGTCTCGGTCCGCGACCACGGGGTGGGGCTCAAACCCGGGGAGGAGACCCGGGTGTTCAACCGCTTCTGGCGCGCGGACCCCTCACGGGTGCGCCGTTCCGGCGGCACCGGGCTCGGCCTGGCGATCGCCCTCGAGGACGCCAAGCTCCACGGGGGCCGGCTGGACTGCTGGGGCAGCCCGGGGGAGGGGTCCTGCTTCCGTCTGACCATCCCGCGCCGCCGCGGCGGCACGCTCACCTCCAGTCCGCTACCCCTCACCCCCGAGGACGAGGCCAGGCTTGTGCGTACCGGCTCGCCGACCCCCCTCGAGCGGGTCCCCGGGGCAGGGGAGAGCCGGCCATGACCCGGCCCCGGCCCCGGTCCCTGCTCGTGTCGGTGGCGCTGGTCTGCGCGACCGGGCTGGCGGCGACCGGGTGCGCCACGCTGCCCTCGTCGTCGTCCCCCCAGGTCATCGACACCTTCTCGCCGGAGGGCAGCGAACTGTCGGTCCCCACCCCGGTACCGGACCAGGAACCGGACCTCCTGGTCCGCGACTTCCTCAAGGCCGCGGCGATCGCCGATCAGCGGCACGCCGCCGCCCGCCAGTTCCTCACCCCGGACGCCGCCGAGGACTGGGACGACCTCGCGGAGACCATCATCGTGCTGCGCGCCGACCTCAGCGCCGAGGGCGGCCGGTCGGCCGACCGCGCCGAGTACACGCTGCGTGCGGAGAAGGTCGGCACCCTCGACCCCGGCGGCATCTTCCGCGAGGACGTCGGCCAACTCGAGGTCACCATCGGCCTGACCCGCACCGACGGCCAGTGGCGCATCGACGAACTGCCGCCCGGGGTGGTGATCGAGAAGGCCGAGTTCTTGTCGACCTACGCGCAACGGGACCTGTTCTTCCTCTCCGGATCCGGTGACGCGCTCGTCCCGGACCCGCGCTGGACGGCCGCCGACCGCACCGATCTCGAGTACTCGCTCGTCAATCTGCTCGCCACCGGCCCCCGGCCCGGACTCACCGACGCGGTCCTGTCCCGCGTACCCGCCTCCGTCTCCGTCCGCCCCGACGAGGACGAGGACGGCGCCGACGCCGCGGGCACCACCATCGACTTCGCCGGATTGCCGGTCCTCAGCAGCCAGGCCACCACCCAGTTCGCCGCGCAGGTCGTGTGGACCCTCGCCCGCGCCGACGTCCCCGGCCCCTACCGCCTCGAACGGGACGGCGCCCCCCTCGACGAGCGATACGCGAACGGGTGGACCACCGAGGACGTCCGTGACTTCGACCCCTACCCGCCGGCGGAGCCCATGCGATACGCCCTCACCGCCGCGGACGGGCTGGTGCGGCTCGAGGCCGGCGGCGCACGACCGGCCTCGGGGCCCTGGTCGGAGGTGCGCGGCGGCACCAGCGCGGTGATCTCCCACGACGGGCGCAACCTCGCCGTGGTGACCGGGGAGGGTGAGATCGGACCGCGCCGTGTCCTGGTGGGGCCGATCGACGGCGGGCCCGCCGAGGCCCTCACCGCCGGGACGGTGGCCGGCCCGACGTTCCACCCGGTGACAGGGCGGGCCTGGGTGCTGGTCGACGACGCGCGACTGCTCCGCATCGGGATGGGCGAGAACGCCCCCGCCGTCCAGGAGCTGGACGCCGGGCCGCTCCTCGCCCTCGGGGCGAGGGTGACCGGCCTGCGTATCGACCAGTCCGGAACCCAACTGGCCGTGGTCGTCGACGGCAAGGTGTTCATCGGCGCGTTGTCCGCCGAGACCGGACAACCGCTGCCGGGCACGTTCCGCCAGGTCGGCCGCGCACTCGGGGAGACCGTCACCGCCGTGGCGTGGCGGGACCGGTCCACGATCGTCGTGGGTCGCGACACCACCGAGGCCCCCGTCGCGACCGTCTCCGTGGACGGGGCGATCGCCGAGCCGTTGTCCCAGCGCAACATCTCCGGGCCGGTGACCGCGGTCGCGGCGGCCGGGCGCGAGATCTACGTGGTGGACCGGCGGTCCCTGCTGCGACTCGACACCGGTGCCGACACCGGTGACAGGTACTGGCGGGAGATCGCCGGACTGGCCGCCATCCGCGCGGACCCGGTGGTGGCGGGCTGAGCCGGTGACCGCCGGGGACGAGGGAGCGCCGGCCCGGTGGCGCGGCGGGGAGACCTGGACCGCAGCTCTCGCCGACCTGGTCGTACCCCTGGAATGCGCCGGGTGCGGCCGCCCCCGTCACCGGTGGTGCCCGGACTGCGCCGCCACACTCGCGGGCGCCCCGCTGGGAGTGCGGACCCGCGCCGACCTACGGGTACCGGTCTGGGCGCTGTCCCGGCACGCCGGCCCGGCCGCCCGGGCGGTGTCCGCCTACAAGGACCGCGGGCGGGCCGACCTGGCACGGCCCCTCGGAGCGGCACTGGCCGCGGCCATCGACGCGCTCCGGGCAGCCGGGGAGATCGCGGAGGCGGGCGACCGCCCCACCGTGCTGGTGCCCGCCCCCGCGTCGGCCCGGGCCCGGCGGCGACGGGGGTTCGACCACGTCCGCGGCGTCGTGGACGTCCTCGCCGCCGAGCTCGCCGACTCGGTGCCGGGCGGGCCGGTGGTGGTGGCCCCGCTCCTCGAGGTCCGGGGACGGGTGCGGGATGCGGCCGGGCTCGGCGCGCAGGCCCGCGCGGACAATCTCTCGGGGCGGATCCGCCGCCGCCCGGTGGGCACCGGGTTGCGGGCGACCCCGGGGGCGCCGGCGACCGTGCCCGCCCTGTTGGGGACACCGTCGACCGTGCTCCTCGTCGACGACGTGGTCACCACGGGCGCCACTGCCGCGCAATGCGTCGCGGTCCTGGACGCGGGCGGGTTGCGCGTCACGGGTGTGCTCGCCGTGACCGCCGCCTGACGGCGGACGACTCCCCGCGGGGGAGGGGTCGACGCGACCTTCGCGGTCCGCGGGTCCGCGCCCACGCGAGGGGGTAGGGTGGGTTTTGGACGCGTTCACCAGCACGTTCGCCGCCTGGCGGCTCCGGTGGACAGCGTCTGCAGAGTATCCACTCAGCCATGTGGGTGGCCCCTTCGGCCGGGATTCCGGGCGGTTACCGGATCGGCCGCAGCGGTCCGCCGCAGGCCCGATGAGGAGGAGCTTCGATGGCGAAGACCCCCGCAGTCCTGCTTGATCCCGCCACCTTCGACGGTCCGTCGACAGACGACCCCGGTACGCCGGAGGCCCCGGTCACCATCCGTGGCCGCAATGTCGAGGTCCCCGAACACTTCGCGAGCCGCATCAACGCCAAGCTCGCGAAGATCGAGAAGATCTCGCCGGCCATCCAACGGTTCGACGTGATCCTGCTGCACGAGAACAACCCGCGGCTGTCCAAGGTGAGCCAGCGCATCGAGATCACCCTCAAGGGCAAGCCCGGCGTCGCTCGCGCGGAGGCGGCCGAGGACACCTTCTACGCGGCCCTCGAGTCGGCGGTCGCCAAGCTCGAGCGTCAGATGCGCAAGGCCCGCACGCGGCGCAAGATCAGCCACTCCGGCCACCGGCGCCCCCAGTCCGTCGCCGAGGCGACCGCCGAGCTGACGGCCGACGCCGCCCCGGCCGAGATGCTGGACGGGGTCGACGGCGCCGAGTACAACGACGGGGTCGACGAGCAGATGCCGGGACAGATCGTGCGGAAGAAGGAGCACGACGGCGCCCCGATGTCGGTCGACGAGGCACTCGAGAAGATGGAGCTGGTGGGCCACGACTTCTATCTCTTCCGGGATACCGAGACCGGACGCGCCACCGTCGTCTACCGCCGGCACGCGTTCGACTACGGGCTCATCACCCTGAGCGACGAGGGCTGACGGCCCCGTCCCGTAACCCCCGAGGGCGGTCCGGTCCCCCCTGACCGGACCGCCCTCGGCGTGTCACGACGGCCCACAGCGCCTAGGATGAGGACGGGCCCGCGTGTCGCCACGCAGGTCGCCGTATCCACGACCACTTCCCCGACCACGAGGACGTTCGAGACTGTGTCGATTCTTTCCAAGCTGCTCCGTGCCGGCGAGGGGCGAAAGCTCAAGAAGTACACCGCTCTCGCCGACTACGTGGACACACTCGCCGACGAGACGGAGAAGCTGAGCGACGACGAACTGCGGGCAAAGACCGACGAGTTCAGGCGTCGCGTCGCCGACGGGGAGACGTTGGACGAGCTCCTCCCGGAGGCCTTCGCGGTGGCCCGCGAGGCGGCCCATCGGGTCCTCGGTCAGAAGCCCTACAAGGTGCAGATCATCGGCGCCATCGTGCTGCACACCGGCTCGGTCGCCGAGATGAAGACCGGTGAGGGCAAGACCCTGACCTGTGTGTTGCCGGCCTACCTCAACGCCCTCGCCGGGAACGGCGTGCACGTGGTCACCGTCAACGACTACCTGGCCAAGCGCGACGCGGAATGGATGGGTCGCGTCCACCGCTTCCTGGGCCTGTCGGTGGGAGCGATCCTCGGCGGGATGACCCCGGCGCAGCGCCGCGAGGCCTATCACGCCGACATCACCTACGGGACCAACAACGAGTTCGGCTTCGACTACCTGCGCGACAACATGGCGCACGACACCGCCGATCTGGTCCAGCGCGGCCACAACTACGCGATCGTGGACGAGGTCGACTCGATCCTCATCGACGAGGCACGCACCCCGCTCATCATCTCGGGCCCCGCCGACGGTTCCAGCAAGTGGTACGGCGAGTTCGCGCGCATCGCCCCGCTGCTGGAGGAGGGGACCCACTACGAGGTCGACCGCAAGAAGCGGACCATCGGCGTGACCGAGCAGGGCGTGGAGTTCGTCGAGGACCAGCTCGGGATCGACAACCTCTACGAGGCCGCGAACTCGCCACTGGTGAGCTACCTGAATAACTCCATCAAGGCCAAGGAGCTGTTCACCAAGGACAAGGACTACATCGTCCGCGACGGCGACGTGATCATCGTCGACGAGTTCACCGGCCGCGTCCTCGACGGTCGCCGCTACAACGAGGGCATGCACCAGGCGATCGAGGCCAAGGAGCGCGTGGAGATCAAGGCCGAGAACCAGACGCTGGCCACCATCACCCTGCAGAACTACTTCCGGCTGTACGACAAGCTGGCGGGCATGACGGGCACGGCCGAGACCGAGGCCGCCGAGCTCTACTCGATCTACAAGCTCGAGGTCATGCCCATCCCGACCAACCGGCCGATGGCCCGCGAGGACCAGGCGGACCTCATCTACAAGACGGAGGAGGCGAAGTTCGCCGCCGTCGTGGAGGACATCGCCGAGCGGGTCGAGAAGAAGCAGCCGGTGCTCGTGGGCACCGCCTCGGTCGAGCGCAGTGAGCACCTGTCAAAGCTGCTCACGCGCAAGGGCATCAAGCACCACGTCCTCAACGCCAAGTTCCACGCCTCGGAGGCGCAGATCATCGCGCAGGCCGGACGGCCCGGTGCGGTCACGGTCGCCACGAACATGGCCGGCCGCGGCACCGACATCGTCCTCGGCGGCAACGCCGACATCATCGCCGACCTCAACCTGCGCGAGCGCGGACTCGACCCGGTCACCACCCCGGAGGAGTACGAGCAGGCCTGGGACACCGAGATCGAGCGGATGCGCACGCTCACCAAGGAGGAGGCGGAGCGGGTCCGCCAAGCCGGTGGCCTGTACGTGCTCGGCACCGAGCGGCACGACTCGCGGCGCATCGACAACCAGCTGCGCGGGCGCTCGGGACGTCAGGGCGACCCGGGCGAGTCACGCTTCTACCTCTCGCTGGGTGACGAGCTCATGAGGCGCTTCAACGGTGCTGCCGTCGAGGCGATCATGAATCGTCTGAGCCTGCCCGACGACGTGCCGATCGAGGCCGGCATGGTCTCGCGGGCCGTGAAGAACGCCCAGACGCAGGTCGAGTCGCAGAACTTCGAGATCCGCAAGGACGTCCTCAAGTACGACGAGGTGATGAACCAGCAACGCACGGTGATCTACCGTGAGCGCAAGCGGATCCTCGAGGGCGAGGACATCACCGACCAGGTCGAGTCGATGATCTACCAGGTCGTCAGCGCCTACGTCGACGGTGCCACCGCCGAGGGGTACGTCGAGGACTGGGACCTGGACAAGCTGTGGGACGCGCTCCACCAGCTCTACCCGGTGACGATCGCGGCGCAGGACATCATCGACGGCGACGAGTACGGGTCGTCCGGCGACCTGTCCGCCAAGAACCTCAAGGACGCCGTCCTCGACGACGTCTTCGCCCGCTACGACGAGCGTGAGGCAGAGATCGAGGGCATCGGTGGCGAGGGTGCCATGCGTCAGCTCGAGCGGTCGGTCATGCTGCAGGTCCTCGACCGGAAGTGGCGCGAGCACCTCTACGAGATGGACTACCTCAAGGAGGGCATCGGCCTCCGCGCGATGGCCCAGCGTGACCCGCTCGTCGAGTACCAGCGCGAGGGCTACGACATGTTCTCGGTGATGATGGACGGCGTCCGTGAAGAGACGGTGGCGTTCCTGTTCAACGTCAAGGTCGAGGCCAACCAGCAGCAGAAGGCGATGGCCGGTCCCTCCGCGTCGCAGGCGGCGGCACTCGCCGGCGCCAATCCGATCCTCCGGGCCGCCGGTACCGGCCGGGATGTGAGTGCGGACCAGATGCAGTTCTCCGGCCCGTCGGAGAGTGGCGACCCGGAGCTGGTCGACGAGGGTGCCTCCGCGAACCGGGCGGAGCGGCGGTCTCAGGAGCGGCAGCAGCGCGCAGAGCGCCGCGAGAGGGCGGCCAAGGCCGCCACCAGGGGCCGCCGGGACTGACCCGGCACCCCCGCGCGGCCCGCGGGATGGTTCAGACCAACCTGAGGGCTACGCAGCCGGCACCGGTGGGGGTGACCCGAATGCGGGCCGCGACGGCGAACAGTCGCGGCCCGCGGGCGTACGTGGCGCAGACCTCGTAGTCGACCGCCTCCGCGTCCGGCGCTCGTCCGGGGTCGGCCGTGCGGCCTTCCGACCTGCCGGGCTCCGCCCGACCGGGGTCGGCGGCGTGGATGTGCAGCCGGTGAACCCTGGCTGGTCCCAGGTGCTGTCCGGGCACACCGTCACGCGCGAGCGTGCGCAGCATCTCTGCGAGATGGGGCGGGAACGCGCCCCTGGTGTGGTGCGGGGCCCGCCTGCGATCCACGACTTCCAGAGCCATGACGACCAGGGCGTGTGCGGCCCGCCGCGCGGGGACCGGGACGCCGCGTTCCGGAGCCGGCACCGGCCTGGCGGGCGGGGTGACGACGCACTCCCGATCCGTCGTCCCCGCGGCCCCCGGCACTCCCGGCGCGGGTTCGGTGGAGGGTAGGGGCCGGACGCGGCCGGCCTCCCGATCGGTTTCGGCCGACCGGTGAGGCCGCACCGTCGTGGGTGGCGAAACGGGCGTCGGTGCCATCTGGGGTCTGCTCCCTCCCGCGCCGGACCCGGGGTGGTCTGGCGTGCTCTACCCCTCATGACGCGCCGGAACGGGCGCCCGGTTCCACCTCGCCTACTGCACCGTGCCCGGGTGTTGCCTAGGCTGTCCCCATGCGTGGACTGATAGTCGACTACTTCGGGGTGCTGGACGGCACGGAGGAGGACCGTGAGAACTGGCGGTCGATCCTGACCGGTGCGAGGGCGAATGACGTCCGTCTCGCCGTGCTGAGCAATGAACCCGAGGGGCCGGGGGCGGACCGTGTCCGGGAGGACGCCCGCGATCTCGGGATCGAGCACGTGGTGCTCAGCGGTGTGACCGGGGTGGAGAAGCCCGAGCCCGAGGCGTTCCTGGAGGCGGCGCGCCGGCTCGAACTCGAGCCGCGGGAGTGCGTGATGGTCGACGACGCCATCGAGAACGTCCTCGGCGCCGTGCGGACCGGCATGATCGGCGTGTTCTACCAGGTGTTCGACCGTGCGGCCGTGGAGATCCGGGGACTCCTCGGGTTGGACGAGGTGGTCTGACACCGTGGCGACCAGGTTGGCCACCGCGGACGCGGATCTGCTCGTCGGTGACGCCGCGCGTTCCCGGAGCAGGCACTCGTGCTCGTTGGCGCTGGTCGCCAGGGACGAACCGTGGGACATCGACCGCGTCATGGAGTTCGTCGACGCCCGCCTGGCCGACGCGCCCCGGTACCGTCAACGGATCCGGCATATCCCCTTCTCCCTGGCCAGGGCCGTGTGGGTGGACGACCCGGACTTCGACCTCAGTTTCCACGTCCGGCGGTCGGCGCTCCCCGCTCCCGGCGGGATGCGCCAGCTGGCCGACCTCGTGGCGCGGCTCGTCGACAGGCCACTGGAGGCGGATCGCCCGCTGTGGGAGCTGTACCTCATCGAGGGGCTTCCGGATGGACGGTTGGCGATCCTCACCAAGACGCACCATGCGCTGCTGGGCGGTCCCCACGCCGTGGATCTCGCCCAGGTGCTCGTGACGGACGAGCGGGCCTCCGCGGATGTCGACGAGGTCGCCACGTGGACCCCGGTGCCGGCGCCCGGGGACGGGGTCCTCGTCCTGGACGCGCTCATGACCATCGCGACCGACCCCCTGGAGCTGGTGCGCCGCTCGGCCCGCCTGGCTCACGCGCTGGAGCGGGCCACCCGCGGACTGGTCGGCGCGGCGAATCTGTCGGTGTTCCGTCCCGCAGGCGGTCTGGCGGAGATGTTCCGCACCACCCGTCCCCGCGGGAGCCGGGTGGGGTTGGCGTCCTTCCCTCTCGCGCAGGCGCGGGAGATCGCGCGCGAGCACTCCTGCAAGGTGAATGACGTCGTGCTCGCCGTGCTCTGCGGGGCACTGCGGTCCTGGATCCTGTCGTGCGGCCACCCCCTGTCCACCTCGGACACGCTCAGGGCGATCGTGCCGATGGCGGTGACCTCGGAGGCCGACGGGTCGGAGAACCAGAGCGAGGCCACCTCGGCGGAGATCGCCTCGGCGCTCATCGGCATGCCGGTCGGGGAGCCCAATCCCCGTATGCGTCTGGCGCAGATCGCCCGCGAGACGGCCACCCAGCGTCATCCGCGTGAGGCCGTGGGGGCCAAGTCCCTGGCGCGGCTGTCCGGGTTCGCTCCGCCCACCCTGCACGCGCTGGCCTCCCGGGCGGCGATCATGTTGCCGTCGGAGAGCTACGACCTGGTCGTCACGAACGCGCCCGGTCCCCAGCGCAAGGTGTTCTGGGGCGATGGCGAACTCGTCGAGGTCTACCCCGTCCCGGCCCTGCTCGAGGGGCAGGCGTTGGCCGTGTCGATGAGCAGCTATGCCGGGGCCGTGTACTGCGGGTTCACCTCGGATCGCCAGGCCGTCCCGGACGTGGAGGAGATCGGAGAGCTCATCTCGTCCGCGTTGGACGAGCTCACCGGCACCGCCGGTTGAGCAGCACCGCCTGCTGACCATCACCCGCCCGAGGAGAGTCCATCATGCGTTTGTTCGTCCCCGCCACCATGGCGATGCTCGAGACCCTGCTCGAGGCAGGGGAGATGCCCGTGCGGAGCGGCACCGCGTTCGCGGCGACCCCCGCGCTCATCGAGTCCTACGCCGAGGGCGACATGGAGGAGATCGAACACGTGGCGTTCCTCGAGGCCGCGCGGGCGTCGCTCCGGCTGCTCGGCGGTGAACTCGACTCCGGCGCCGCGCACGAGGCCCACCCGTACCGGCGGGTCGTGGTGAGCGCGGACGTCCCCGACGGGCGGGTGCAGCCGCGGCCGGACCTGGACACCGCCGTGGTGCGGCTGGACGGTGCCACGGTGGGGACCGCGGAGATCGCCGCCGTCCACGTTGATCTGGCCGGGGCCGTGGACCTGGTGAAGGACGCGGTCGAGGTGGTGGACCGTGCGGATCTGGGGGACGAGGACGCCGAGCTCACCGTCGGTGACGCCCTCGACGTCGACCTGGCGTGGTACGACGCGGTGGAACTGCCGTTCCTGCTCACGCTGCTCTAGGGGTGCGGGCGCACCCGGGCCGGACACCGCCCGGATGCCGGGACTGCCCCGATCGCCTGCGGACCCGGGTCGACGGCGTGGAGAATCGGCCCGGGGGATCCCGCCGGACGGGAACCTACGCTACCGTAGGTTCATAGTCCGGAAGCGGCGGTCCGACCCCCGGGCCGCGGGGATCCGTTTTCAAGGAGGCACCAGTGTCCGAGTCGAGAAGTGGGCTCAATCGCGTCCTGCGTGCGGCGGCCGCGCGGGTTCCGGAGCCGCGGGGGGCGCGTACGTTCCTCAACCGCCTCACCCACCCGCTGCGGATGGATGACTACTCGTCGCTCATCTACCCGCTGTGGTCGTCCCGCGAGCTGCGCGGCGAGATCGTCTCCGTGCGCCGTGAGGCCGACGACGCGGTGACCCTCGTGATCAAGCCGGGCTGGGGCGCCACGCCCGAGTACCGCCCCGGTCAGTACCTGGGGATCGGCGTCCTGCTCAACGGCCGGTGGACCTGGCGCTCGTACTCGTTGACGTCGGCGCCCACGACGGGGCGTGGCGAGTACTCGGTGACGGTCAAGGCCCTGCCGGAGGGGCTGCTGAGCAACCATATCGTCGGAACGGTCGAGCCGGGGATGATCGTCCGGCTGCAGGCGCCGGCCGGTGATTTCCACCTGCCCTCGCCCACGCCCGAGAAGCTGATGTTCGTCACCGCCGGCTCGGGCATCACCCCGGTGATGGGCATGCTGCGGTCGCTGGACCGCCGCTCGGCCGACGAGGGGTTCCCCGACGTGGTGCACGTCCACTCGATCCGCGACCGTGATGACGCACTGTTCCACGACGAGCTCCTCGCGCTGGAGCGCACCCAGCCGGGTTACACGCTGCACCTGCGGGTGACCAGCGAGGACGGCCGCATCGACTCCGAGCAGATGTCGGCGCTCGTGCCGGACTGGTCGGAGCGTCCCACCTGGGCGTGCGGGCCCTCGGCGATGCTCGACGAGCTGACCGAGCACTTCGAGGCAACGGGACGGGACGACCTCCACATGGAGCGTTTCACCGTGGACCGCAACGCGGGCGCGTCGGGCGGGACCGTCAAGTACGGCTCGACCGACAAGACGGTGGAGCTCGACGGGGCCACCACGATCCTCGAGGGCGGGGAGAGCGTGGGCGTGCAGATGCCGTTCGGCTGCCGGATGGGTATCTGCCAGACGTGCGTCGTGGGCCTGGAGGAGGGCCACGTCCGCGACCTGCGCAACGGCACCGACCACGGTCCGGGGGAGCGGATCCAGACCTGCGTCTCGGTGGCGCTGGGGGACGTCGAGATCAAGATCTGATCGGCCGCCCGGCCGGCGCCCCCGTGAGGCCCGGGTGCCGGCCGGGCCACGGCCGTTGTCGGGGCCACGCCCGGCCGCCGGGCCACGCCCCGCCGCAGGTCCCCGGATCAGTCCTGGTCGAATCCCAGCGCCCACGGGTCGTTGGACTGCAGCGCCCCGAGGAGTTCCCGCACCGCGAGCGCCCGCCGGTGCACGGCGGGGTCGGTGACGGCGTCGAAGGCACACTCGGGGTCCGCGGGCGGGCCCTGGTGGGTGCATCCGCGCGGGCACGCGCCGGCGATCTCGTCGAGGTCGGAGAACGCGGCCACCACGTCGTCGGGGGAGACGTGGGCCAGCCCGAAACTGCGGATGCCGGGGGTGTCGACCACCCAGCCGCCCGTCGCCAGTTCGAGGGCGACCGATTGCGTGGAGGTGTGTCGGCCCTTTCCGACGCCGGAGACCACGCCCGTCGCCCGGTAGGCATCGGGGACCAGGCGGTTGACCAACGTCGATTTGCCGACGCCCGAGTGCCCGATCATCGCGGAGATTCGGCCGTCGATCAGGTCGTGGAGATCGTCCAGCTCGTCGTCGACCCCCACCCGCAGGACCGGCACGTCGAGTTCGGCGAACTCGGCGGCGAACACCGACGGGTCGTCCAGGTCGCCCTTGGTCAGGCACAGGACGGGGTCGAGCCCCCCGGTGTAGGCGGCGACGAGGGCGCGGGCGACGAACCCGGCGCGCGGCGGGGGGTCGGCGACGGCCACGACGATGA
Organism: Dietzia sp. IBK-p2-15D; assembly: GCF_057773105.1. NCBI lineage: Bacteria > Bacillati > Actinomycetota > Actinomycetes > Mycobacteriales > Dietziaceae > Dietzia > Dietzia sp. IBK-p2-15D. Next base: position 29,432 of record NZ_JBYMTK010000009.1, read on the forward strand.
GCAGGAGCTCGGCGTTGGCCACCACGACCCGCTCGTAGGGGTCGGAGTCGTCGGCGGTCCGGCGCAGCACCGTCGAGCGTTCCTCGACGCGGACGATCCGGGCGAGGGTGTCGCGCGCGCCGGTGAGGTCGCCGACGACGCCCACGTGGTCACCCACCACCACGGGGGTCCGGCCGAGCTCGCGGGCCCGCATGGCGACGACGCGGGTCCCGGCGGTGTGGTCGGGGCCGTCGTCGAGCAGCACGCAGCCCCAGCGCCCGCGGTCCACGGCGACGATCATCGCGGCGGCGGCGTCGTCATGGCTGGGCCGACGTTTGGTCCTGGGGCGTGAGCCCTTCCCGGGCCGTATCCGGACGTCGGACTCGTCCCATCCTCGTGCGCTGCCCGCACCCCGTCCGCTCGGCATGGCCGCCCGTCAGCCCTGTCCGGCGAGCATGTCGGCCCACATCGCGGTGAAGCCGGGCATGGTCTTGGAGGTGGACTCGACATCGTCGACCCCGACGCCCGGGGCCACGAGGCCGATGATGGCGCCGGCGGTGGCCATGCGGTGGTCGGCGTAGGCGCGCCACGGCGCGCCGTGCAGCGGGGCCGGGGTGATCTCGAGGCCGTCGGCGAGTTCGGTGACGCCGCAGCCCACGGCGCCGAGTTCCGCGGCGAGCGCGGCGAGGCGGTCGGTCTCGTGTCCGCGCAGGTGCGCGATGCCGGTGAGCCGGGAGGGGCCGTCGGCGAGCGCGCACAGCGCGGCGACGGTGGGCGTGAGCTCGCCGATGGCGGACAGGTCCAGGTCGACGGGGGACAGGCGCTCGGGTCCGACGACGACGAGGGTGCCATGCCCTTGCCCGCCCGCGGTCTGCCCGTCCCCGTCCCCGGCGGCCTCGAGGGTGACGGTGGCGCCCATGGCCTGCAGGATGCCGCGGATGGCGTCCCCGGGCTGGGTGGTGGCGGCGGGCCAGTGCGGGACGCGGACGGTCCCGCCGGTGACCGCGGCGGCGGCGAGGAACGGGGTGGCGTTGGACAGGTCCGGTTCGACGACCCTGTCAACGGCGACGATCGGACCCGGCGCGACCCGCCACGAGGACGGGGTCGGCTGGTCGACGGTGACGCCGGACTCGCGGAGCATTTCCAGCGTCATCTCGATGTGCGGCCCGGAGGGGACGGGGGAGGAACCGGTGTGGACCAGCTCGGCGCCCTCGTCGAACCGCGCGGCGGAGAGCAGCAGGCCGGAGACGAACTGCGAGGAGGCGGAGGCGTCCATCTCGACGCGGCCGCCCCGCAGCGAGCCGGTGCCGTCGACGGTGAACGGCAGGCTGCCCCCGGCGATCCGGGCACCCAGTGAGCGCAGGGCGTCGAGCACGGTGGCCTGCGGGCGGACACGGGCCGCGGGGTCACCGTCGAAGGTGGACCGGCCGGTCGCCAGGGCGGCGACCGACGGGACGAAGCGCATCACCGTGCCGGCCAGTCCGCACTCGACGTCGGCGCCCCGCAGCTCACCGGGGGTGATGACGAGGTCGGTGTCACCCGGGCCGAGCGGTCCGGACGGTCCCTCGATGCGTGTCCCCAGCGCCTGCAGCGCGCCGATCATGAGATCGGTGTCCCGACTGCGCAGGGTGCCGACCAGGCGGGAGGGGCCGTCGGCCAGCGCCGCGAGCACCAGGGCACGGTTGGTCAGTGACTTGGACCCGGGGATGGTGACGTCCGCGTCGACGGGGCCGGCGGCGACGGGCGCGTTCCAATGACTCACCTGGTCATTGTCGCCCATCGCGGCGGCATCCGCCGGACCCGGGTGCGAGGATGTCGGCATGTGTGGACGGTTCTCACTCTCCTCGGACCCGGCGCTGCTCGCGGTGGAGCTGGACGCGGTCGACGAGGCGAGCTCCCCGCCTCCCGGTCTGTTCCCCGCCATCGCGCCCCGGGCCCCGCGGTTCAACATCGCGCCCACCACCACGATCCCGGTCCTGACTCTGGACGTCCCGCGTTCAGAGAGGCTCGTCGAGCCGGCCGGAACGGCGGCGACGGCGGGTCGGGGCGTGACCCCGGGCCCGGGAACGCCCCGGCGGGTGCTCCGGGCGATGCGGTGGGGTCTGGTCCCGTCGTGGGCCGGGGACTCGCAGCGGCTGCCGAACCTGTTCAACGCCCGGGTGGAGACCGCGTACTCCAAGCCGTCGTTCCGATCCGCGGTCGCCCGCCGGCACTGCGTGATCCCGATGGACGGCTGGTACGAGTGGGTGCCGGGCGAGCCCGCGACCCCCGGCGGGAAGGCCGGTCCCAAGCAGCCGTACTTCATGAGCCTGCCGGGGGACCGCGGCCTGCTCATGGCCGGGTTGTGGGAGGCCCGACGGGACCCGGTGGACGAGACGGTCACCCAGCTGTCGTGCACGATCCTCACCACGGAGGCGCTCGGGTCGCTGCGCCGGGTGCACGACCGGATGCCGCTGGTGGTCCGCCCCGAGATGCTCGGGGACTGGCTCGATCCCGCCGTCATGCGTGACCCGCGCGACCTGGTGGAGGGCGCGGGCGGTGACCTGGGCGAGTGGGCCGAGTCGGTGGAGATCAGGCCGGTGTCGCGGGCGGTGTCCAACGTCCGCAACGACGGCCCGGAGCTGGTGCGGCCGGTCGACCCCGCCGAGGGGATGCTCTTCTAGGCGGTCGAATCCGGACAGCCGTGTCCACTCGGTCGTGTCCATGCGGTCGTCTCCCCGCGGTCGTGACCGGGCGGTCAGCCGGCCGTGATCGGGGCGGTCACCGCCCGGGTGATCGCCACCAGATCCACGGGGGCGAGCTCGATCTCCCACCCGCGTCTGCCGGCGCTGCACAGGATCGTGGGATGGCCCAGGGTCGAGGCGTCCACCACCGTCGCCAGGGGGCGCCGCTGGCCGACGGGCGACACGCCCCCGACGACGTACCCGGTGATCTTCTCCGCAACGTCGATCGGCGCCAGGGCGGCCTTGCCGCACCCCAGGGCGGCGGCCGCGGCCTTGAGGTCCAGCGAGGAGGTCACGGGCAGGACCGCCACCGCGTGCGGGACCCGTGACCCCTCGGGAGGTCTGCCGGTGGCCAGGACCAGTGTCTTGAACACCCTGTCCGCGGCCACCCCCAGTCGGTCGCCCATCACGCGGGCCGCCTCGTCGCCGTAGGCGGCGTCACCGGTCACCTCGTAGGTGTGCACGGTGTGGTCGATGTCGGCGTCGCGCAGCGCGACGATCGCCGGGGTCGCCGCGGCGCCGCCTCGTCCCTTCCTGCTGCCCACGGGACGGGAGCCTAGCGGGTGACGGGGTCCGGAATACCGCGGCGGTCCACCGCGTTGATTCCCAGCAGGTACCCGGGGTAGGTCCCGGGTCGGAAGGGAGGGTGCGATGCGGACCGCGGTCCTCGACGCCCCGGGCGTGCGGTTAGACTCCGGGACACCGACAGGTGAGGAGTTCCGGTTGCCGACCGAGTTGCAGCCCGACGAGGCTGACCAGCGCGCAGAGAAGTTCGAGGAGCTGGCGATGCCACTCCTCGACCAGCTCTACGGCGCGGCCTTGCGGATGACCCGGAATCCCGCCGATGCGGAGGACCTGGTGCAGGAGGCCTACGCCAAGGCCTTCGCGGGGTTCCACTCGTTCAAGCCGGGGACCAACTTCCGTGCGTGGATGCATCGCATCCTCACCAACGCCTACATCAACCACTACCGCAAGCGTCAGCGCCAGCCCGCGCAGTACCCGACCGATGAGATCACGGACTGGCAGTTGGCCGCCGCGGCCGAGCACACCTCGACGGGCCTCCGCTCGGCGGAGGTCGAGGCGATGGAACTGCTGCCGGACGACGAGATCCGGGCGGCCCTCGCCGAGCTGCCGGAGGAGTTCCGGATGGCGGTGTACTACGCCGACGTCCAGGACCTGCCGTACAAGGAGATCGCGGAGATCATGGACACCCCGCTGGGGACCGTGATGTCGCGTCTACACCGCGGTCGCAAGCAGCTGCGCGAGCTGCTGCGCGACGTGGCCACCGAGCGGGGTTTCGGCCGCGACCGCGAGGAGGGGGCGAAGTGATGAGGGAGCACGACCCACGACTCGACGAGATCGACTGCCGGTCGGCGAAGCGCGACCTGTCCCTGCTGGTGGACCTCGAGTGTGACGACGCCTGCCGCTCTCGACTCGAACATCATCTCGCGGGGTGTCCGGACTGCCGGGAGTTGTTCCTCTCGGAGCGCCGCCTCAAGGCGAAGCTCTCCAGTTCGTGCTGCGAGAAGGCTCCTACCGGGCTGCGTGAACGCCTGATGGTGGAGATCCGACGCACGACGGTGACCACGACGGATGCGGACGGCACCACCGTGGTTCACAGACACACGACCGTCGAGAGACGCGACTTCGGCTGATCCGCGGACGCGGTGACGGACGACGAGGGGGCGGGCACCGGTCAGGTGCCCGCCCCCTCGTCGTCCACGGCGTCCGGACTCAGCTGTTCGGACGCTTACCGTGGTTGGCGTTCTTCTTACGGCGATCCCGCCTCTTGCGGCCACGCTTGCTCATGGTCGCCTCCTTTCGTCGGTGTACAAGTCTTCCATGCGCGGGCCCGTGTGGTTGCATTGGAGGTGTCCGGGGGCCGTTGTCGAGGAAGCAGAGGAATTATCCATATGACTGAACAGGTCCGTGCCGAGATGGTCGCGAACGTCTTGGAGGTCGTCGCGGCGGTCGGCACCGAGGTCGCCGAGGGCGACACGATCGTTCTCCTGGAGTCGATGAAGATGGAGATCCCGGTGCTGTGTGAGGGCTCGGGAACCGTGACCGAGGTCGCGGTGAAGCCCGGGGACGTCATCCAGGCGGGCGATCTCATCGCCGTCATCGACTGACCGATCGGCCGTCACAAGGGCGAGAGGCCGGTTCCCACCCTGATCGGGTTGGGAACCGGCCTCTCGTACGCTGGCCGTCCTGGGGTCGGACGACGGCCGCGTCAGACGGTCGGGGTCAGACCGTGGTCCGGGTGCGGGCGCGGCGACGCTTGAGGGCGCGACGCTCGTCCTCGCTCATGCCGCCCCACACGCCGGCGTCCTGGCCGGACTCGAGGGCCCAGGTCAGGCACTCGGCGGTGACGGGGCAGCGGTTGCAGACGATCTTCGCCTCGGCGATCTGCGCGAGGGCGGGGCCGGAATTGCCGACGGGGAAGAACAGCTCGGGATCCTCGTCGCGGCAGATGGCCTTGTGGCGCCAGTCCATGGGAACTCCTTCGTCGTGAGACCGAGGTCGGGTGCGCCGGGCAGCACGAAAACGCGCCGTTCAGGCGTGGACCTGTACGATCGACGTGAGAACGTGCGTGTTCGGTGACACCCGACGGGGTGGTGGGGGTTGTACCCGCTCCGCGGGCTCGCTCCTGCTGGAGTGGCTCCCGGTTAAGGCAAGGCAAACACGGTGTGTCTGCGCTGTTACAACTGATCGTCCCACGATTCCCTGACAAGTCAACCCTCTTGAACCTCGATGTGGTAAACGTCACGCGCTTTGTCAAATCGGCGCGAAAGCGCACACCAGAGGCTGTTATCGCCTAGGCGGAGCGCGCCCCACCAGGGGTGTGGGGCCCGGTGGATCCGGTGCCACATAGTCTTGAGAGGTGAACGTGAGACGACAGGACGAGCCCCGTGTTCCGCCAGACCCGCGGATCGCGATCCCCGGCCCGGTCCGCCTCGCCGGCTGGATCGCCTCTGCTCAGGGGCTCATCGGCGTCGGCATCGCGGTGGTCCTGTTGGTCCGTGCGATCGGCGGCCACCGCGAGGAGACCGTGGTCATCAGCGGGTACGGGACCGCCGTGTGGTTCGCGATCCTCGGGGGCGGGTTGTTGGCCGCCGGGCTGGGACTGCTGCGCGGTCGGCGGTGGGGCCGCGGTCTGGTGGTGATCGCAGAGCTGCTGCTGCTCTTCGTCGCGTGGTACGTGGGGGTGGGGTCGCACCAGTACCTGGCCGGGATCGCTCTGGCGGTGGTGTGTGCGTCCGCCCTGGTGGCGTTGTTCCGGCGCGACGCCGTCGAGTGGTACGCCGCCTGACCGACTGGTACGTCGCCTGACCGTCTGATACGCCGCCTGACCGGCCGTCCGCGGCCCGGTCAGGCCAGCAGTTTGTAGGCGTGGATCGAGCCGCCGCGGCGTTCGTAGAGGATGTCGCCGATCTGCGCCAGCCCGGTGACGCCGTCGCCCTCCGCGGAGGTGGCACCCAGCCGGAGTGTCTCGACGCCCGAGTCGTGGTCCAGGAGACCGAAACCGCCGGCGACGGGGAGCAGTACCCAATCCCGCGCGGTGGTGACGTCAGGGTCGGGTGACCACCCGCCGGTCAGGCCCGGGCCGGTCGCCCCGCCGGCCGTCCAGGTGTGCTGGCCGGTATCGGTCCGGAAGGCGTGGGTGGCGCCGCCGTCGAACCACCGTGCCTGGGTGTCGTCGCCGGAGAGTGTGGTGGCGCCCGGTTTCGCCGCGGGTTCGGAGTCCAGCCGCAGGACGGGGGAGTACTGGCGCGGGGAGGTGAACCACTCGACGGCCCAGGCACCGTCACGGTCGGTCAGTGCGAGGACGCCCTCGTCGGTGACGTCGATGATCCACAGGCCACGGGCGCCGGTGGTCTCCGAGGCGATCTCCTCGGGCTTGCGGCTGTCCTCGGGGACGGTCTCGGCGAGCGTGAGCCGTGTGGAGTCGTCGCCGGGGCAGCGTTCGGCGACGGCGAACCGGTCGTCGGTGAGGTCGGCCGTTCCGAGGGTGCAGTCGGCGCGTGGTTGCATGTCGGCTTCCTGGGGCGCCTCGACGGCGCCGTACTCGACGGTGCGGACGAGGTCGTCGCGCCAGATCTCGAGCCGCTCCGGGCTGGAGGCGAGCGCGTGCCGCCAGGTCGAGGTCAGTTCCATCGCGTCGGTGAAGGCGCTCTGCCGGGTGCTCGTGTACTGCTGCGTCGTCGGATCGAGGGCGGTGACGTCACTGCACCCGGCGGCCCCGTCGAACGCCGCGGCGAGGATGTCGGCATAGAACGTGGCCGCGCAGGGACGTCCGGCGTGCGAGTAGGTCCACCGCGGCTCGCCCGAGCCCGCGTCGCGGCCCACGAGGGTCCCGTCGTCGTCGATGGTGACGAGGTTGCCCTTCGTGGTCAGTGGGGCGCCCGCGCCCCCCGACGCGTGGGACCACAGGGGCTGGAGGGAGGTGGGGCGTTCGACCGCGGGGCCGTAGACGGGCTGCTCGTCGTCGGCGGCGCCGAAGTGCGAGCGGTTCGCGCTCCCCGACAGCAGGACGGCGGCGGCCACCACCGCCATGACGACGACGATGACGGCCGCGGTCGCCAGATCGCGGCGTGTCCCCCGTTCGGAGGGCACACCGGGGAACCGTCGGCCCGGGCCGCCGGTGGCGTGTCTGTCTGCGCGCACGTGCCGTGTGTGGGGAGGTGGTGGCCCGGTCAGTCCTGACCGGCCTGGTCGGGCGACGACGACGAGGGGCGCCGACGGCGACGGCGGCGCCGCGGGGGTGCGTCCCCGGCGGTCGCCGAACCGTCTCCGCTGTCGGTCCCGGGAGCGGGGTCACCGGACGTGGCGGGCGTCGAGGCCCCGTCAGCGCCGGAGGCCCCGGTCCGGGTACGCCGCCGACGGGGTCCCGATCCGGTCCCGGATTCCCGGGCGGGCCCGCGGGAGTCGCGGTCGGCCGGGCGTCGGCCGGAGCCGGTCCCGGTGGGGGCGCCGACGCGTCCGCCGGCGCTCTCCGGGATCCCGAGATCGGACCGTAGGTGCGGGGACGTCGAGTAGGTCTCGGCGGGCTCGCCGGACCCGAGTCCGAGGGCCTTGTCGATCAGGCCCCACCGGGGCAGGTCGTCCCAGTCCACGAGGGTGACGGCGACACCCGTGCGTCCGGCGCGGCCCGTGCGGCCGATCCGGTGCACGTAGGTCTTCTCGTCCTCCGGGCACTGGTAGTTGATGACGTGGGTGACATCGTCGACGTCGATCCCGCGGGCCGCGACATCGGTGGCGACGAGGACGTCGACGTCACCGGAGCGGAACGCCTTGAGGGACTTCTCACGCGCCCCCTGGCCGAGGTCGCCGTGGATGGCGCCCACCCGGAAGCCACGCTCCGCGAGATCGTCGGCCAACTTCTGGGCGGTGCGCTTGGTGCGGCAGAAGATCATGGTGGCGCCACGGCCCTCGGCCTGGAGGATCCGGGAGACCACCTCGGGCTTGTCGAGCGAATGGGCCCGGTAGACGTACTGGGTGGTGTTCTCGTGCGTGGCGCCGGAGTCGGCGGCCTCGGCGCGGATGTGGGTGGGTTTGGTGAGGAAGGTGCGGGCCAGGGTGATGATCGGGCCGGGCATGGTGGCCGAGAACAGCATGGTCTGGCGCTTCTCCGGGACCATGCGCAGCAGCTTCTCGATGTCGGGCAGGAAGCCCAGGTCGAGCATCTCGTCGGCCTCGTCGAGGACGAGGGCCTCGACCTTGCCCAGCACGAGCTTCGACTGGTTCGCGAGGTCGAGCAGGCGGCCGGGGGTGCCGACGACCACGTCGACGCCCTTCTCCAGGGCCTCGGTCTGCTGCTCGTACGGCGTTCCGCCGTAGATCGCGAGGACCTTGAGCGGGCGGGTGCCGGACCCGGAGGCCGCCGGCGCGGTGAGGCCGGTCGCGGCGATCTTGAGGTCCTGGGTGACCTGGACGCACAGCTCGCGGGTGGGGACGATGATGAGCGCCCGCGGGGTGCCGTCGAGCGTCCTCGTCGCCTCGCCGGTGGCGATGCGGTGGAGGAGCGGGACACCGAACCCGTAGGTCTTGCCCATGCCGGTCCGGGCCTGACCGATGAGGTCGGATCCGGCCAGTGCCAGCGGGAGGGTGAGTTCCTGGATGGCGAACGTGTGGGTGATCCCGCGCTCGGCGAGCGCGGTGACGATCTCCGGGCGGACGCCGAGCTCGGCGAAGCTGGGGGAGGAGTCGGAGGACGGGGCGTCGACGACGGCGGTCGTCGTGGCCATGCCGTCGACTTCTTCGGTGGTGACATCTGTGGTGGACAGGGCGGTGCCTTTCTCGTCTCGCGCGCGGATGGTTCGGGCCGCACAAGGTCCGGCCTCGCGAGCGGGGCGCGCGCACATTTCCACGGGACCTGTCACGCCCGGCGCCGGAGCGATCCGGACCCGGGGAGTGATCCACGTGCACACATCCTATCCCGTGCCGCCGCCTTTCGAGCGCGTCGGGCTAGCCTGGACCGCACGCACCGCCGATGACGGCGTGACATGCGCCTACGACGAGAAGGGCAGGCACCGTGGAGGTCAAGATCGGCATCGCCGACAGCAACCGTGAGCTCGTGTTCAAGACCGGGATGACGCCGGAGGACGTGTACAAGCGCGTCGAGGCGGCCCTGACCGCGGAGGCCAAGGCGGTACTCGAGCTCGAGGACGAGAAGGGGCGCCGTTACCTCGTGTCCACCGATCGGGTGGCGTACGTCGAGATCGGCGAGACCGCTCGCCGCGCGGTCGGGTTCCTCTCCTGAGGGAGTGAACCCCGGGCCGGGGTCCGCCCTCGCGGCCCCGACCCCCTGGGGTCAGGCCTGGTCGTCCGGCTCGGTCCGGTCCCCTCCGTGACGCGGGATCTTCGACAGACCGCCCCAGCACAGCGTGACCGTCGTCGAGACGGCGTCCGCGCGGGGGATCGGCCGGCCGGCGTCGAGCCAGTGCCCGGCGCTGACACGACTGGCCCCGACCAGTCCGACGGCCAGTAGTCGCGAGCGGTGGGCGTCGAGCCCGGAGTCGCCGCGGACGAGGTCGTGGACCGCGTCGATGCAGCCGTCGGTGGCCCGGTCGAGTTCCCGCCGGACGTCCTCGTCACCCGACTCGGAGTAGAAGACCAGGCGGAACCCGCGGGTGTCGGCGTCGGCGTAGGCGAAGAACGTGTCGACGGCCGCCTCGACCCTGCGCCGGTTGTCGGAGGTCGAGGCCAGCGCGGCACGGATGCGTCCGAGCAGTTCGTCGACATGGTGGCGCAGCACCTCGATGTACAGATCGCGCTTGGAGTCGAAATGCTGGTAGAGCACCGGCTTGGAGACGCCGGCCAGGACGGCGATGTCATCCATCCCGGAGGCGTGGAACCCCTGGTCGACGAACACGGTCCCGGCGGCGTCGATCAGCTGGCTGCGCCGGGCCCCGCGGGGGAGGCGGGCCGCCCTGGTGCGGCCCGGGGCGGCCGGGAAGGGTCCGTCCGGGCTCGTCATCTGCTGGCTCCTTCTCCGCCCGGACGGGAGTCGACAGGCGTCCGGGCCAGACGGACAATACCCGTAGCGGCGGAGTGCGGGAGGAGGCGCCTCACCCGGCATGTGGGATCGTGTAGGCCTTGATCGAGGAGTGGACGTGGAGGTGTACTGATGAGCGACGGCCGTCGCCGGACGTCGGGCGGTGCGGACGCCGAGGGCCGTCAGCGACCCCCGTACTACCCTCCGCACGGGGAGCCGTTGCGCGCGCCGTGGGACCCGCAGGAGTCGACCCCGGGGCGCCGCCGGTCGGTGCCCGGATCGCGGGACCACCTGCGCCGACAGACCCCGGTCGGCAGGTTTCTCTCCACCTGGGGCTGGCGCGCGTACGCGATCCCGGTGCTCGTGGTGCTCACCGCCCTGGTGATCGGGGACGCCATCGTCTCGCCGGGCGTGTCGGACGAGGACCGGGTGGTCCGGGCGGAGGAGGCCCCGGCCGTGGTCGGGGTGCCCGCGGCCGGTGAGGTCCCGCCCAGTGGTGAGTTGCCGGAGGGCGGCTCCTTCATCGGGGCCGCGAGCGGGGAGTTCAGGATCGTGCCCGGCGGCACCGATCCGGTGGGACGCCCGACGGCCGAGCAGTTCAGCTACACGGTCGAGGTCGAGGACGGGATCGACACCGTCGACTTCGGCGGGGACGACTCGGTCGCCAGGATGGTCGACGCGACCCTGGCCAACCCCAAGAGCTGGACGGCCGACGGCGCCGTCGCGTTCCGGCGGATCGCCGGGGACGAGCCCGCGTTCCGGGTCTCGCTGGCGAGCCCCATGACGGTCCGCGAGAACTGCGGGTACGACATCGAACTCGAGGCGAGTTGCTACAACTCGGCCACCGGGCGCGTGTACCTCAACCTCGCGCGCTGGGTGCGGGGAGCGAGGTCGTTCCAGGGCGACATCGGGTCCTACCGGCAGTATCTGGTCAACCACGAGGTCGGCCACGCGATCGGCTACCCGGCCCACGAGCCGTGCCCCGCGGACGGCGCACTGGCGCCGATCATGATGCAGCAGACGTTCGGCGTGAATAACGGCGACATCCACCAGTTGGATCCCGAGGGCGTGGTCCCGGACAACGACGACACGTGTCGATACAACGCGTGGCCGTTCCCCGACGGACCCCCGGTGGCGGGATGACCGCCGCGGGCGGACCGGGGGACCGCGGCCTTCCCCCGCTGGTGGACCCGGTACCGGACCTGACGAGGGACGAGCGGGAACGGTACTCGCGGCACCTGTTGCTCGGCGCGATCGGCGACGAGGGGCAGCGTCGCCTGCGCGCCGCGTCGGTGTTCGTCGTGGGTGCCGGCGGCCTGGGTGCCCCGGTGCTCATGTACCTCGCCGCGGCGGGCGTCGGGAGGATCACGGTCGTCGACGACGACGAGGTGGACCTCGGCAACCTGCACCGGCAGGTGATCCACTCCGTCGGGGCCGTGGGCCGACCCAAGGTGGACTCGGCGAGGGACCGTCTGGCCGAGTTGGCGCCCGGGGTCCGGGTCGACGCGATCCACGCCCGACTCGACGCCCTGAACATCGAGTCGCTTCTCGAGGGCCATGATCTGGTGATCGACGGCAGCGACAACTTCGCGACCAGGTACCTGGTCTCCGACGCCTGCGAGATCGCCGGGATCCCGCTCATCTGGGGGACCATCGACCGCTTCCGGGCGCAACTCGCCGTGTTCTGGTCGCGCCCACCGGCGCCCGCCGACCCGGTGACCCTGCGGGATCTCTACCCGTCCCCACCGCCTCCCGGGTCGGTGCCCAGCTGTGCCGAGGCCGGGGTCGTGGGCGCGCTGTGTGGCACGGTCGGGTCGATGATGGCCATGGAGGCGGTCAAGCTCGTCACGGGAGCGGGCCGGCCCCTGCTCGGACGCCTGGTCCTGATGGATCTGCTCGAGTCGACCCACCGGGCGGTGACGATCCGACCGGACCCGTCGAGGGAGCCGGTCACCCGACTGCCCGACGGGGCCGACGACGTCTCCTGCGAGGTGCCGGCGGCCGGGCCGGCTGCCGTGCCGGTCGTCACCGCTGTCGAGCTCGCGGAGGAGTTGACGCAGGCGGGGTCCCCCGGCGCTGCCGCCCCGGTCCTCGTGGACGTCCGCGGGGCGGGTGAGCGGTCCATCGCCCGGATCGAGCCGTCGGTGTGGGTGCCCCTGGACTCGGTCGCCGAGGACGCCGCGGACCCCACCGGTGTCCTCGGTCGCGCCGCCGCCCGGGGGCGCCTGGTCCTCTACTGCAAGTCCGGTGTGCGCTCCGCGCGCGCCGCCACGACCCTGTCCGGGGTCGGATTCACCGGCGTCCGGTCGTTGGCGGGCGGTATCGACGCGTGGACACGCGACGTCGACCCGTCCCTGCCCGGGTATTGACCGAGGAGGTGGGTAGCGTGGGCGGTGTGAACGATGCGAGGGTCCCCGAGCACGTCCGTGGCGCGTTCGGCGTGGCGGACGGCCCGGCCGTCCCCGTGGTCGCCGGCTCCGGGACCGGCTGGCTGGTGTCCACCTCCGGCGCCGCCGTGGTGCTCCGCCCCGTCGCGGACACGGCGCTGGCGAACTGGTCCGCCCGGGTCCGGGAGGAACTGGACGTGACGGGGCTCCGGGTTGCCCTCCCCGTCCGCTCGACCGATGGACGCCACGTCGTGTCCGGCTGGCGCGCCGACCGGGTGGTGTCCGGTCGCCCCGAGGCGCGCGCCGACGAGACCATCGCGTGGTCCGCTCGGATCAACGCGGCGCTCGCCGACGTGGAGCCCCCGCGGCCCGCCACCCGCCCGGCGAGGCGGCCGTGGGCGGAGACCGACCTGTTCGCGTTCGCCGAGGCGGCCGCCTGGGACGGTGACCCCGAGCACGACCTGGCGCCCGGGATGGAGGACCGCGGCACGCCCTTCGCGACCCACCGTGCGGCCGCTCTGCTCGGTGCGACGGGCCTCATCCGGCACCGCAGGCCGGTCGGGATGCCCGTGGCCGGCGTGGTCCACGGGGATCTCGCCCGGGGTCTGCTCTTCGACTCGTCCGCCGAACCCGCACTGACCGACGTCGTGCCCTATGCCCGGCCGGCCTCGTGGTCGGCCGCGGTCGTCGCCGTCGACCACCTGTCGTGGGGGACGGCCGACACCGGGGTCCTCGGCAGATGGCGCCATCTCGAGCAGTGGCCCCAGATGGTGTTGCGCGCTGCCGTGTTCCGGTTGGCGGTGCACGCGCTGCACCCCGGTTCGCGGCCGCACGCGATGGACGGGTTGCAGTCCATGGCCCGCGAGGTCGGCGAGTTCGTGGGGGACACGTCGGCATGACCCCCCGTTCCCCGCGGGCATCGTCCCGCCAGGGTGCCCTCGCGTTTCCGCTCGTGGCCCTCGTCGGCGTCGTCCTCGTCTCGCTGAACCTCCGGACCGCCGTCACCTCCCTCAGCCCGCTGCTCGGGGTGATCGACGCCGAGATCGGCCTCGGCGCCGCCGGGATGGGGCTGCTCGGGATGGTCCCGACCGCGATGTTCGCCGTCTGGGGTGTGCTCACCCCGATCGTCCTACGCCGGGTGGGTCTGGAGATGCTCACGGTCCTGGCGATGGTCGCGGCGGCCGTCGGGCAGCTCATCCGGGCCGCCGCCCACGACCCCTGGGTGATGGGCGCGGGATCACTCATCGCGCTGGCGGGGATGGGGATCGGCAACGTCGTCGCCCCGCCCCTGGTCAAGAAGTACTTCCCCCGGCACGTGGCCGCGGTCAGCATGGCCTACATCACCGGTCTGCAGCTGGGCACCGTCGTCCCGGCGCTGGTGGCGGTGCCGGTCGAGGAGGCCGCCGGGTGGCGGGTCTCCATCGGGTGGTGGGCGGTCCTCGCCGTCGTCGCCGCGATCCCCTGGATCGTCGAGATCGTGCGGCCGGGCGTCCACACCGACTCCCCTCGTGCCACCGGGTCCCCCCGCCCCGCCGGCGGCCCTACCGACAGCGCCGCCGCCAGCGCCCCCGACGGCTCCGCCGCGACCCCCACCCGGCGCATCCGCCCGTGGCGCTCGCCCGTCGGCGTGGCGCTGGCCCTGTTCTTCGGAACCAACTCCTTGTGCACGTACGCGTTCTTCACCTGGCTCCCGGCCGTGGCCGAATCGATCGGGATGACGCGCGCGGAGGGCGGGTTGGCGTTGGCGGTGTACTCGGCGATCGGCCTCATCGCGGCGTTGGTGGTGCCGTGGGCGGCGGGCCGCTTCGAGGACCCGTACGCCGTCGTCGTCGTCTCCGTCGTGTCCTACCTGGCCGGGTTCGCCGGCCTGCTCTGGGCTCCCGGCGCGGCGTGGTTGTGGATCTGCCTGCTCGGCGTGGGACCCAGCACGTTCCCGCTCTGCCTCACGCTGATCAACCTCCGCACGCGCACCCAGGCCGGCTCCGCCGCGCTCTCCGGGTTCTCCCAGGGCGTGGGGTACACGGCCGCGTCCTTCGGGCCGCTCGTGTTCGGCATGCTGTTCGACGGCCCCGGGCTCGGGGCGGGCCTGGCGTTCCTCACGGTGGTGTTGGCGATCATGACGGTCGTCTCGCGGACGGCGTGCCGCCCGAACATGCTCGAGGACACCCTGCGCTGAGGCGTACCGTCCCCCGCGCCGGTCGCGCGGCCGGTCTGCGCGGTGCGGGGTCGACATGCCCTCCGGCGAGCGGCTCGTCCGGGCGGGCAGGGGGGATGTCGTGGTCGTGTGGTCTCATCGAGCCGTGACACAGCCCGCCCCTGCCCCGACCGCCCCTGCCCCGACCGCCCCCCGCGACGCACGCGCGGTCGACGAGCATGGAACGTCCTGGTCGGCGGAACTCGACGACCTCCTCGGGCGTGACTGGTCGGGTGCCCGGACGCGCAGGCAGGACCGGTGGGTCGTGCGCGGGGGCCCGGGCAGCGGGAAGACGTCGCTGATCGTCGATGTGGTGCGATCCGCGGTGGCCGGCGGGGTGGGGATGGACGGGGTCCTGGTGCTCACCGGCTCGGCGGCGGCCGCGGCCACCCTGTTCGAACAGGCCACCCACGGGATGCCCCCGCACCTCGTGGTCGGCACCGACGCGCCCGTCCGCACCGTGCACTCCCTCGCCCACGCGGTCGTCCGGTTGGCGGCCGCGCGGGCCGACGCACCGCCCCCGCGCCTGCGCACCGGAGCCGAGCACGACGCGGTGGTGCGGGAGACCCTGATGGGCGAACTGGCGGACGGGGCCCCGCACTGGCCCGAACAGATGCGGCCGGCTCTCTCCACCGTCGGATTCGCCCGCGAACTGCGCGACCTGCTCCTGCGTTCGCTGGAGAGGGGCATCGGACCCCGTGAACTCGCCCGGCTGGGCCGCACCGCGGGGCGTCCGGCCTGGGTCGCCGCCGCCGGGTTCTTCCGCCGCCACGAGGAGCAGATGGCGCTGCGGTCCGGGGTGCGTTCCGGACAGTCGGACATACCGGAGGCGCTCAACGCAGCTGAACTCGTCGGGGCCGCACTGGACGCCCTCACCGCCGATCCCGATCTGCGCGAGATCTTCCGGTCCCGCCGTCTCGTCGCGGTGGATGACGCGCAGCACCTCGATCCGCTGGCCGCCGAGTTCGTCGCGGCGGTCGGAGGCGGGGCGGACGTCCTGCTCGTGGCCGAGGACGGCGACCAGTCGGTGTTCCGGTTCCGTGGCGCCGACGGGGGTCTCGCCCGGGCCGTGGTGGACCAGGGTGGCCGCGCGATCGACCTGAACACCGGGCACCGCATGTCACCGGCGATCACGGCCGTCGCCGCGCGCGTCGCGTCGAGACTCCCCGGGGCCGCCCGCCACCGGCCCCGCGAGACGCCGGGCCCGGCCGAGGGGTCGGTGGGGGTGACCGTCGCGGGCTCGTCCGCCGCGGAGGCCGCGGTCATCGCGGATTTCCTACGCCGTCGACACGTCCTGGACGGCGTCGACTACGCGGAGATGGCGGTGGTGACCCGCTCGCTGCCCCGGGTGGCGGACGCGCTCTTCGCCGCCCTCGACGCCGCGGGGGTCCCGGTCGTGGACGCGGGCGCGGAGATCCCGCCCGCCCACGACCCCGTGGCGTCGGCGCTCCTGCTGCTGGTGCGTTCCGCCGTGGACGGCGAGACCGGAACCGATGCGGAACAGACGCTGGCGATGCTCTCCGGCCCGATCGGACGCGCCGACGCGGTGGCCATGCGGCGCCTCCGGCGCGGCCTGCGTCGCTCCGGGATCGGCGGGACCGAGCCGAGTGCGGACACACTGCGCCGGCTCGTGCTCGCGGAGGAGGACCAAATCCCGCCGGGCCTGACGGCGGTGGAGCTCGCGCCGGTGACCAGGGTCCGGCGGGCCCGCGCGGCGGTCCTGGAGGAACTCGGGGCGGGCGGCACCGCGGAGGAGGCCCTCTGGGCCGCGTGGTCGGCGTCGAGACTGGAGAGGCGCCTCGTCCGTCAGGCGGTCGCCGCCGACCCGTGGTCCCGGCCCGTGGACCGCTCGCTCGACGCGGTCGTGTCGCTGTTCGACCACGCCGCCGACTTCGTCGACAGGGTCCCCGGCGGGTCCGTCGCCCTCTTCTGTGACGTCGTCTCCGGCGAGGACCTGCCCGCCCCCGGACGCGCGGACACCAGAGCCCGCGGAGGGGCGGTCAGCGTCCTGTCCGCGCATGCGGCGGTGGGCAGGCAGTGGCGGGCCGTGGCCGTGTGCGGCGTGCAGGACGGGGTGTGGCCCGCACCGCGCCGGCGGTCCGGTCTCCTGGGCGTCGACGAGCTGGTCGACCTGACCGAGATCGCCGGTGACGGTCCGGTGCCGTCCGAGGCCGAGCGGGCCGTGTCCTCCGCCGCCGCCCGGTCGGCCGAGGAACGACGGCTGTTCTACGTGGCCTGCTCCCGCGCGAGGGATCACCTCCTCGTGACCGCGGTCGAATCCCCGGAGGAGGGCGACGTCGCGCCCTCCCGGTTCGTCGACGAGATCTCCGACCTGGCCACCACCACCCCCACCGCGGCGCCCGCCGGGGCGGTGGGAGGCCCGCCCCGGCACGCACCCACCGTCTTCACGCTGCCGCACCTGGCCGTGGACCTGCGGGCGGCGCTCCACGACCCGGCCACCGACCCCGAGGATGCCCGGCACGCGGCCGGACTTCTCGCCGGACTCCGTGACGCCGGGGTGGAGGTCGCCGACCCGCGGACCTGGTTCGGCGCCGCCGAGCCGTCCTCGGGCACCCCGGTGGTCACCCCGACTCCGGGCGAGCCCCTCGCGGTCCTCTCACCCTCCGGTTTCGGCGCACTGGAGGAGTGCCCCCTCCGGTGGTTCCTCCAGAAGGTACGGGGCGACTCCGCGGACGCCGGATCCGCGGCCCCTCTCGTACGGGGCTCGGCGGTCCACGCGCTGACACAGGCGGTGGAGGGAGGGATCCCGGAGGACGCACTGCGGGGGGCCGTGCGGCGACGGGCGGAAGCCCTCACGATGGCCCGAGGGTGGTTCGCCGAGCGGGGCGCGGAGTCGATGGTCGAGATGGCCGAGACCTTCCGACTGTGGCGCGCCTCGACGCGCGACCAGTACACCACCGCCGGGGTCGAGGAGGCGTTCGAGTTCGACGTCGACGGCCCGGTGCGGGTCCGCGGACGGATCGACCGGCTCGAGGCGACCACGGCGGGACAGGTGATCCCGGTCGACGTGAAGACCTCCCGGGCCGCGGCGAGCCACGCCGAGGCCGCCGTGCACCCGCAGCTCGCCCTCTACCAACTCGCCGTCGCCGCCGGGGCCGTCGACTCCGCGGCGGGTCGGGCCCCCGGCGGAGGGCTCCTGCTCTACCTGGCGGGCAGGGAGGGACGCATGCCGGCCGAACGGATGCAGGACCCGCTCGGGACGGGGGCCGGGGAGGAACTCACCCGGCGGGTGACGGAAGCGGGCCGCGCGACCATCGGGCCGTCCTACACCGCGAGGGTAGGTCGCTGGTGTGAGCACTGCGACGTGAGATCCAGCTGCCCGGCGCAGCCCGAGGGAGAGCAGGTGATCGGGTGACCACGATGATCGAGCCCGACGTCATCGCCGACGCGCTCGGGATCCACCGGCCGACCGCCGAGCAGGCCGAGGTGATCTCTGGTCCGGCGGAACCGACGCTGGTCCTGGCGGGAGCCGGTGCCGGCAAGACCGAGACGATGGCCGCCCGCGTGGTGTGGCTGGTGGCGAACGGCTACGCCCGCCCGGGGGAGATCCTCGGGCTGACCTTCACCCGCAAGGCCGCGCAACAGCTGTCCCGTCGCATCCGCCGGCGGCTCGACGCGCTGGCGCGCAGTCCCCTGTGCACGGGCCCGGGAGCCGCTCTTGGCATTGCGGAGGCCATCCGCACCGAGGATCCACAGATCTCGACCTACCACGCGTTCGCCGGGACCCTGCTCGGGACATACGGACTGCTTGTCCCCGTCGAACCGGACGCGCGGCTGCTCACCCCCACCGCCGCCTTCCAACTCGCCCACGACGTGGTGTCGAGGTGGGAGAGTCCCCTGACGACCGGATCGACCCCCGGCCGGGTGACGCGCGACGTGCTCACGCTGGCAGGACAGCTGTCCGACCACCTCGTCACCACCGACGACCTGCGCACCGACCCCGACCTGATGACCACCCTCGTCGCGACCCTGCCCCCCGGGCCGCGGCAACGCCAGGCCCCCACCCGGTGGCTCCAGGAGACGGCGGACGTGCAGGGGCATCGCGACGAACTGGCGGACCTGGTGGACGCGGTCGCGGCCCGCATGCGCACGGAATCGGCGCTCGATCACGGTTCGCAGATGGCGCTGTCCGCCACCGTCGCGCGCGACCACCCCCAGGTCGGCCAGGCCGAGCGCCGGGCGTTCCGGGTCGTGCTGTTGGACGAGTACCAGGACACCGGGCACTCGCAGCGAGTCCTGCTCTCCTCCCTGTTCGGGGGCGGGGCGGGACCCGTCCCGGCCGTCACCGCCGTCGGCGATCCCATGCAGTCCATCTACGGCTGGCGCGGGGCCTCGGCCTCGAACCTCGACAGGTTCCGCGAGGACTTCCCCCTGGCCGACGGTCGGCGGTCGCACCTGCGCGAGCTCACCACCTCGTGGCGGAACCCACCCGAGGTCCTGACGCTGGCCAACCGGATCACCGCGCCCCTGCGCGACCGGCCGGGGTCGATCCCCGTCCCCGAACTGCGAGCCCGACCCGGCGCCGAGGCCGCCGACCTCCGGGTGGCCGTCCTGGACACCGCGTCGGACGAACGGGAATGGCTCGCAGACGCGATCGCCGCGAGATACAGCGCGGCCGCCCGGGACGGTCGCACGCCGACCGCTGCGGTGTTGGTCAGACGCAACGGGGATTCCGCGGCGATCGCCGCCGCCCTCGAGTCGCGCGGCCTGGCCGTCGAGGTGGTGGGGGTGGGCGGACTGCTCGACGTCCCCGAGGTCGCCGACGTCGTCGCGCTGCTCACCGTGGTCTCCCGCCCGGGTGCGGGACCCGCACTGCTGCGCCTGCTCAGCGGTTCCCGGTTTTCCCTCGGAGCCGCGGACCTCGCCGCGCTCGCCCGGCGTGCCTCCCACCTGTCGCTACGCCGGTCCGCGGCCCCCGGCGGGGCGGTGGCCGCTCTCGATCAGCTGGAGGACATCCTCGACGGCATCGCCAGGGGGGAGGAGACCGACTCGGCCGGGCTCGCCGACGCCCTCGCCGACCCCGGCCCCGCAGCCGGTTACAGCGCGGACGGCGCCGCGCGCATCAGCGAACTCGCCGGGATCATCTCGGGCCTGCGTGCCCGCTCCTCGGCACCCCCCGCCCGCCTGGTCGCCGCCGCCGAGCAGGCGCTCGGGGTCGACGCGGAGGTCCGCCTACGCCAACGCGCGGGAGCCGGCGAGGCCCGCGAGCAACTCGATGCGCTGCAGGAGGTGGCGGCGGGGTTCCGGCCGGACCGGGGAACAGGACTGGACGCCTTCCTGGCCTACCTCGACCTCGCGCGCACGGTCGACGGCGGGCTCGCGCGCGGTGAAGTCGCCGCGACACCGGGGCGGGTCCAGATCCTCACCGTCCACTCCGCCAAGGGGCTCGAGTGGGAGATCGTGGCCGTCCCGCACCTGGCGCAGGGGGTCTTCCCGTCCGACCAGGCGCCCCAGACTTCGGTGCGGACGGCGACCCAGGTACCCGAGCGACTGCGGGGGGACCGCGAATCGGAGGACAACCCCGGCGGCGTCCCGGTGCCCCGACTCGACGACGTGACCGACCGGAAACTCCTGCAGGACGCGCTCGAGACTCATATCAAGCGGGTCAGGCGGCGCTCCCTGGACGAGGATCGGCGACTGTTCTACGTGGCGGTGACACGAGCCGAGCAGACGCTTCTGCTCTCCGGGTCACACTGGATCGGAGGGGCCGCCACACCCAAGGGCCCCTCGGAATTCCTCGACGAGGTCGTGGAGGCGTGCGGGGGAGACGAGCCACTGGGCGAGATCGATCACCTCGTCGTCACACCCTCCCCGGCCAACCCCGCCACGACGACCGTCGTGGAGGCCACGTGGCCACGACCGGCCGCACCCGACCGCGTCGCCGTCGCACGGGCGGTCGACGCGGCCGTGCCGGTGGACCCGGAGAACGAGGACGCGCCCGAATCGGGACCGGCACGCCGCTGGCACCTGGCCGCGGCACCGCTGCTGGCCGACGCGCGGCGGGCGGCCGAACAGCGGGACGAGGTGATCCTGCCCCGCCGGCTCACCGCGGGCCAGATCGTCGCTCTGGCGTCCGACCCCCGGGAGTTCGCGGACCGACTCCGCAGGCCGGTCCCCTTCCGCCCCGACCGCTTCGCCCGCCGCGGGACCCGCTTCCACCTCTGGCTGGAGCACCGCTTCGGCGCCACCCACCTCCTGGACATCGACGACCTGCCCGGCGCCGGCGACCAGGGCGCGGCCGACGGATTGTCCGAGGCGGACCTGACCGCACTGCAGGAGGCGTTCGAGGCATCCCGGTGGGCACGGATGACACCCGAAGCGGTCGAGGTGCCCTTCGAGGTGGGGCTCGGCGAGCACCTGTTGCGCGGACGGATGGACGCGGTGTTCGCCGTCGCCGACCGCGACCGCGACGGCGACCGCGACGGCGACGGCGACGGCGGGTGGATCGTCGTGGACTGGAAGACCGGACGGGTGCCCGCCGAGCGGGACATGCCCGCCGTCGCCCTCCAGCTGGCCGTCTACCGGTACGCGTGGGCCCAGATCGCCACCGCACGCCTGGGACGACCCGTGGGGCTCGACCGCGTGCGCGCCGCCTTCCACTACGTGCGTTCCGGGCGCACGATCGAACCGGCCCCTCTGCCGGACGCCGACGAACTGTCGCGGCTCCTCACCGACGGGCCGGGGCGGGGCCGGTTGTTGTCCCGTGGCGGGCGATAGGCGACGATTCATGTCGATGACGGCACGGTCCCCGCGGGGGACGCGTCGCGGAAACGGAGTCCCATGGTGAAGAAGCGCGCACTGGCATCGCGGTTCCGTGGCCACGACCCGCTGGACGAGAGTCCCGACCATGCGCTCGTGGGCGTGGTGAGCATCCCGGAGAACAGTGAGACGCCGTGGCGGCTGATCGGCAAGCGCGTGGTGATGGCCGTCGTCGCCCTGTGCATCGCTGTGCTGGTGGTGTGGTTCGACCGCGGGGGCTATACCGGTGGCGGCGGAGCGAAAGGTGAGCTGACGCTCATCGATTGCTTCTACTACGCCACGGTCTCCCTCTCGACCACCGGTTACGGAGACATCACCCCGATCACCCAGCAGGCGCGGCTGATCAACACCATCGTCGTCACCCCGCTTCGCCTCGTATTCCTGATCCTGCTCGTCGGCACCACTCTGGCCGTGCTGACCGAGCAGTCCCGTCAAGCCTTCAAGATCCAGCGATGGAGAACCTACGTGCGCAATCACACCGTCGTCGTCGGCTACGGCACCAAGGGCAAATCCGCCATCGCCGCGATGCTCGCCGACGACACCGCCCCGGACGACATCGTCGTCGTCGACACCGACCCCCAGGCACTCAAGGCCGCGGCCGCCCACGGTCTGGTCACCGTCCACGGCTCGGCCACCCGGTCCGACGTCCTCAAACTGGCCGGCCTCACCCGCGCCTCCGCTGTCGTGGTGGCCACCAACTCGGACGACACGGCCGTGCTGGTCACCCTCACCGCGCGGGAACTGGCGCCCAACGCGAAGATCGTCGCGACGGTCCGCGAGAGCGACAACAAGCACCTGCTCAAGCAGTCCGGCGCAGACTCCGTGGTGGTCTCCGCCGAGACCACCGGACGTCTCCTCGGTCTGGCCACCAATTCGCCGACCGTCGTGGGGATGATGGAGGATCTGCTCACCCCGGACGAGGGCTTCTCCATCGCCGAACGACGGGTCGAGGAGTCCGAGGTGGGCGGCTCGCCCCGACACCTGGCCGAACTCGTCCTGGGCGTGGTGCGCAAGGGACAGCTCATCAAGGTCAACGAGTCCGAGGCAGACGCGCTCGAGAGTGGCGACCGGCTGCTCTACATCCGGATGATCCCCGACTGAGCGACGGGCAGGGCGGGAACGCCGAGGTGACCGGGCTACGCTGATCGACGCCCCTCACGACCGCGAAAAGGACCCCACACGATGCCGATGGACTTCACCCTCCACTCCGATCCGGTGCTCTCGGTGGCGGCGCCCGACAGGGCGGCACCGCTACGGCAGGACTCCGACGAGTTGAACAGGGGATGGGCCGCGGCGTGCGTCATGAAGGTGGACCGTCGCAACAGGTTCGCGATCGAGCCGACATCCGGTGATCGGCAGCGGATCCGCCTGGAACCCGCCCTGGACCTCGCGGACACCCTCCCCGAGGAGGCGGTGTTCCTCGGGAGGACCGAGGACGCCCGGCACATCTGGGCGGTCCCGGTCGACGAGCTCCCCGCCGACCCCGCGGTGACGTCGCTCCGCTCGTGTGGGGCCGACCTCGTCGAGGGTGACGGGTCGCTGGCCTCCCAGGCCATGGCCCTACTCGGGTGGCATCGCGACAACGTCCGCGGCCGCGAACGTACCCACCATCCGCGCCGGGTCGACGCGGGATGGGCGATCGAGGACCCGTTCCACGGGGGCCTCGAGTATCCACGGACCGACCCCGCCGTGATCTGTCTGGTCCACGACGGGGGACGCCGCGTGCTCCTCGCCCGCCAGCCGATCTGGCCCGAGGGCATGTACTCGCACGTCGCCGGTTTCGTCGAGGCGGGGGAGTCCCTGGAGGGCTGCGTTCGACGGGAGGTCGCCGAGGAGGTGGGCGTGGTCGTCGACCGCGTGCGCTACCTGGGCAGTCAGCCCTGGCCGTTTCCCCGGTCCCTCATGGTCGGCTTTCACGCCATCGGCGACCCCGAGGCCCCGATCGTGCTCGAGGACGAGGAGATCAGTGAGGCCGCGTGGTTCGACGTCGACCGGGTCCGTGACGCGCTGGCCGGCCGTGGCGACCTCATCGTGGCGCCGGCCGTCTCCATCGCGCACGTGATGCTGCAGTCCTGGGTCGCAGCGGTCGACGGGGACGCCGACGCCTGAGGACGCCGGTCCCCCGGCGTCGCCGTCAGGCCCGGCCGAGCGCGTCAGACCCCGGCGAGTTCGGCGAGCTTGGCGCGCACCTGCGAGGCCGGGGGATTGGTGGCGGTGGTGCCGTCCGAGTACAGCGCCGTCGGGACGACCCTGTTGCCGCCGTTCACGCTCTCGACGAAAGCGGCAGCATCGGCGTCCGCCTCCACGTCGACCTCGGTGTAGCCGATCTCCTTCTCGTCCAGCAGCTTCTTGAGTCGCGTGCAGAAGGGGCACCACGTGGTGGTGTACAGGGTCAGGGCGCCGGCATCGTCGTTCGTCGTCAGATCGCTCATGATGGGGTGTAACGCGCACGACCGCGGGAATCATCCCCGGGGGGAGGCCTCGGACGCGATGTCGGAGGCGGATGCCACGATGGGGGCGTGAGTGACATGCGGCGCGGACGGGGAGATGGTCGCGGACGGAAAGATGGTGCGGAGTCGGCCCTCGAGGGTCTCGACCCGCAGCAACGTCGTGCCGTGCTGGCGCCGCGGGGTCCCGTGTGCATCCTCGCCGGCGCCGGGACCGGCAAGACCCGCACGATCACCAGGCGCATCGCCCACCTGGTCACCACCGGGCACGTCCGCGGCGACCAGGTGCTGGCGGTGACGTTCACCGCCCGCGCCGCCGGGGAGCTGCGAATGCGGTTGGCGGGGCTGGGAGTCGCGGACGCCGGGACGGGACCCGTACAGGCCCGGACCTTCCACTCGGCCGCCCTGCGGAACCTGTCGTACTTCTGGCCACGGGTGTACGGGGAGGAACCCTGGCAGCTGTTGGACGGGCAGTTCCGCGCCGTCGCCCAGGCGGTACGCCGGGTCGGCCTGGACCCCGCCACGGAGACCATCCGCGACGTGCTGACCGAGATCGGCTGGGCCAAGTCCAGCCTGCTCACCCCGGACACGTACGCGGAGCAGGCCGTCGCGCTGGGTCGCGACCTGCCGGTGCCGGCCCCCGAGGTCGCGCGCGCGTTCCGGGCGTACGAGGACCTCAAGGTCTCCGGACCGGTCCGGATGCTCGATTTCGACGACCTCCTGAGCCACATGGCCGAACTCGTGGAAGAGGTCCCGGCGATCGCCGAGGAGTTCCGGGACCGCTACCGCTGCTTCGTCGTCGACGAGTTCCAGGACGTCACGCCGGCTCAACAACGGCTGCTCACCGCGTGGCTGGGCAGGCGGGACGACCTGACGGTGGTCGGTGACGTCAACCAGACCATCTATTCGTTCGCCGGCGCAGAACCGGACTTCCTGCTCGGTTTCGCGGACCGCTACCCGGGTGCCACCGTCGTGCGCCTGGAGTCCGACTACCGCTCCACGCCTCAGGTCGTGGACCTGGCCAATGCGGTGATCAGCGCCGGCAGCGGCCGTTTCCGCAGCGCCGGGCTCACCCTGCGGGGCATGCGACCGCCGGGTCCGGAGCCGGTTCTCGCCGAGTATCCCGACGAGGACGCCGAGGCGGAGGCGGTGGCGGGGGCCGTCGCCGATCTCGTCCACGGCGGGATGGACCCTTCGGAGATCGCGGTGCTGTACCGCATCAACGCCCAGTCCGAGCGGGTCGAGGCGGCCCTGGACGAGGCCGGGATCGGATACCGGCTCAAGGGGGGCGAGGGCTTCTTCGAGAGGCCGGTGGTCCGTCGGGCCATGTCGGCGATCGACCGACTGATCGACGGCTCGGACGAGGCGCGGGCGCAGGCGTACTCCCAGCTGTCGGACCCCACGGAGATCGTCGCAGTCATCAGGCAGGCGCTCGAGCCCCTCGGGCTCACCGCCGCCGAGCCGTCCGGTGCCCAGGCCCGGGAGACCTGGAATTCACTGAACTCGCTGGTGGGGCTCGCCGAGGAGATCGCCACGGCCGAGGCTCGCGAGGGCCTGCTGCCGGTGGTCGCGGGGCTCCGAGAACGTGCGGCGGCACGTCACGCCCCGGACGAGCGGGGTGTGACGCTGGCGTCGTTCCACGCCGCCAAGGGCCTCGAATGGGACGCGGTGTTCCTCATCGGGGTCCACGAGGGGAGTCTGCCGATCAGCCACGCGATCAACGCCGGACCGGACGCGATCGAGGAGGAGCGGCGCCTGCTCTACGTGGGCGTCACCCGCGCCCGCGAGCACCTGACCGTGTCGTGGAGTCGGAGTCGACGCGCCGGTGGCCGGGCCAGCCGACGTCCCAGCCGCTTCCTCGACCCCGTTCGCCCGGCCCAGTCCCCGGTCGGCCCGCGCGGGTCAACCGACACCTCGGACAAGGGACGGTGCCGCGGGTGCGGGGAGAAGCTCACCGGGCCCATGCACCGCGCGCTCGGGCTGTGTCCGGAATGCTCGGTGGAGGTCGATACCGGCCTGTTCGAACGACTGCGGGACTGGCGCAAGGAGACCTCCGAGCGGATCGGCAAACCCGCCTACACGGTGTTCACCAACGACACGCTCGCCCAGATCGCCCGGGAGCGGCCCTCCGACACCCGCGCACTGGGCCGGATCGGTGGGATCGGGGCGCACAAGCTGAGCGAGTACGGCGATGACGTGCTGAGGCTAATCCGCGCCACCTGAACCCGCCCTGCGCGGGAGGATCCCCGAGCCCGGGGCTGGTCAGTCCTCGTCGGCGAAGATCTCCGGCATCCAGCGCTGCACGATCTCGCGGTACGGGGCGGACGCCTCGAGTTGGCACAGCATGCCCACCGACGCGGACAGCACCCGGTGGATCAGGACGTACTCGCGCGGCAGGGTGAACGAGCGGGAGGTGCGGAATTCCCGCCCCGACACGTCCCCGTAGACGGACATGATGCTCTGCATCCACGCGCGGCTGAAGTGGAAGACGGGCTCGCGCATCGGCTCGATGAACGGGTTCAGGAACGCCATCGCGTCGGCGGGGTCGAGGCCGTTCCGGCCGACGTATCCGGCCCGGGTCATCAACCGGACCAGTTCCGCGGAATCGCCGGCCTGGGCGAGCCGCATCATGGAGGTGAGGACCTCGGGCACGCCCTCGGGCAGCGGGATCGACGCGCCGAAGTCCAGGACCACCAGCCGACCGTCATCGGCGAGCAGGAAATTACCGGGGTGGGGATCACCGTGCATCATCCGGGCACGGGTGGGGGAACTGAACTGGAATTCGGTGAGGAGCTCGCCGGCCCGGTTGCGTTCCTCGGGGGTGCCGTCGCTGGAGATACGGCTCAGGGCCCGCCCGTCCACCCACTCGGTAACGAGCACCTTCGGCGACGAGGCCAGCACAGAGGGCACCCGGAAGAGGCGATCGTCGCGATAGGCGGCCGAGAACACCCGCTGGGTGTCGGCCTCCGCGCGGTAGTCGAGTTCGCTCACGGTGCTGTCGTAGAGCTCATCGATGATGCCCCTGATGTCGGTGCCAGGGTTGAGCGGCCGGAACAGGGGAGCCAGTCGCCGGAGTTGCCGTAGGTCCGAGCGGAGGGCCTCGTCCGCGCCGGGATACTGGATCTTGACGGCCACCTCCCGACCGTCGGACCAGACGGCGCGGTGGACCTGCCCGATGGAGGCGGCCGCGGCGGCGTCACCGTTGAATTCTGCGAACCGCTCGCGCCAGCGCAGCCCGAGCTGGGCGTCGAGGACCCGCTCCACCTCGGCGGCGGGCATGGGTGGAGCCTCGGCCTGCAGCTTGGTGAGGGCCTCCCGGAACGGCTCGGCGTACTTGTCGGGCATCCCGGCCTCGAACACGCTCAGGGCCTGGCCGACCTTCATGGCGCCGCCCTTGAGTTCCCCGAGGACGGCGAAGACCTGCTCGGCGGCCTGATCGGCCAGTTCCTCGCTCAGATCCCCGTCACCCCGCCCGAGGGCGCGTCGACCGAGTGAACCGGCGGCGCGACCGGCGATGCCCAGTGGGAGTCCCGCGAGGCGTGCTGCGCGGCGGGACGAGGTGCGGGGTAGGTCGGACACGCCTTCAATCATGACAGAGGACGGACATGCGGGGCGGCGCCACAGTCGCAGCCTGCGTCGGCCTGCCATTCGAGCCGGCGCCACAGTCCCTCGGACGGATTGATCTCCACGGTGGCACCGATTGTCTGGAGCCTGGTGCGGGGTTCGCGGCTGGCGGCGACCTCCGCCAGCACCAGGGCTGCGGCGGCGGTGAGGGCGGGGACGGCCGCGTCAGGGCTGTGTCCGATGAGTTGCGCGGCGACGAACGGCCACCGCGGGTCCCGGCGGGCGCGGTACAGGTCGGTGCAGCGCAGACACGGGGTGACACCCGGCACCACGGTCGGGCCCACCACCACACGGCCGTCCCGGCAGTACACGTGCATGTGCGCCTGCCCGGACCGGGCGAGTGCGGTGGTGACCACCGGATCCACCGAGACGGTGCCGGTGAGGATGACCAGGTCGGGGGCCCTGCCCCGGCGGAACCAGGGCGGCCGCTCGGCGTCGAGCGTCAAGCCCGGGCTGGGGCCGGTGGTCACACGACAGCCGTTGACCGACAGCGGCCCCCGAAGCACCTCCGAGATCTGGCCGACCCCCAGGATGTGGACCCGACGCACCGGCGCGGGCCTAGGAGTGGGGCCCGTCGCGTGCGCGTCTGCGTCCGTGTCTGCTCCCGGTTCCGTCGGGTCGAGTCGTAGATGACCGAGGTCGGCCAGGTGGACGAGGATCCGGGCCACGGTGGACATCCCCGACGCGTCGATCCCCGCGCGGGCGGCCACGTCGTCGAGATGGGCCCCGCCGTCGAGGCCGCGGAGTAGTGCAGTGAGGCGGCGGGCGCCCACAACGGCGGGGGCGTCGACCACCACCGCGCGGTCAGGTGCCAGTCCCACCTGGACGGTGTGGTCATCCCGCGCGACGACCACGGTGCCGGGACGCAGGGTGGCCCGGACCCGGGAGACCGGGGCCTCGGCCTGAGCGGCGATGACGGGGGCGGCGGTGCGCGGGGAGACGGGCGCCACCGCCGCGGTTCCGGTGCCGGCCTCGGTGGCGGCGCGTGGAGGGTCGTCGGCGGGAGCGGTCACTGGGGTCACGGGGCACATCGTGGCACGCGACGACCGTGTCCGGACGCTGCTCGTGCCTCGTTGTCCACAGGCCCCGGTCTCGTCGGCGCCTGTGGATAACCGCACCGTGTCGGGTGGTCTACCGTGGTCCGCGTGTCGCCAGCCCCACGCCCCGCCGCCGCGTCCGCGAGCCCACCGTCACCCGGCCCGGGCCCGGCACCGGCGCTACCCACCGAGCCTGATGATCCTCGGATCGAGGTCCGCCGCTCCACACGCCGCAGGAGGACGGTCTCAGCTCGGGTGGAGGGCGAGACCGTGGTGGTCCTCATGCCGGCGGGGCTGCCGCGCGCGGAGGAACGACGTCTCATCACCGACATGCTCGGCCGGCTCGCCCGGTCCGGTCGCCGCAAGGGTCACCGGGCGTCCGATGCGGACCTGATGCGGCGCGCCACGGAGCTGTCGACGAAGTGGCTGGAGGGTCGGGCGCGGCCGGCATCGGTGCGGTGGGTGCCGGCGATGACCACCCGCTGGGCGTCCTGTTCACCGGATTCCGGGGAGCTCCGGATCAGCGAGACGTTGCGGGACGTGCCTGCCTACGTGCTGGACTACGTCGTGATGCACGAGCTGGTCCACCTCGTCGTCCCCGGGGGTCACCCGCCCGAGTTCTGGGAGGTGGTGCGCAGGTATCCGCGTACCGAACGGGCGATGGGGTACCTGGAGGCCTACTCGCGGGTGCTCAGGCCGGGGGCCGGGTCGGACGCCCCCGGTGGCGGGGGAGGGCCGGGGACCGTCGGCGAGGGCGTGGGCGACCTGGTCGAGGGCGACGACGACGAGACCGGCCAGTACTAGGTCGGCCCGCCCGTCACGACGCCCGCCGATCAGGCCCCGTCGTGCGGCCCCTCGGAGCCTGAACCCTCGGAGCCTGACCCCTCGGAGCCGGAACCTTAGGAGCCGGAGCCGTCAGAGCCGGAACCCGGGCCATCCGGGCCGGACGCCTCGGGTCCGCCGTCGCCGGCCTCTCCGGTCCCGCCACCCGATTCGCGGAGGAAGCGCTCGATCTCGTCGACGCCACTGGAGTCCCCGGTCGACTCGTCGAGGAGCCGGTCGATGACGGCGGCGGGGTTCTCGAGGTCCTCGCCGACGGGCAGCAGGTCGGGGTGGCTCCACAGTCCGTCGCGACGTTCGGTGCCGACGGCCTCGCCGACCCGGCGCCACAACTCGGAGGCCTCACGCGCCTTGCGCGGACGCAGTTCGAGTCCGACGAGCGAGGCGAAGGCCTGTTCGGCGGCGCCGCCGGTGGCTCGGCGTCGCAGCCACATCTCGCGGAGCTTGTCGGCGCTGGGCAGCCGGTCGCCGACCGCCGCGGCGACGACGGCGTCGACCCAGCCCTCGACCAGCGCGAGCAGCGTCTCGAGCCGGCCGAGCGCGGCCTCGTTGACGTTGGTCACCTTGGGGCCGATCGCCCCGGCGCCGCCGGAGAGCAACTCCTGGAGCTTGGTGGGGTCCTGCAGGATGGACGGGTCGAGTCCGGAGGCGAGGTCGTCGAGCCCGGAGGTGTCCACGCGGATGCCGCGCGCGTACTCCTCCACGGTGGCCAGGAACCGGGCGCGCAGCCAGGGGGCGCCGGCGAACAGTCGCAGGTGTGCGGCCTCGCGTGCGGCGAGGAAGACCACGACCTCCTGCCGGGGCAGCTCCAGCTCGTCGGCGAACTCGTCGATCGCGGCCGGGCTGAGCGCGGCCACCCCGTCGTCGCCGAACGGGATACCGACCTCGGAGGAGAACAGCACGGCCGGCGCGAGCTTGCCGAGCCCCTGTCCGAGCTGCATGCCGAAGCCCATGCCGCCCATCTGGTCGAGCATGCCGAGCAGCGGGCCGGCGAGCTGACGGGCCTCCTCGGGCATGGCGCCCTTGGTGGCCGAGTTCATCTGCTCGGCGACGGGCGTGCAGATCTTCTCCCAGGTGGGCAGGGAGTGCTCGACCCACTGCTGGGGCGTCCACACCTCGGTGCGGTGCACTCCGGAGGGGAACTGGGTGGTCTCGTCGAGCCACAGTTCCGCCAGGCGGACCGATTCCTCCGCGGCGGTGCGCGAGGCGTCGGTGATCACGGGCGTGCGACCGAGGGACTGGAGGGCGACCGTCCGCGCCAGTTGGTAGTTGACGGGCCCCGAGCTCCCCGGGCCGGACATGGCCGATCCCATGGAGCCGAGCATCTGTCCGAACTGGGAGAGCATCTGGCCGAAGTTGCCGAACTGCGAGGGGTCGAAGCCGCCGGGACCGCCGGGACCGCCCTGGCCGCGGTCGCGGTCGTCGTCGCGCCCGTCGTCGTCGGAAGCGGAGAAACCGAAGGGCTGGTTCATGCCACAACGGTACAGCGTGCAGGGGTGGGGGGTCCGGCCGCGACGCGGCCGGCAGCGGGTGCGGTCTACCCTTGCCCCGTGAGTCGTCGCCTGTTCACCGTTCTCGCCGCGCTGGTACCGGCGGTGCTGCTGCTCGTCCTGGCGACGTCGGCCACCGTCCCCCTGGTGTCGATGGGGCCCGGACCCACCTACGACACCTTCGGCACGGCCGAGGTGGAGACGGAGGACGGCGACACGGAGCGGGTTCCGGTGGTCGACGTGGCGGGCAGGGAGGCGGACGAGACCGCTGGGTCCCTGTTCATGACGACGGTGGCGGTCCGCGACCGGCTGACGCTGCTCGACGCGATGCGGTTCTGGGTGGATCCGGTGCAGGTGGTGGTACCGCGCGACCAGGTGTTCCCGCCGGACCGGTCACGCGACGAGGTGCGCGAGTCCAACGCCGCGGAGATGGTCGGTTCGGAGAACTCCGCCGAGGCCGCCGCCTACCGGTTCCTGGGGATCCCCATGCAGCCGCGCGTCGAGGGGGTGGAGCCGGACGGCGCCGCCGCCGGGCGGCTGCGCCCGGGCGACGTGCTGACCTCCGTGGACGGGGAATCCGTCGACGACGCCACGGCCGTGGTGGACCGGGTGGGTGAGCGCCGCGCGGGTGACGAGGTCCGCATCGGGTTCACCCGTGAGGGCCGTGAGGAGACGACGACGGCGACGTTGCAGTCCGCGGGACCGGACGGCGATCCCGAACAGGGCCGACTGGGCATCCTGGTGGGTGACACCCCGGCGGACGGTACCGACGTCGACATCTCGGTGGACCCCGCGGTGGGCGGCCCCTCGGCGGGCCTGGTGCTGGCCGTCGCGATCGTCGACAAGCTGTCGCCGGGTGAGGCCACCGGGGGCGCGCGGGTGGCCGGGTCGGGCACCATCCGTCCCGACGGGACGGTGGGTCCTATCGGTGGTATCCGGCACAAAATTCGGGCGGCCCACGACACGGGGGTGAGCGAATTCCTGGTCCCCGCGGCCAACTGTGCGGAGGCTGTGCAGAGCCCGCCGGAGGGCATCCGGCTGATCGAGGTAGAGACACTGGAGGGCGCACTGGAGGCGCTGGAGACCGCGGCTTCCGGGGGGCAGCCACCGACCTGCGGCTGAGGCGCGGCTTTTCCGTAAGGTAGGGGTCACGAGCATGTCCGCCCCAGCAGTGCAGGAGCTTTCCAGGTGTCCGTCCGCCCACCCGGCAATTCCCCCGGCCGGCCGATCGCGATCTCTCGTCGCGGTCGAGCCGTTGCCGTGGCCGTCGTCGTCCTCATCCTCCTCATTCAGGTCCTGCCCAGACTGAACACCGCCTACACGGATTGGCTGTGGTTCGGCAGTGTCGACGCCACCAGCGTGTTCCGGACCGAGCTGCTGACGCGGCTCGGTCTTTTCGTGGCTGTCGGGCTCCTGGTCGGACTGGCGGTGGGCGCCGGGATCCTGTGGGCCTACCGGTACCGCCCGGTGTTCCTTGCGCAGGCGGGCATACCGGATGCGTTGGCCCGCTACCGCGCGGCCATGGGGGCCTCGCCCGGCAGGACCGTGCTCTGGATCCCGGTCGTCCTGGCGATCCTGGCCGGGTCGATCGCGCAGACCGGGTGGCAGACCGTGCTGGCGTTCTTCAACTCGACGCCGTTCGGTCAGACCGATCCCCAGTTCGGTCTGGACATCTCCTTCTACGCCTTCGAGCTCCCGATGTGGCGCGCGATCGTCACCTGGCTGATGGTGACCGTCGTGCTGGCCTTCCTGGCCAACCTGTTCACCCACTATCTCTTCGGCGGGCTGCGCCCCGGCGCGCGCGAGGGCGCCCTCACCCGCGCCGCGCGGATCCAGTTGGTGACCCTCGCCGGGCTGTTCGTGCTGGCCAAAGCCGCCGCGTACTGGCTGGACCGTTACGAGCTGCTGTTCAGTGAGAACAGCACGTTCACCGGTGCCGGCTACACCGACGTCAACGCCTTGATGCCGGCGAAGATCTTCATGTTCTCGGTGGCGCTGGTGTGCGCGGTCGCGTTCTTCTCCGCCATCGTGATCCGGGATCTGCGGATCCCCGCCCTGGCCACCGTCCTGTTGCTGTTCTCCGCGCTCGTGGTCGGTTCGGCGTGGCCGCTGGCCGTCGAGCAGTTCTCGGTGAAGCCCAACCGTGCAGACAAGGAACGGGAGTACATCGCGCGGAACATCGACGCGACGCGCGCCGCGTACGACATCGGTGAGGAGCGGGTCACCTACATCGACAACTGGGGGGCGGCCGATCCCAACCCCCGCGAGGCGGCCTCGGATCTCACGACACTGTCCAACGTCCGCGTGCTCGACCCGAACGTCCTGGCGCCGACGTTCACCCAGCTGCACCAGTTGCGCAACTTCTACGGTTTCCCCGAGACGCTGGGCATCGACCGTTACACGATCGACGGCGAGATGCGGGACTTCCTCGTGGCCGCGCGTGAGCTCAACCCCGAGTCCCTGCAGGCCAACCAGCGGGACTGGATCAACCGTCACACGGTGTACACGCACGGCAACGGGTTCGTGGCCGCACCGGCCAACCGGGTCAACGAGATCGCCGACGACGCGGGTTCGGACCGCGGCGGCCTGCCGAACTTCCAGGTCTCGGACCTGGAGGCCATCTCCAGTGGCCAGGAGATGATGATCCCGGTGACCCAGCCGCGGACCTACTTCGGTCCGCTCATCGCGCAGGCGGACCCCGACTACGCCATCGTGGGGGACAACGGCGACGGGCCCCGTGAGTACGACACCGACACCGAGCAGTACACCTACACCGGCGAGGGCGGCGTCCCGGTCGGCGGCTGGGTCAACCGTATCGCCTACTCGCTCAAGTTCGCCGAGCGCAACATCCTGTTGTCCAGCATCCTCGGGGACGATTCGAAGATCATCTACGACCGCGACCCGCGGGACCGTGTGCAGAAGGTGGCCCCGTGGCTGACCACGGACACCAACACCTATCCGGCGGTGATCGACGGCCGTATCAAGTGGATCGTCGACGGGTACACGACGCTCAAGACCTACCCGTACGCCGAGCTCAGCTCGCTGGAGGCCATGACCTCGGACTCCCTCAACGACGCGAGCGGTCGGGTCCTGCCGGACGAGGAGGTCTCCTACATCCGCAACTCGGTCAAGGCGACCGTCGACGCGTACGACGGCACCGTCGACCTGTACGCGTTCGACGAGTCGGACCCGGTGCTGCAGACGTGGATGAAGGCGCTGCCGGACATCGTGCAGCCACGTGAGGCGATCTCCGAGGAGTTGGAGGAGCACCTGCGCTACCCGGAGGACCTGTTCAAGGTGCAGCGTGAGCTGCTGGCCAAGTACCAGGTCGATGATCCGGGCCAGTTCTTCACCAACGACGCCTTCTGGTCGGTGCCGTCCGATCCCACGGTGACCTCGTCGATCCAGAACCCGCAGGGTCCGCCCGTGGGCGGGCCCGCCGGTGGTCCGGCCGGCAGCCCCGCCGGTGGTCCCGCCGGTGCCCAGACCGTCGACCGTGACGGGCCGGCCCAGCCGCCGTACTACGTGGTGGCCTCCGATCCGACCGACCCGGAGTCCGACGAGCCGTCGTTTCAGCTCATCTCGGCGTTCCGCGGCTATGAGCGTGAGTTCCTCGCCGCGCACATGACGGCGAGCTCGGACCCCGAGACCTATGGGCAGATCACGGTGCGGGTCCAGCGGCCGACCGAGCCGCTGTCGCAGGGTCCCAACCAGGCGCAGGACATCATGATCGCCTCGCCGGCGATCGCCGAGGACCGGCGACTGTGGGGTGAGACCGCCGAGATCACGGAGGGCAACCTCCTGGCGCTGCCGTTGGCGGACGACTCGGTGCTCTACGTGGAGCCGATCTACACCCAGCGCAAGGACCAGGACTCCGCCTTCCCGAGGCTGCTGCGCGTGATGGTCTCGTACGACCGCGCGGTGGGCTACGCGCCCACGCTGTACGAGGCGCTGCGACAGGTCGGGATAGAGGCCGACCCGGACGTCGTGCGGATCGACGAGAGCGGTGAGGCGGAGGCCGAGGCCGAGGAGGGCGCCGCGCGGCCTGCGCAGGGCACCGCTCCGCGGCCGTCGTCGCCGGCCACCGGGGGAGGCGCTGACGACGCCGAGCGGGCGTCCGCCGTGCGTGAGCTCAACTCGGCGCTGAACGCGGTCCGCTCCGCTCAGAGCGGGGGAGACCTCTCCGATCTGGGGCAGGCGCTCGAGGACCTGCAGGCCGCTGTCGACGCCTATCAGGGCCTCGGGAACTGAGTCGACCTGCGGCTTTGAGTGCGAGGGTGTGAGTTGCGTCATCTTCTCGTCGTTCGGCGTCCACCGATTTGCAATGCCCGGTGAGTGGCACGTAGTGTCATAGACGCAAACGACGCGGGGTGGAGCAGCTCGGTAGCTCGCTGGGCTCATAACCCAGAGGTCGCAGGTTCAAATCCTGTCCCCGCTACCACGCACCAGGCCCGGTTCCCGAGAGGGAGCCGGGCCTGAGGTCATTTCTGGAGTTGTCTCGTTCGAGTTTGCCGGCGCCGTGGTCGAGAGTGCGGACGTAGTAGTTGCCTTCGGAGCGCTCGTCGCGCCTGTCCTCGTGTTCCGGCCCACGCAGCGGTTCGGTCCTCGTATGGTGGACAGGTGTCTGTTCGCATGTCCGATGCGGCCACGACGACGCCCGTGACGGCAGGAGAGCCCCATGACCACTTCACTCGACCGCGATGCCCTGTTGATCGGCACCCAGTGGCGTTCCCCCGCCACCGATGACGTGATCGAGGTGATCAGCCCGCACACCGAGGAGGTCGTCGCCCGCGTGCCCGAGGGCTCGGTGGCGGACATGGACGCCGCGGTGGCCGCCGCGCGCGAGGCCTTCGACCACGGCCCGTGGCCCCGCATGAGCCCCGACGAGCGGATCGAGGTCGTGGCCAGGCTGTCCGCTCTGTACGCGGCGCGGCTCGACGACATGGCGACCGTCATCTCCACGGAGATGGGCTCCCCGATCTCGTTCAGCAAGCTCGCCCAGGCGCCCGCCCCGTGGATGCAGATCGAGGCCTTCCTCACCATCGCGCGTGAATTCCCGTGGGAGGAGACCCGCCCCGGCGTCCTCGGCGGGGAGGTGGTGGTGCGACACGAGCCCGTGGGGGTGGTAGCGGCGATCCCGCCGTGGAACGTTCCCCAGTTCACGGTCCTGTCCAAGCTGATCCCGGCGCTGCTGACGGGGTGCACGATCGTGATCAAGCCCGCGCCGGAGACGCCGCTGGACACCTACCTCCTGGGCGAGCTTCTCATCGAGGCGGGCGTGCCCGAGGGCGTGGTGAGCATCGTCGCCGGCGGCCGCGAGGTCGGCGAGCACCTGGTGCGGCACCCCGCGATCGACAAGGTGGCCTTCACCGGATCCACCGCGGCGGGCCGGAAGATCGGCGCGATCTGCGGCGAACAACTCAAGCGCTGCTCCCTCGAACTGGGCGGCAAGTCCGCGGCGATCGTGCTCGACGACGCGGACCTGACGACCGTGGTCGAGGGGCTCAAGTTCGTCGGCGTGATGAACTCCGGCCAGGCCTGCGTGGCACAGACCAGGGTGCTGGTGAGTCGCGACCGCCACGACGAGGTGGCACAGGCGCTGGCCGACGGCATCGGGTCGATGGTGGTGGGGGACCCGCTCGACCCGGCCACGGAGATCGGGCCGATGGTCGCCCGTCGCCAGCAGGAGCGGGTGAACTCCTACATCGAGATCGGGCAGCAGGAGGGTGCGACGCTGCTCACCGGGGGCTCCGACCGCCCCGACGGCCTGGACACCGGCTGGTACGTACGACCCACGGTCTTCGGTGGCGTCGACAACTCGATGCGCATCGCGCAGGAGGAGATCTTCGGCCCCGTCATCTCCGTGATCGCCTACGACGACGTCGACGACGCCGTCCGCATCGCCAACGACTCCGAGTACGGACTGGCGGGCACGGTGTGGACCGCCGACCGGGATGCGGGGCTGGGCGTCGCGCGACGGGTACGGACCGGTACCTACGGCGTGAACACCTACACGATGGATTTCTCCGCCCCGTTCGGCGGCTTCAAGGCATCCGGGG
Source organism: Dietzia sp. IBK-p2-15D (assembly GCF_057773105.1). NCBI lineage: Bacteria > Bacillati > Actinomycetota > Actinomycetes > Mycobacteriales > Dietziaceae > Dietzia > Dietzia sp. IBK-p2-15D. The sequence goes on from NZ_JBYMTK010000009.1 coordinate 66,487, forward strand.
TGGGGCGCGAGTTCGGCCCCGAGGGGCTGGCCCAGTACACCGAGCTCAAGTCCGTCTATCTGGAGCAGAGCTGACCGTGGCGGGGGACGAGAGGACGACGGGCCTGTCGGTACGGGACACAGATCGGGTCCGCACCCTGACCCTGGCGCGCCCCGATGCCCTCAACGCCTTCAACGAGGCGCTGTACGACGCGGTCACCGAGGCATTGCACGACGCCGCCGCCGACCCCGCGGTCGCGGTGGTCCTGCTCACCGGTGAGGGCCGGGCGTTCAGCGCGGGCACCGACCTGCTGGAGATGGGTGAGCGGATCACCAACCCCGACTTCGTCCCCGGCGAGCACGGATTCCTGGGACTCGTCGACGCGCTCGCCGGGTTCGACAAGCCGCTGGTCCTCGCGATCAACGGGCTCGGACTGGGTATCGGCATGACGATCATCGGGTTCGCCGACCTGGTGTTCATGGCCGACAACGCCCGGCTCAAGTGCCCGTTCACGAGCCTGGGGGTGGCGCCCGAGGCGGCGTCGAGCTACCTGCTGCCCAGGCTGGTGGGTCGGCAGAACGCCGCGTGGGCCCTGCTGTCCTCGGAGTGGATCACGGCCCGCGAGGCCCACGAGATGGGACTGGTCTGGCGGCTGTGCGCCCCCGCTGAACTCCAGCAGGTCGCCGGCGAGCACGCCGCACGGTTGGCGCGGCTCCCGATCTCGAGTCTGCGGGCGGTCAAGCGGACGATGACCGAACCACTGACGCGCCAGATCGCAGACGCCCGCGAACGGGAGAACCGGGCCTTCGCCGACCTCATGGGTGGGCCGGCGAACGCGGAGGCGCTGGCGGCATTCGCCGAAGGGCGCACGCCGGACTTCGCCTCGTTGCCCGACGGGTCCTGACACCGGCGTCTGCCACGATCCCGCGCCCGCCCGTCCTCGCCGGAGCCGGATGGCCCACCATGGTGGCGTGACGCCCGATCAGGAGAGCCCCACCCGTACGGTCGACGTGGTGGTGATCGGCGCCGGCCAGGCCGGGCTGTCGGCCGGCTACCACCTCAGGCGGCGGGGGTTCGCGCCGGTCGGCCGTGCCGAGGCGGGGGACCGGACCTTCGTCATGCTCGACGCCGAGGACGCCCCCGGCGGGGCCTGGCGGCACCGCTGGGGATCCCTCACCATGAGCACGGTCAACGGCATCTTCGAACTGCCGGGCCGACCCGTCCCCGATGTCGACCGCACCGCCCCGAGTCGGGACGTCCTGCCGCCCTACTTCGCCGACTACGAGAACCGATTCGGACTCGACGTCCGGCGGCCGGTCCGCGTGCGCTCGGTCCGCAGACCCACGCCCGGGCGGGACGGGCCGGAGTCCGACCGCCTCGTCGTCGTCACCGATCCGAGCGGTGACACCCGCCCTGAGGCCTGGGCGGCGCGCTACGTCATCAACGCCACCGGCACCTGGACCCGACCGTTCTGGCCGTACTACCCCGGCCAGGAGACGTTCCGCGGCCGACAGCTCCACGTCCACGACTACGTCGCCGCCGAGGAGTTCGCGGGGCAACGCGTCGTGATCGTCGGCGCCGGCATCTCCGCCACCCAGCTGCTCGAGGAGATCTCGCGCGTCGCCGACACCCTCTGGGTGACCAGGCGGGAGATCGAGTGGGAGACGGACCCCGCCCCGGAGAACTTCTCCGCCGCGATCGACCGGGTCGCGGAGCGCACCGCGCAGGGACTTCCCCCGCAGAGCATCATCCGCGTCACCGGCATGTACCGCGCCCCGTGGATCGAGCGCGCCGACGAGCGCGGTGTCCTGGTCCGCCACCCCATGTTCACCCGCATCGAACCCGACGGGGTGCGGATGCCCGACGGGCGACTCGAACGCGCGGACGTCATCCTCTGGGCGACCGGGTTCCGACCCGCGGTCGCCCACCTCGCGCCCCTGGGCCTGCGCACCCCCGAGGGGGGCATCCGGGTGGCGGACGGCCGGGCCCTCGACGAGCCGAGGCTGTTCCTCATCGGCTACGGCCCGTCCCAGTCGACCGTGGGGGCCAACCGGGCGGGCCGCGACGCCGTCCGGGCGATCGTCGCCGAGCTCTAGTTGTCGCGGACGACCTCTAGAGGGTCCGCGAGATGAGCTCCTTCATGATCTCGTTGGTGCCGCCGTAGATCTTCTGCACGCGGGCCGAGGCGTACATGCGGGCGATCGGATACTCCGTCATGAAGCCGTAGCCACCGAAGACCTGCAGGCAGCGGTCGATGATCTCGCACTGCTTGTCGGTGCAGTAGTACTTGGCCATCGACGCCGTCGACGGGTCCAGTTCACCCTTGAGATGCAGGGTGATGCAGTGGTCCAGCAGGGTGCGCGAGGCGAGCGCCTCGGTCTTGCACTCGGCCAGCTCGAAACGCAGGTTCTGGAACTTGAGGATGGGCTTGCCGAACGCCTCGCGCTCCTTGGCGTAGTCCGTCGCCAGCTTCACGGCGGTCTCGGCCGCCGCGACGGCTGTCACAGCGATGATGAGGCGCTCCTGCGGGAGCTGCTGCATGAGCTGGATGAATCCCTGGCCCACGCCCTCCTCGCCACCCAGGGCGTTCCCGGCGGGCACGCGCATGTCGTCGAAGAACAGCTCCATCGTGTCCTGGTACTTCAGGCCGATCTTGTCGAGCTTGCGGCCGCGGTCGAAGCCGGGCAAGTCGGTGGTCTCCGCGACCAGCAGGGACAGGCCCTGCGCGCCCTCGCCGCCCGTGCGGGCGACGATGACGAGCAGGTCGCAGTGCATGCCGTTGGAGATGAAGGTCTTGGCGCCGTTGACCACGAAGTCGTCACCGTCGCGCACCGCCGAGGTGCGCAGCGCCTGCAGATCTGATCCGGCGCCCGGCTCGGTCATCGCGATGGCGCCGACCATCTCTCCGGTCGCCAGCTTCGGCAGCCAGCGCTGCTTCTGCTCCTCCGTGCCGTACTGGAGGATGTAGTGCGCCACGATCGTGCTGTGCACCGAATTGCCCCAGCCGTCGTCGAGGGCTCGGGTCTGCTCCTCGGCGATCACGGCCTCGTGGGCGAACGTGCCGCCGCCACCGCCGTACTCCTCCGGGATGGAGATGCACAGCAGGCCAGCGTCGCCGGCCTTGTTCCAGAACTCGCGGTCGACGGCGCCCTGCTCGGCCCAGCGCTCGAGGTGCGGGGCGGTCTCCTTCTCCAGGAACGCACGCGTATGGGCGCGCAGCGCATCCAGATCGTCGGTCATCCACGGGGATCGGAAGGGGGCGGTCTCTAGCACGGGGGACTCCAGCGATGGGGTGGGGGCCGGTTGACGGCCATGACGATCCCCACCATACAACTGCATTGCCGGACATGCATGTGTATGGTCGACCTTCCGGCGGCGCCCTCGGGCGTCGCACGTCGCGGCGAGACGAGGTGGGGCGAGTGAGCGCAACTGAACCCGGGTCGGGGGACGGTGTCCCGCGCTCTGCCGACGGTGACCTCACCGCTCGCGCGCGAATCCGCTATGCGGCGCTGGAGCTCTACTCCGATCACGGCGAGGACCGTGTCTCGATGCGGCGGGTCGCCGCCCGGGTGGGGGTCACCATCGGGTTGATCCAGCACCACTTCGGCACCAAAGAGGGGTTGCGTCGCGCCGTCGACGAGCTCGTGGTGGAGCAGGTGGTCGCCGCACTGGCGACGGTGGAGCACACCGGATCGGCAGCCGAGGTCGTGGCGGCCCGCGACGCCGCGGTGAGGGAGATGCTCGAGCGCAACCCGATGCTGGTGAAGTACATCAACCGGGCCCTCCTCGAACCCGACGGCCGGGGTGCCCCGCTGCTCGAGTCGATCGTCGAACTCACCACCAGGGAGGTCGACAGCCTGCGGCGCGGAGGCCACGCCTCGACGCGGGCGTCGGACAAGGTCCAGGTGGTCCGCACGCTCATGGGCCAGGTGGGCGAGCTGTTCCTCGAGCCCGTCGTCGCGGGGATCTGGGCACAGATCGGCGGAGACCCCGACGCGCGGCCCTCCATCCGGATCATCGTCGAAGGGCGCTGACCGGGGGATCGGACCGGATCCGACGTGACGGGGCCAGCGCCGCACGGGTGGTGAGGGTGCGGCGGGTCCGCCCGTGGTGCACCGGCGGCTGAACGCCGCTACGCTGTCGAGGGCGTATACCCGGGCAGTCCGCCCGGGGCGGGAAGGACACGTTCATGAAGCTCACCCGACTGGCGAAGCTCGCCGCGACGGCCGTGATGGCCGGTGCCGCCACGCTGATGGCGCCCGCAGCTGCCCAGGCCGCCGTGCCCGTCGGGGGTGCGACCCCTGTCCTGGTCGGGGGAGTGGCCGGATGCACCATCACCGCCGCCGGGTACGACGACTCCGGAGCGCCGGTCGCGTTCACCGCCGCCCACTGCAGTGAGCGGATCGACGCCCCGGTGATCCTCCGCGACGACCCGGGCGCCGGCGTGATCGGCACCATCGCCACCCGCAACGAGATCCTCGACTACTCCGTGATCCGCCTGGACCCGGGCGTCGCCGTCCCCGTCCGGCAGGCGGGCATCGTGGGCCGCGGACCCGCGCCGCAGTTCGGTGACGTCGTCTGCAAGGACGGGCTGACCACCGGGCACACCTGTGGCATCACCTGGCAGCGCGAGGGCGACCGGTTCTGGACCCACACCTGTGCCGGTTACGGCGACTCCGGTGGCCCCGTCACCCGCGAGGGGCGTCTAGTCGGGCTCCTCTCCGGCGGACACATGCCGCCGGACGCGGGATCGGCCGGCAGCATCGGCCCCCTCCTGCCCTCGTGCATCCACCCGGCGCAGACCCCGTTCTTCCTGCCGGCGGTGGCGTACTCGTTCGACGCGATCGTCGCCGACGCCACCGCGCGCGACTGGCCGGGGAGTGGCTTCCGGATGGCCTGATCGCCCGGCACCCCGCCCGTGGGAGAGGGGCGGACGAGGGCCCGGTGCCGACGCGGTCGGTACCGGGCCCTCGTCTGTGTCCGACCCCGTCGCTACCGTCCGCTCCATGTTCTGGACCGAGGACGCGCCCACCCACTGCCCATACGGGCACGAGCTGGGGCCCGACCGGGTCCTCGTCGGCTGGGATGCCGGTCGCAGCGGCAGTCTCGACCACGGCCACCGTGTCCACATCTGCCGGCAGTGCGGAACCATCATGTCGTGGACGCCGCGCAGTCGACTGGAGTGAGCCGGCAGAAACGGGCGGCGCCCCCGCGGACCGGATGTCCGCGGGGGCGCCGCTCAGTGCAGTGATCGTGCCGGGGTCAGCTCACTTGAGCTCGGCGCTGGACAGATCCAGGATGCGGCGCGCGATCACCAGCTGCTGGATCTGCTGCGTGCCCTCGAAGATGTCGAGGATCTTGGAGTCGCGCGACCACTTCTCCAGGAAGCTGCGCTCGGAGTAGCCGTAGCTGCCGGCCAGCTCGACCGCGCCCAGGGTCACGGCGGAACCGGTGCGCCCGGCCTTGGCCTTGCACATCGATGCCTCCTTGGTGTTGGGCATCTTGTTGTCGGCCATCCACGCCGCGCGCAGCGTGAGCAGGTAGGACGCCTCCCAGTCGGCCTCGAGCTCGAGGTACTTGGCGACAGCGGCCGGCTGGCTGGTGGCCGGACGGTCGTAGTCGATCTCCATACCGGCCTCCTCGAGGAGGGTCCGGATCTCCTCGAGCGCGGCCCGGGCGACGCCCACGGCCATGCCGGCGACCAGCGGACGGGTGTTGTCGAAGGTCTGCATGGCGCCGGCGAAGCCCTTGTCCACGCGGACTTCCGGGTCGCCCAGGAGGTTCTCCTTCGGCACGCGGCACTCGTCGAACGTGATCTGCGCGGTGTCCGAGGCCCGGATGCCGAGCTTGTGCTCCAACCGATCCACGGAGACGCCGGGGTGGTCGCGGGGCACGACGAAGGACTTGATCGCGGCGCGGCCCTTGCTCTTGTCGAGGGTCGCCCACACCACGATGTGGTCCGCGCGGGCGCCCGACGTCACGAAGATTTTGGTGCCGTTAATGACGTACTCGTCACCGTCCAGTCGCGCGGTGGCCGAGACGGCGGCCGAGTCGGACCCGAAGTCGGGCTCGGTGATGGCCATCGAGGCCCACACCCGGCCGAACTTCTCCATCTGCTCGTCGTTCGCCACGGCGGCGATCGCGGAATTGCCCAGGCCCTGACGGGGGATCGACAGCGTGAGGCCGACGTCGCCCCAGCAGGTCTCGATGATGTTGAGCAGCGACTTCATGTTGCCGCCGTTGGACACTCCCTCCCGCTTCGGGGCGCCGCCGGATCCCATGGTGGCGCCGGAGGCGGCCTGACCGGCGTCCTCCATGGCCTCCATCATGGCCTTGAGGGTGTCCAGCTCGACGGGGTACTCGTGCTCGGCGAGGTCGTACTTGCGGGAGACGGGTCGGAAGATCTGCGTGGCCACCTGGCGGGCCTGGTTCGCACCTGCCTGCAGCTTCTTGGGGAGTTCGAGGTTGATCATCGCTTCAGGTCCTTGGTCCGGTTCGGGAGGGTGGCGGAATGGGCGGAGGTCACAGGACCACCACGCCCTCGGCCACTCCCACGGCACGCAGGTCGCGGTACCACCGCTCGACGGGGTGTTCCTTGGTGAACCCGTGGCCACCGAGCAGCTGGACACCGTCGAGGCCGATCTTCATGCCCTTGTCCGCGGCGATCTTGCGGGCCAGCGCGGCCTCGCGGGCGAAGGACAGTCCCTGCTCGGCGCGGGCGGCGCCGCGCCAGGTGACCAGGCGCATGCCGTCGAGCTCGGTGGCCATGTCGGCCACGGCGAACGCGACCGCCTGGCGGTGCGCGATGGGCTCGCCGAACGCCTGGCGCTCCTTGACGTACGGGGTCACGTAGTCAAGGACGGCGTGGGAGGTGCCCACGGCGAGGGAGGCCCAGCCCAGTCGCGACAGGCGGATGACGTCGGCGTAGGCCGAGGACCGGTCCTCCGGCGAGACGTCGGGGCCGCCAAGGATGGCGTCGGCGGGCAGGGAGACGTCGGTGAGGACGAGTCGGCCGAGGCCGGCGGCGCGCAGGCCCATGGACGGGTCGGCCTCCACCACGAGTCCGTCGGTGTCGGATTCCACGACGAAGAAGGTCGGCGCGCCGTCGAGCGAGGCGGCGACGACGAAGAGTTCCGCGCTGCCGGCCGTGGGCACCATCGACTTGACGCCGCTGAGCGTGAACCCGCCGGCGGTCCGGGTGGCGGTGGTCTCGAGCCGGAACGGGTCGAAGAGCGGCCGCGGCTCGGCCACCACGACGGCGGCTGCGGGGACCTGCTCGGAGGCGAACGCAGGGAGGTACGACTTCTGCTGGGTGTCCGAGCCGAACTGCGTCAGGGTCGTGGCCACGCCGGACGGGGCCAGGATCGGCAGGGCCAGACCCATGTCGCCGTAGGCCAGCGCCTCGGCGACCAGTGAGTTGGTCACCACGCCGCGCTCGGAGGCGATGCCCTCGAACTCCTCGGGGACGTTGAGCATGGTGGCGCCGATCTCGGCCGAGCGCTCGAGCAGCGACGCGGGTGCCTCGGCGGCGGCGTCGGCGTCGTGCGCGGCCGGCCGGATGACCTCGGCGGCGAACTCTCGCACGGTCTGCGAGATCATCTGCTGGTCCTCGTCCAGCGTGAGGTCGAACAGGTCGGGCCGGGCCTCGGAGTCGGCGTCGGGAAGGCGCTTGGGTGCGCCGCCGCCGGTGACCTTCTTGAACGACTTGGTCGCGGCACCGAGGGTCTTGAAACCGGTCTTGGTGGCCTCGTAGGTGACCCGGTCGACCTTGTGGCGTAGGCCGAAACGCTCGGCGAACTCCGACCCGGTAATGGTGGTCAACGCGCGCATGGCCGCGCCGATGGCGTCGATTCGTGCGGGGTTCTTGCCCGGTGTCGAGGTCTCCGCGCGTCCGGTCGTGGACGGGGCTGTGGGGTTCTTGCTCATCATCACCAGCTGTTCTCGTGACGGACGGTGGACTGTGCTGTCCCCGACACCTTACTTCGGAGTAAGTTCCGAGCGCCACACTTTCCTCGAACACGTCCCCGCCGCCGGTGGGACGGGCGGTGTCAGCCGCGCAGGAGGTCGACCGCCTGCTCGACCGCGCCCGGGCGACCGGCCACGAACCAGTCGTAGCCGTTCACCTCGACGGTCGCGCACACCCCGCCCGCCCCCTCGACGAGTGCGCGGCCGGGTAGCCAGTCCCACTCGGGGCAGGAGTGCTGGCACCACACCGTGTGGATCCCACACGCGACGGAGGCCAGGTCCACGGACCCGGACCCGAGCATCCGGATGGTCGCCGCGCCGCGGCTCACGCGGTGGAAGGGCTCGGCGAGATGGGGATCGTCGAAGAACGGCGGGTGCAGGTAGGTGGCGAGGCTGCCGGCGGCCAGGTCCCCGGGGGCCAGGCGCGCGACGGGCACCCCGTTGCGGCGCGTCGGCACGTCCGAGCCGCCGACGAACGTGTCCCCGGTGACGGGTCGGTGGACCGCCCCGAGCAGGTAGTCGTCACCACCGGTGACCGCGACGGCCGAGCACCAGTAGTCGGAGCCGGAGACGAAGTTGTAGGTGCCGTCCACCGGGTCCACGACCCATCGCCGTTCGCCGTCGCCGGTGACGAGTGAGCCCTCCTCGCCGCGCACGCCGTCGGACGGGCGGTGGGCGGCGAGGAGTGCGGTGATGTGCCGCTCGGCCGCGTCGTCGGCCTCGGTGACCACGTCGGAGACGGAGGTCTTGCGGCGGACGTCGAGCCCGTCCTCGCGCAGTCGCCGCGCGAGGTTTCCGGCGTCGACGACGAGGCGGGCGGCCAGATCGACGTCGGTCATCTCCCCGGTGGACTCGTCGTGCAGGGGGCCCGGGTGGCGGGTGTCCATGGACGTTCACTTCCTCCGCTTGGTCGTCGCGGCTCGCTGACCACGAGTGGTAGCGGGTCCGAGGCATCCGACGCTACCGCCGGGGGGTGACGATCGGAGGCGTGGCAGGCCACGGGGAGGGGGCGGGTGGGCAAACGCTGGAAGGCGCCCGGGCCGCGTAGAGTTGGGACTCGTGCACCCTGAAGTTTCTGCCGACATCGCTGCCCTCGACGCGACCCTGACCACGGTCGAGAAGGTCCTCGACATCGAGGAGCTCGCCCGCCGCGTCGACGAGCTCGAGCAGATGGCCGCCGACCCGGACCTGTGGAACGACCAGGACCGGGCGCAGAAGGTCACCAGCGAGCTGTCCTACATCCAGGCCGACCTGCGCCGCTGCCGTGATCTGCGGCAGCGGATCGAGGACCTGCCACTGATGTACGAGCTGGCGGAGGAGGAGGGCGGCGGCGCCGTCGAGGAGGCGGACGCCGAGCGCTCCAGCCTGCGCGAGGACGTCGAGGCCATGGAGGTCAAGACGATGCTCAGCGGCGAGTACGACCAGCGTGACGCCGTGGTCAACATCCGTGCCGGCGCCGGCGGCGTGGACGCCGCGGACTTCGCCGAGATGCTCATGCGTATGTACATCCGGTGGGCGGAGAAGGCCGGCCACAAGGTCGAGGTGTACGACACCTCGTACGCGGAGGAGGCGGGGATCAAGTCCGCCACCTTCGTGGTCAAGGACCCGTACATGTACGGGACCCTGTCCGTGGAGCAGGGAGCGCACCGGCTGGTGCGGATCTCCCCGTTCGACAACCAGGGCCGCCGCCAGACCTCCTTCGCCGAGGTCGAGGTGCTGCCGGTCGTGGAGACGGTCGACTCCATCGAGGTCCCGGAGAACGAGGTCCGGGTGGACGTCTACCGCTCCTCCGGTCCCGGTGGCCAGTCCGTCAACACCACCGACTCGGCCGTCCGCCTCACCCACGTCCCGACCGGGATCGTCGTGACCTGTCAGAACGAGAAGTCCCAGCTGCAGAACAAGGTCGCCGCCATGAAGGTGCTGCAGGCCAAGCTGCTCGAGCGCAAGCGTCAGGAGGAGCGGGCCGCCATGGACGCGCTCGGTGCGGGTGGCAACGCCTCCTGGGGTAACCAGATGCGGTCCTACGTCCTGCACCCGTACCAGATGGTCAAGGACCTGCGCACCGAGTACGAGGTCAACAACCCGTCCGCGGTCCTCGACGGTGACATCGACGGGTTCATCGAGGCCGGCATCCGATGGCGCATGCGGGAGGGGGCGGACGCCTAGTGGCCTTCCGGACAGACTTCAGCGGAGTCCTGGCCTGGCTGAGCAACGACGGACTGGAGGTCGTCCTCCTCGTCCTGGGTGCCGCCCTGATGACCCGGGCGATCGGCAAGGTCGCCCGGATGTGGACCGGCCGGATCGACGCGAGGAACGCCGACAAGGAGTTGTGGTCGGAGGAGTCCAAGCACCTCCACTCTCTCGTCCAGGTCGTCTCCTACGTCGCGGTGGGAATGCTGTACATCCTGTTCGGCATCCAGATCCTGCTCCGGTTCGGCGTCAACCTCGTCACGCTGGTGGCGCCGGCCACCGTCCTGGGCGCCGCGCTGGGTTTCGGCGCGCAGAAGATCGTCCAGGACTTCCTCGCGGGCTTCTTCGTGCTGGCCGAGCGTCAGTACGGCTACGGTGACATCGTCGAACTCACCACCGCGACCGGCGTCGCCGCCGGGACGATCGAGGACGTCACGCTCCGCATCACCCGGCTGCGCACCCTGGACGGCGAGGCGGTCATCGTCCCCAACGGTCAGATCGTCACCGCGATCAATCAATCCCAGGACTGGGCTCGTGCGATCATCGACGTCCCCGTGCCCAACAACGCCGACATGGACAAGGCGCACGAGGTGCTCGCCGAGGTCTGTCGCGACATCGTCCACGACGACCGTGTGGGTGAGTACGTGCTCGACGAGCCGTCGGTCATGGGTGTGCAGTCGATCAAGCTCGAGCAGACCGTCATCCGCCTGCTCGCCCGGACCAAGCCGGGAATGCAGTGGGAGGTGGGCCGTCGGATGCGTGCCGTCATCCTCCGCCGCTTCCGCCAGGAGGGGATCGTCCTGGAGCCGGAGGCGCTGGCCGCCATCCGCGCCGGGATGCTGCGACCGCAGACCGGAGAGGGGAGCGTCTGATGGCCCGTCACAGGGACGATGGCACGACCCCACCCGACGAGACCGCCCCGCAGGGCGCCGCGATCGACGACGACCCGATCCTCGACCGGCCCGACCCGCTCGGGTTGGGCGGGACGCCACCACCGGACGCTCCCTCGCGGAGTCCGAAGCCCCGGATCGTCGCACTGCTCGGCGAGTTCTTCAGGATGTCCCGGACGACCGCGATCCTCCTCGGCGCGTTCGTCCTGGCAGGCGTGCTGTATCTGCTCGTCCGCGACGAGCCGGTGGTCGCTTTCGGACCGCAGCCCGCGCGGGACACCACCGGGACCTCGGAACCGGCCGAACCGGTCGACCCGTCGTCCACGCCGACGGATCAGACCACCGACACCACTGCCCCGACCTCGAGTTCGCCTCCGACTCCCACGGGAACGGGCTCCCGCACGACCGGCACCACCGCGACGGGAGGGACCGCGACGACGGGTCCCGGTACCGACGGGCTCCCCGGAGGCGCCGATCAACAGTCCCCGCAGCAACAACAGCAACAACAGTCCCCGCAGCAGCAGCCCGACCAGCAGTCGCAACCGCAGCTGCAGCAGGAGGCCCCGGGCGCCGGGGAGACCTCGGGGCCCGGCGGCGCCCTCGAAGGGTAGCGCCGCCGGGTGGCCGCGCCGCGGCCGCCGCCGCGTTGTTCGACCGCTCCCGCATGCCTGTGGCCTGTGTGGCGTTAGGCTATTGGTGTGATCACTGCTTCCCGTGTGACGAAGTCGTACCCGTCCTCGACGCGTCCGGCGCTGTCCGACGTGAGCGTGGAGATCGGTGACGGCGAGTTCGCGTTCCTCATCGGTGCGTCGGGATCGGGCAAGTCCACCTTCCTGCGGCTCGTGCTCCGCGAGGACCGCCCGGATTCGGGCACCCTCACCGTCGCCGGTCACGACCTCACGCGCATGAAGGGCTCCGACGTCCCCGCGCTGCGACGTTCTCTCGGCTGCGTGTTCCAGGACTTCCGTCTGCTGGAGAACAAGACGGTCGCGGAGAACGTCGCGTTCGCACTGCAGGTGATCGGCAAGTCCCGCCGGACCATCGACAAGGTGGTGCCGGAGACCCTGGACATGGTCGGGCTGGGCGGGAAGGCCGATCGCCGACCTCACGAACTCTCCGGTGGGGAACAGCAGCGGGTCGCGATCGCGCGGGCGTTCGTCAACCGCCCGGTGCTGCTGCTGGCGGACGAACCGACGGGCAACCTCGACCCCGAGACCAGCGAGGACATCATGCTCCTGCTCGACCGGATCAACAGGACGGGGACCACCGTGCTCATGGCGACCCACGACAGGAACATCGTGGACCGCTCGCGGCGCCGCGTGGTGGAACTGGTCGACGGCTCGGTCGTCCGCGACGACGCCCGCGGGACCTACGGGGTGGACCGCTGATGGCCGCCGGGTTCGTCGCCTCCGAGGTCGGGCAGGGACTGCGCCGCAACCTGTCCATGACGGCGGCCATGATCATCACGACGGCGGTGGCCCTGGGCATGCTGGGGGCGGGCCTGCTCGTGGCCATGACCGCGTCCGCGAGTCAGGACAAGTACGACTACCTCAACGAGTTCCGCGTCTACGTGGACCGGTCGATCTCGGTGGAGGATCCGGACTGCGCGGCGGACTGCGGCCGGATCCGCGAGCAGCTCGAGACGACGCCGGGCGTGGCGTCGGTGGAGTACAAGAACCCCGAGGAGACCTACGCCGAGTTCGTCGACCTGTTCTCCTCGACGGACCCGGTGCTGGTGGAGTCGACCTCGCCGGACGCCCTCGGCTCGCGGTTCACCCTCACGCTGACCGACCCCACGCGGGCCGAGGCGGTGGCGCGTGACCTGGCGGAGGTGGACGGCATCGAGATCGTCCAGGGGCAGGGCGAACTCGTCGAACGGGTCTTCTCCGTCCTCGACGGGGTCCGCAACGCGGCCTTCGCGATCGCTGTCGTCCAGCTGCTGGCCACCGTCCTGCTCATCGCCAACATGACCCAGATCGCGGCGTTCACCCGGCGGACCGCCCTGGGGATCATGCGACTGGTGGGCGCGAGCCGCTGGTACACGGAATTGCCGTTCGTCCTCGAGGCGGTGATCGCGGCGGTGACGGGTGCCCTCCTCGCGGTGGGCGGCCTGCTGGTGGCGAAGAACGTCTTCCTCGACAGGGTGCTGGCGGAGGCCTACCGCGCGAACCTGGTCGAGCGGATCACCACCCCCGACATCCTCCTACTCGCACCGGGGCTGGTCGTGGCGGGCGCTGTGGTCTCCGCGCTCACCGCCTGGATCACCCTGAGGCTCACGGTTCGGCACTGAACGCGCCCTCCATCTAGACTCTGGGGGCTGCGGAACGGCGGCGACGGCACGGCGATCAGGAGGTGAGGCGACGTGGCCAAGAAGAACAAGAAGAAGGGCGCGTCGTCCCTCGGCTCCGACGGCAGCATCGTCGCGAGCAATCGCAAGGCCCGGCACGACTTCCAGATCCTGGAGACGCACGAAGCCGGCATCGCGCTGGTCGGGACCGAGATCAAGAGCATGCGTGAGGGCAAGACCTCGCTGGTCGACGCGTTCGCGACGGTCGACGACGGCGAGGTCTGGCTCCGCGGGTTACACATCCCCGAGTACTCGCACGGGAGCTGGACCAACCACGCCCCGAAGCGTGCCCGCAAGCTCCTGATGCACCGCCGCGAGATCGACTCGCTCGTGGGCAAGGTGCGCGACGGCAACGCCACCCTCGTCCCGTTGTCGCTCTACTTCGTGGGTGGCCGGGTGAAGGTCGAGCTGGCCGTCGCACGGGGCAAGCAGGCGCACGACAAGCGCCACGACATCGCCCGCCGGACCGCCGAACGTGAGGCCGTGCGTGAACTCGGCAGGAAGATCAAGGGCATGCGGGCATGATGCCGGTGGCGCTGGCGTCGACTTCGGCGGTGGCGTACGGCATCAGCGACTACCTCGGCGGCGTGGCCTCCCGCCGCGCCCGCGTGCTGCGCGTGGTCAGCGTCTCCTATCCGCTGTCGATCGTGCTGGTGGGCGTCGCTGCCCTGGTCGCCGGTGGGTCGCCGACCGGGGTCGGTCTGGGGTGGGGCCTGGCCTCCGGGTTGGCCTCGGGTGTCGCGGTGTGGTCGTTCTACCTGGCACTCTCCCGCGGGCCGATGAGTGTGATCTCGCCGATCACGGCGGTCCTGGCGGCGGCGGTTCCGCTGGCGTTCGGTCTGGCGGCGGGGGAGCGGCCCGCGCCCGCGGCGGGGGCGGGCATGGCGCTCGCGCTGGTGGCGACGGTGTTGGTCTCCATGGAGAGCCGGGACGGCTCATCGGTCCGGCACGGGCGCCTCACCCGTCGACTGCTGGTGCTCACGGTCTTCTCCGGGCTGGCGTTCGCCGCGTTCTTCGTGTTGTTGGCGCAGGTGCCGCCCGGCCAGGGCCTGTGGCCGGTCGCGGCCTCGCGGATCGGGGCGACGGTGATGCTGCTGGTCGCCGCGGTCGCAGCCCGCGAGTCATTCCGTTTCTCCCGGCGTCTCATCGCGATCGGCGTGGTGATCGCCGTGTTCGACGCCGTCGCCAACGGTGCCTTCTACTTCGCCTCGCAGGCGGGGATGCTCTCCCTGGTCAGTGTGATCGCGGCTCTGTACCCCGCCTTCACCGTGGCGCTGGCGATCGCCCACGGCGGGGAGCGGATGCGCGCGGTCCAGATGGTCGGACTCGTCCTGGCGGGGGTGGCGATCTCCCTGCTCGCGCTCGGCTGAACGGGGCGCTCGGCTGAACCGGGTGCTCGCCTGACCGGGGAGAGCGGGATCACCCTGGCGGGCGGCGTGTCACCGGGGTAGGGTGGGGAGTCCGTCGGCGGAAGTCGGCGGTCCTGACGGGGCTGACTTGGTTTCGACTACGTGAGTTGACGCAGGGGAAGCGTGCCGGTGCAGGCCAGAGACCACCGTAAGCGTCGTGGCAACCAATTACGCGCCGATACCAATCAGCGCGACTACGCCCTCGCTGCCTGATAGCGAGCCCGTAGTCTGTCGGCCCGGGGTCGCTCTCGCCCCGGTCACCGGCATCATCTAGAGAGATCACCGGCTCACCCGGTCACGGGGTGGGTCGGGACATCACACAGTGACTGGGATCGTCATCACCGACATGTCCGCATGAGGGTGAGATCCGAGTAGAGGCCAACGCGGACTGCGCACGGAGAAGCCCTGCCGATGCTGCGGAGGACCCGGGTTCAATTCCCGGCAGCTCCACCATTCGGGCCACACCCCCGGTCGACACCGACCGGGGGTGTGGTGCATTTGCATCGATGGTGCGCGCGCGGGGTCGCTCCCGCCGCTTCGGTACCCTCTGGCGTAGTGCCGGTCACCCGGAAGAGGTCGACGGTCTCCCAGTAGAGAAAGGCCTGCGTACACGTGAACGCCAAGCCCAACAAGAACACCAAGGTCCTCCAGACCAAGTCCAACAACGGGATGATCATCACCGTGGTCGCGCTCATCGCGGTCGCCGTCGTGGTCCTCGGAGGCGTCGTCTGGATGGCCCAGCGGGGCGGAGAGGCCAACCCCATCACGTTCGGCGAGACCAACGACGAGCTGATCGACATCACCGAGGCCGGCGTCGTCGTCGTCGGCCCGGACGAGGCGCCGACCGTCCAGATCTGGGAGGACTACATGTGCCCCGCATGTGGCTCCTTCGAGGCGCAGTACGGTGAGTCCATCTCCGAGGCCGTCGAGGCCGGGGATCTGCAGGTCGAGTTCCACACCCTGAACTTCCTCAACGGACAGTCCGGTTCCGGTGAGTACTCCACCCGCGCGCTCGCGGCCATCCAGTGTGTCGCGGCCAAGGACTCCCTGCCCGTGTTCTTCGACGTCAAGAATGCGTTCTTCGCCGAGCAGCCGGGGGAGGGCGGCGGCGACCTCTCGGCCCGCGAGCTGGCGGACATCGCGGAATCGGCCGGCGCGAACGCGGACTCGGTCGAGTGCATCGGCAACGTCGAGTCCAACGGCGGCATGGACAAGGCCTCCGACAGTGCGGACAACGCCCAGCAGAGCATCCGCGAGATCACCGATCGCGTGTCCACCCCGACGGTCGCCCACGAGGGCGAGGTCGTCGACATCGGCAACGCCGCCTGGCTCCAGGACATCATCGCGTAACTCGTCCGGAGAACCGCCCGGTGCTCGTTCCGGGTACGTACGTGTGGCCCGGCCCCGCCCTTCCCGGCGGGGCCGGGCCCGATTTGGAGGCCCGAACCGTGGTGGTGTAACTTAGGTCGGGCCGGTCACCGAGAGGTGAGCGGCGGACAAATGGATACGGGGCTATGGCGCAGCTGGTAGCGCACCACACTGGCAGTGTGGGGGTCAGGGGTTCGAGTCCCCTTAGCTCCACCGAGGACGAGATCCCGGGACAACGGAAACGATGTCCCGGGATCTCGCCATTTGGCGTCTTCCGCCATCCGGTCCGCCGTCGTAGTGTCGGGGTGTGGCGGGCCCAGGGGAGATCACGGACGTCGTCGACGTGCTCGACGCGCTCGTCGACCACGGTCGGCTGGTCGGATACGTCTGTGGCATCCGCCAGAGCGGGCGCTCCAGGATCGTCTCCGGCGGTGCCCGCACCGTGGGCGGACCCGCGCTGGGGGAGGACGCGGTGTTCCCACTGTCGTCCAACACCAAGCCGGTCGGCGGGATCGTGGCGATGCGTCTCGTGGAACGAGGCGTACTGACCCTCGACGACCCGGTGGACACGTTCTTGCCCGAACTGGCAGACCCGCGCGTGCTGGCGACGCCGGGCGGCCCGCCGGACCACACGGTCCCGGCCGAGCGGCCCGTCACGCTGCGGCACCTGCTCACCATGACCGCGGGTGTCGGCTGGGCGGGGGAGAACCCGGCGCTGTCGGAGGCGATGTCCGAGCGCGGGGTCGCCCCGGGACCGTACGCACCGGCCGTCGCGCCGGACGAGTATCTCCGGCGCCTGGCGGAGCTGCCCTTAGCGGGCCAGCCGGGCCAGCAATGGTGGTACCACACCAGTAGCGACGTCCTCGGGGTGCTCCTCGCCCGCGCCACCGGCTCGTCCGTGACCGAGTTGCTGGCCGAGCACCTCACCGGGCCACTGGGGCTGGCGGACACGGGGTTCACGGCCGACCTCTCCCGTCTCCCCACCTCGTACGGCCTCGGGCCCGACGGCAGGGTTTCGCCACTGGACACCGCGAGCAGGTTCGCGGTGCCGCCGGTCTTCGAGTCCCTCGCCTGCGGCCTCGCCGCGACGGTGGGCGATTATCTGGAGCTCTTGGGTGTGCTCGTCGACGGTGGCCCGGTGCTCGATGCGGAGAGCGCACTGCTGATGACCACCGACCATCTGACCGCGCCGCAGCGGGCGAGTGCGGAGGGTTTCCTCGGGCCCGGCTGCGGCTACGGGTTCCAGGTGGAGGTCCGCCCGGGTGGCGTGGTCGGCTGGGCCGGGGGACTGGGAACGATCGGGTACGTCGACCGCGGCACCGGGCGGGCCGCGGCGGTCTTCACCACCCAGTCCTATGACGTCCCCGCCACACCCGAGGCGCTCGAGACCGTGTGGTCGCTGCTGCGCTGACGACTCGTTTCCTCAGACCGCTCAGCGCCACCACGTGTCGAGCGGGGTGGCGGGCACCGTGCGCTTGTGGCGCGAGCCCAGGAACAGCTGCTCGATGCGCGCGGAGGCCTCGGGCGGGACCCCGTCGCGCCCCTCGAGGTAATCGTCGATCTGGGTGTACGTCACCCCGAGCGCGACCTCGTCGGGCAGGCCCGGCCGGTCGTCCTCGAGGTCGGCGGTGGGGACCTTGCGCCAGGTGGAGTCCGGCGCGCCGAGGTGGCGCAGCAGTGCCGCGCCCTGTCGTTTGGTGAGACCGGTCAGGGGGGTCAGGTCGACCCCGCCGTCGCCGTACTTGGTGAAGAAGCCGGTGACCGCCTCGGCGGCGTGGTCGGTGCCGACGACGAGGAGGTTCAGTTGCCCGGCCACGGCGTACTGGGCGATCATCCGCTCACGCGCCTTGACGTTGCCACGGACGAAGTCACGGAGCGGCCCCGCCTCGTCGGGCAGAGCCGTGAGTGCGGCGGAGGCGGCCTCGGAGGCGGCGTCGGAGGCGGGGCGGACATCCACCGTGAGGCTCTCGTCCGGATGGATGAACTCCAGGGCCGCCTGCGCGTCGGCCTCGTCGGCCTGTTCGCCGTAGGGCAGGCGCATCGCCACGAACCGGGCGCGCGACATCCCCTCGTCCCTGAGTCGCTCCGCGGCGAGCTGGCAGAGCCGGCCGGCAAGGGTGGAGTCCTGCCCGCCGCTGATCCCCAGGACGAAGCCCGTGGCGGGGGTCGAACGGAGGTAGTCGGCCAGGAACGTGACCCGCGACTCGACCTCCTCCGCGGGATCGATGTCGGGACGGACGCCGAGTTCGGCGATGATGGTGGCGCGCAGGGCAGCGGCGCGGTCTGTCGTGGTCTCGGTCATGGCGTCAGCATAGGAACCACGTGTGACGACCGCGTGACATCTCCGCCGGTGGCCGCGAGTGCCCGGAGCGCGGTCGGGGTGCGGCCGGGGTGCGGGCGGGGTGCCGTTCGTCGCCGGTTGGAGTTCTGGCCGGGCAGTCCGTTACGATGGACCAGTTGTGTGTCGTACATCCGACCTTTCGGGACGGGCGTGTCGCACAGTGATCCCCAGTCGTGTCGGCGGCCATAGCGGCCGCCCCGAGAGCCTAAGGAGCGCCAGATGAAGGTCCGCAAGTCCCTTCGGTCGCTGAAGAACAAGCCGGGCGCCCAGGTTGTCCGTCGTCGCGGCAAGGTCTACGTGATCAACAAGAAGGACCCCCGTTTCAAGGCCCGCCAGGGCTGACATGTCCGCGTGAGTTCTCACGCACCCTCGAGGGCCCGCCACCGGTTCGCCGGCGGCGGGCCCTCGTCGTCGTCGTACTCTTCCCGGCGCCCACCACTGCCTCGTGGGACGACTCGCACCCGGCGGTGAACCGTCCCCGGCCCGCCACATCCGTCCACGCCCCGGACGCACGATCAGCCACGTGCTTGTGGAGGGCGTGGGGACAATCTGTGGGGTCTCTGGGGAGCTCCTGTGGGATGCAGACCCGCCGCTCCGGGACGGTGATCGGCGTGCGACCGTAGGGGTGCGCGGCGCTGGATCGACGGTCCGGGGGCGGGGTTCCCACCGGGGGCCCACGGTGTCCACAAGGCGGGATCGCGACCTGGGAATACCAGCGATGTAAGACCAAAATGTTGTGGTCGATTGACTCGCTGGCCACTAGGGGTAGTGTCTAGAAGCGTTGCGGCTCCAATGAATGTCACTCGTGGGATTCGGACCGTGACCCCCGACAGACACCGCGGTTATCCACAGGCCGGGCGAGAGCCCGGGCCCGGGAAGCCGCTACGAGAAGAGTCCCTCGCGCCGTCCGGGCGCCGTGCCGAAAGAGGTCCTGAGACACATGGTCACCGTCTACACCAAGCCCGCCTGCGTCCAGTGCAACGCCACCTACAAGGCGCTCGACAAGCAGGGCATCGAGTACGAGATCATCGACATCTCGATGGACGACGAGGCTCGGGAGTACGTCATGGCGCTCGGGTACCTCCAGGCGCCCGTCGTGGTCGCGGGCTCCGACCACTGGTCCGGCTTCCGCCCGGACCGCATCAAGGCACTCGCCACCGTGGCGGCCTGACTGCGCGGTCGTAGTCCGACGGCGCGGTAACACCAGGATTCCTTCGACAAGGGGGCGGCGATGGCGGCTCCGATACCGGCCGAGAAGCCGGTGAGGATCGTCTACTTCTCCAACATCTCCGAGAACACCAAACGATTCGTCGACCGGCTCGGTCTCCCCGCACTGCGTATCCCGGTGCGGAGGACCGAGCCCGTCCCGACGGTGTCGGACCCGTATGTTCTGATCGTTCCGACCTACGGGGGAAGCCTCGAGATCACAGGCAAGAACGGCGCCGCGGTCCCGCGGCAGGTGGTCGCGTTCCTCAACAACGCGCACAACAGAAGTCTCTGCCGGGGAGTCATCGCCGGCGGCAACACCAACTTCGGACGGGATTTCGGTCGCTCCGGCGACGTGATCGCCGAGAAGGTGGGGGTCCCGTACCTCTACCGCTTCGAGTTGATGGGCACACACGAGGACGTCATCCGCGTCCGAGAGGGATTGGAAGAGTTTTGGCAGCACCAACCGTGAACCCCGAGAGCATCACCGCGGGAGAGGCGGGCGAGGGTCAGCGTCTCGACTACCACGCCCTCAACGCGATGCTCAACCTCTACGACGCGGACGGGAAGATCCAGTTCGACGCGGACCGTCGGGCGGCGCGGGAGTACTTCCTGCAGCACGTCAACCAGAACACGGTCTTCTTCCACAACCTGGACGAGAAGCTCGACTACCTGGTCGAGAAGGACTACTACGAGCGCGAGGTGCTGGACCAGTACGCGCGCAACTTCGTCCGCGAGCTGTTCGACCACGCGTACGCCAAGAAGTTCCGCTTCCCGACCTTCCTCGGCGCGTTCAAGTACTACACCTCGTACACGCTCAAGACCTTCGACGGGAAGCGCTACCTCGAGCGCTACGAGGACCGCGTGTGCATGGTGGCGCTGACCCTCGCCGCCGGCGACCAGGTGCTGGCCCGGCAGCTGGTGGACGAGATCATCGACGGTCGCTTCCAGCCGGCCACGCCCACGTTCCTCAACTCGGGCAAGAAGCAGCGCGGGGAGCCCGTCTCGTGCTTCCTGCTGCGCATCGAGGACAACATGGAGTCCATCGGCCGCAGCATCAACTCCGCGCTGCAGCTGTCCAAGCGCGGCGGCGGCGTGGCACTGCTGCTGTCCAACCTCCGTGAGCACGGCGCGCCCATCAAGCACATCGAGAACCAGTCGTCGGGCGTCATCCCCGTGATGAAGCTGCTGGAGGACTCGTTCTCCTACGCCAACCAGCTCGGGGCCCGCCAGGGTGCCGGCGCCGTGTACCTGCACGCGCACCACCCGGACATCTTCAAGTTCCTCGACACCAAGCGGGAGAACGCGGACGAGAAGATCCGCATCAAGACGCTCTCCCTGGGCGTGGTGATCCCGGACATCACCTTCGAGCTCGCCAAGCGCAACGACGACATGTACCTGTTCTCGCCGTACGACGTCGAGCGGATCTACGGCAAGCCGTTCGCGGACGTGGACATCTCGGAGCACTACCACGAGATGGTCGAGGACAGCCGGATCAAGAAGACCAAGATCAACGCCCGGCACTTCTTCCAGACCGTCGCCGAGCTGCAGTTCGAGTCCGGATACCCGTACATCATGTACGAGGACACCGTGAACCGGGCAAACCCGATCGCCGGCAAGATCACGCACTCCAACCTGTGCTCGGAGATCCTCCAGGTCTCCACGGCATCGGAGTTCAACGAGGACCTGAGCTACTCCGAGGTGGGTAAGGACATCTCCTGCAACCTGGGATCGCTCAACATCGCCAAGGCCATGGACTCGCCGGACTTCGGGCGGACCATCGAGACGGCGATCCGGGGACTGACCGCGGTCTCCGACCAGACCCACATCGACTCCGTGCCCTCGATCGAGCGGGGCAACTCGGAGTCGCACGCGATCGGTCTGGGGCAGATGAACCTCCACGGCTACCTCGCGCGTGAGCGGATCCACTACGGATCCGAGGAGGGCGTCGACTTCACCAACATCTACTTCTACACGGTGCTCTTCCACGCACTCCGGTCGTCCAATGCGATCGCGCGCGAGCGCGGGACCTGGTTCGCCGGGTTCCCCGAGTCGAAGTACGCCTCGGGTGAGTTCTTCGACAAGTACACCGACCAGGTGTGGGAGCCGGCCACCGACCGGGTCCGCACCCTGTTCTCCGAGGCCGAGGTGACCATCCCGACGCAGGAGGACTGGCGCGCACTGAAGGCCGACGTGCAGAAGTACGGCATCTACAACCAGAACCTGCAGGCCGTGCCGCCGACGGGGTCGATCAGCTACATCAACAACTCGACCTCGTCGATCCACCCCGTGGCGTCGAAGATCGAGATCCGCAAGGAGGGCAAGATCGGGCGCGTCTACTACCCGGCGCCCTACCTGACGAACGACAACCTGGACTACTACCAGGACGCGTACGAGATCGGCTACGAGAAGATCATCGACACGTACGCGGCGGCCACCCAGCACGTCGACCAGGGTCTGTCACTGACCCTGTTCTTCAAGGACACGGCCACCACCCGTGAGGTCAACCGAGCCCAGATCTACGCGTGGCGCAAGGGCATCAAGACCCTGTACTACATCCGCGTGCGTCAGCTCGCGCTCGAGGGCACCGAGGTCGAGGGCTGCGTCTCGTGCATGCTCTGACCGCCCGGCCGCACGCCTGCGTCCCCAACCCCACACGCCACCAGGAGGAGATCCGATGACCGCCGAGCTGCACGCTCCGGGATCCCACAGTCCCGCCGCAGGCATCCAGCCCAAGCTCGTCGACCGGGTGTCGGCCATCAACTGGAACCGCGTCCCCGACGAGGTCGACGATCAGGTCTGGGGCCGGCTCACCACCAACTTCTGGTTGCCGGAGAAGGTGCCGGTCTCCAACGACATCCCGTCGTGGCAGACCCTGACCGAGTACGAGCAGCAGCTCACCACCCGCGTCTTCACCGGCCTGACCCTGCTGGACACCCTGCAGGGCACGGTCGGCGCGGTCAGCATGATCCCCGACGCGTCGACCCCGCACGAGGAGGCGGTGCTCACCAACATCGCGTTCATGGAGTCGGTGCACGCCAAGAGCTACTCGACGATCTTCTCCACGCTGTGCTCGACGCCGCAGGTGGACGACGCGTTCCGCTGGGCGGAGGAGAACCCCTTCCTCCAGAAGAAGGCCAAGATCGTGCTCGGGTACTACGCGGGGGACGATCCGCTCAAGCGCAAGATCGCCTCGGTGATGCTCGAGTCGTTCATGTTCTACTCGGGTTTCTACCTGCCCATGCGGTGGTCCTCGCGTGCCAAGCTCACCAACACCGCCGACGTCATCCGGCTCATCATCCGCGACGAGGCCGTGCACGGCTACTACATCGGGTACAAGTACCAGCGCGGCCTCGAGCAGGTCACCCAGGCAGAGCGGGACGAGCTCAAGGACTACACCTTCGAGCTGCTGTTCGAGCTATACGACAACGAGGCGGACTACACCGAGGATCTCTACGATCCGGTGGGCTGGACCGAGGACGTCAAGAAGTTCCTGCGGTACAACGCCAACAAGGCGTTGATGAACATGGGCTACGAGGGCATGTTCCCCAAGGACGAGACCGACGTCGACCCGGCCATCCTGTCGGCACTGAGCCCCAACGCCGACGAGAACCACGACTTCTTCTCCGGCTCCGGCAGCTCCTACGTCATGGGCAAGGCCGAGGCCACGGAGGACGAGGACTGGGACTTCTGACACACCGGAACCGCCTCACGACGCCCCTGCGACCGAACGTGGTCGCAGGGGCGTCGTCGATCCACTGTCGTGGAGGGACTGCTGGCTACCCGTCCGGTGCGACCCCGTTGATCGATCCCCGGATGTCGTCGAGGACCGCCCGCGCCGCCACCGGGCCCGCGCCCTCCCACACGGCACGGTCCACCACGAACACGCGCTGCGATCCCACGGCGTCGAGGTCCGTCCACCTGTCCGAGGCGAAGACCTCCCGCGCCTCGTCCTCGGAGCCGGGCCCGCCTCCCACCACCGCGAAGATCACATCCCCGTCCAGTTCGTCACCCACGGCCGGGGACTGCGGCAGGGGCGGGAGGCGCTCGCCGTCGCGCGTGCGTTGCGCAGGGTGGCGCTCGGCACCCACGGCCTCGAGCATCAGGGAGCCCAGCGTGTCCGGCCGCTGCACCTCCACGCCGTCACCGTCCCCTCCGGTCACCGACACCAGGGAGACCCGGGTGTCCGACGGGGTGGTCGCGTCGGCGGTGCGCTGCGCCCGCTCGATCACATCCAGCAGCAGATCGCCGCCGGCGCGGGGCCGACCGTAGGCGTCGGCGATCGCCTCGGTGGCCTCTGTCCAGGCGAGGACGTCGGCGTCGTAGACCACGGTGGGGGCGACATCAGTCATGGCGGCGACGACGGCCGGGTCCACCTCGTCCGACCCGGCCAGCACGATGAGGTCCGGACGCAGTTCCCGCGCGGCCCGCGCGACCTCGTCGGGGTCCGCGCCGACGAGGGGGCCGACCGTCGGGAGTCCGGTCAGTGAGTCGGGCAGGTAGACGTCCGCACCGTCGGGTAGGCCGGACGTGCCGACGACGAGGTCCTGCAGCCCGAGGGCACAGGCCGTGTCCACCGCACCTGTGCCGAGCGCCAAAATCCTCTCCGGCGACCGCGGAACCTCCACCCGGTCCGGACCCGGCCCCTCCGTGGGGACCCGGCGGTCACCCGACCCGGGGAACTCCCCGGGGACCGGTGCCGGGGCGCACGACTCCTCGGGCTCCGCCGAGCGCTGCAGCTCCTCACCGGCCATCCGCGACGGGGTCGTCGTCATCGGGTGCTCGACCATGTCGACGGGGGAGGGGCCACACGCCACGAGCGTCAGCCCGGCCGCCAGGGGGACCGCCGCCCTGACGGCGCGCCGCGCATACCCCCGCGCGGGGTGTCGGCGGGGGGCGGTCACGGAATCGGTCATGGGACAACAGCCTAGGAGATCGGCCGGGTGGGGTCGCTCACGCGGAGGTCGCGGGCGGGCGGCGGGTGCCCGCCCCGGCGTGCCGGACCACGGCGCGATTAGCGGGGGTGACCACCGGTGACGAGTTCGACGGGGCGGGTGGGCGTCTCTCTCAGGCGGGGGTTAGGATTGCGGTCACGCACTATTCCTATGCGTTCGACGTGGGGTCGGTGGTTCGACCCGCGACGTCGGGTGAGGCGTTCAGGAGGACCCTTATGACCGCAGTGGCCCCCAAGCCGGTCCACGAACTCGACCACCCGCCGGGTGAACCCACGGGTGATGCCCGGCCGGGCTCGTTCGTGTGGAAGATGCTGACGACGACCGACCACAAGTTGCTCGGCATCATGTACATCGTCACCTGCTTCATCTTCTTCTTCGTCGGCGGCCTCATGGCGCTGCTCATCCGGGCGGAGCTCTTCTTCCCGGGTATGCAGTTCCTGTCGAATGAGCAGTTCAACCAGCTGTTCACCATGCACGGCACGGTGATGCTGCTGCTCTACGGAACCCCGATCGTCGTCGGATTCGCGAACTACATCATGCCGCTGCAGATCGGCGCCCCCGACGTGGCGTTCCCGCGCCTCAACGCGTTCGGCTTCTGGCTGTTCTCCGCGGGCGGCACGATCATGCTCTCCGGCTTCCTGACCCCCGGTGGCGCGGCGTCCTTCGGCTGGACCATGTACATGCCGCTGGCGGACAAGATCCACTCGCCGAACGTCGGTGCGGACCTCTGGATCCTCGGCGTCGGCATCGGCGGTATCGGCACCATCCTCGGCGCCGTCAACTTCGTCACCACCATCATCTGCCTGCGCGCACCGGGTATGACGATGTTCCGGATGCCGATCTTCACGTGGAACATCCTCGTGGCGTCGGTCCTCATCCTGCTGATCTTCCCGCTGCTCACCGCGGCCGCGCTCGGCGTATTCTACGACCGCACCTTCGGTGGTCGCATCTACGATCCGGGCAACGGTGGCGCCATCCTGTGGCAGCACCTGTTCTGGTTCTTCGGTCACCCCGAGGTGTACGTCCTCGCGCTGCCGTTCTTCGGCATCGTCTCCGAGGTCTTCCCGGTCTTCTCCCGCAAGCCGCTGTTCGGCTACGCCGGCCTGGTCTTCGCGACCCTCGCGATCGCCGCACTGTCGATGGCCGTGTGGGCGCACCACATGTACGTCACCGGCGCGGTGCTGCTGCCGTTCTTCTCCTTCATGACGTTCCTCATCGCGGTCCCGACCGGCGTGAAGTTCTTCAACTGGATCGGCACGATGTGGCGCGGCAAGATGACCTTCGAGACGCCGATGCTGTTCGCCCTCGGCTTCATCATCACCTTCCTCTTCGGCGGTCTGACCGGCGTGATGATGGCCTCGGCGCCGATCGACTTCCACATCTCGGACACGTACTTCATCGTGGCGCACTTCCACTACACGCTCTTCGGCACCATCGTGTTCGCCACGTTCGCCGGCGTGTACTTCTGGTTCCCCAAGATGACGGGCCGGATGTACGACGAGCGGCTCGGCAAGATCCACTTCTGGCTGATCTTCATCGGTTTCCACACGACGTTCCTGGTGCAGCACTGGCTGGGCAACCAGGGCATGCCGCGCCGGTACGCCGACTACCTGGACTCGGACAATTTCACGGTCCTCAACCAGATCTCCACCGTCGGTTCGTTCATCCTCGGCATCGCAATGCTGCCGTTCATCTGGAACATCATCAAGAGCTGGCGCTACGGGGAGATCGTCACGGTCGACGACCCGTGGGGCGCGGGCAACTCCCTCGAGTGGGCGACCTCCTGCCCGCCGCCGCGCCACAACTTCGTGACGCTGCCCCGGATCCGCTCCGAGCGCCCCGCGTTCGAGCTGCACTACCCGCACATGAGCGAGCGGATGCGTGCGGAAGCCCACGTCGGTGGACGGGTCAAGGCACAGGACCCGGACTCGGCCAAGGATGTGGCCGACCGGGGACCATCCCCGCAGAAGGGCTGACCGCCCGCCCGTACTCACCCACGGGCGTAGGTCCCGGGAACCCCGTCGGCAGGCTCGTCCACCGGCGGGGTTTCCGCTTGTCAGGCCCCGCAACACCAGCACCGCCTTCCCCGATCACCTGTCAGGAGTACATGTGAGCACCACCGGCACCCCGGCTCTCCTCACCGTCACCGGGCCCGACCGCCCGGGCGTGACCGCGCGGGTGATGTCCGTTCTCGCGTCCCACCACGCCGATCTGGTCGACGTGGAGCAGGTCGTCGTCAACGGCCATCTGTCCCTGGGTCTCATGGTCCGGGTGGACGACGGCGCCGATGTGGTGACCGTCGTCCGGGAGCTCACCGAGCAGGTCCACGACCTCGGGATGCATCTCGAGGTCCAGTTCGACGACATCGCCCCCGCGGCCCCGCCCTCCACTCACGCGGTCGTGATCCTCGGCAGCCCCGTCCCGGCCTCCGCGTTCTCGGCCGTCGCCGGCTCGCTGGCCTCCATCGGCGCGAACATCGACACGATCCGCGGGATCGCCGACTACCCGGTCACCGGTATCGAGTTGCACGTGTCCACCGTCGGCCGGGACTCGGCCGACGATGCCCGCCTGCGCGAGACCCTCGCCCCCCTCTCGGACGCCCACGGCGTCGACATCTCGGTGGACCGGGCCGGGCTCGGCCGTCGGTCCAAGCGACTGGTGGTGTTCGACGTGGACTCCACCCTCGTCCAGGGCGAGGTGATCGAGATGCTCGCCGCGCACGCGGGTAAGGAGGACGAGGTCCGGGCCGTCACGGAGCGGGCCATGCGCGGAGAGCTCGACTTCGCCCAGTCCCTGCACGAGCGTGTCGCGACTCTGGCGGGTCTGCCCGCCACCGTGCTGGACGAGGTCGCCTCGAGCATCGTGCTCACGCCCGGTGCCCGCACCACCATCCGCACGCTCAAGCGGCTGGGGATCCGTTGCGGGGTGGTCTCCGGCGGCTTCATCCAGGTGATCTCCGGCCTCGCCGAGGAGCTGGGACTCGACTTCGCCCGCGCCAACACCCTCGAGATCGTGGACGGCACGCTCACCGGCCGGGTGGTCGGCGAGGTGGTGGACCGCGAGGCGAAGGCCGCCTACCTCCGCGAGTTCGCCGACGAGCTCGGCATCTCCCTGAGTCAGACCGTCGCGGTCGGTGACGGCGCCAACGACATCGACATGCTCACCACCGCCGGGTTGGGGATCGCGTTCTGCGCGAAGCCCGCCCTCCGCGAGGTGGCGGACGCGTCTCTGTCCAAACCGTTCCTCGACACCGTGCTGTTCGTGCTGGGGATCACCCGCGACGAGATCGAGGCCGCGGACACCGCCGCCGGGACGTACCGCCGCGTCCCCCTGACGTGACCGGCGCGCCCGGGGCGGGGGAGGGCGCTCCCGAGCCCGATGCGCCCGTGAACGGCGGCCCGGCGACCGGCGCCGCGCTCGACTGGTGCCACGCCCGACTCCGGGCGGGCTCGGCCGGCGCGGAGGACCCCGAGGATCGTGCGACCGTTCGGTCGATGCCGATCGTGCTGCACCTGCCCAAGGCGGACCCGCCGGCCCGGACCCCGCTGCTCGAGTCGGTGGCCGGCGCGGTCGCGGCGCTGTGCCTCGACGAACGGGTCGCCCCGGGAGGGCCGTGGCACGAGGCCTACTCCGCGTGGTTGGACGCCCGGATGCGCAAGATCGCCCGACGGGCCCGCGGCGCCCAGTGGCGGGCCTCGCTCGAGGTCCCCGGGGTGACCCGGGAGATCGACGGCGCCGCCGCTCGGGCGTTCGTCCCCGGCCCGGTGGACGAGGTGGACCCGCGGCTGGCCAGACTGCAGATCGGCGGTACCGACCTCGAGCGTGACGAGCCCGGCGCGCCGCCCGAGGAGACGCCGGTGGTGTGGATCGACGGTGCGCTCGAGATGTCGACGGGAAAGGCGGCGGCGCAGGTCGGCCACGCGGTAATGCTGCTCATCGCCGCGATGGAACGCGATCGTCTCGATCGCTGGCTGGCCGACGGACTCCCGGTCGCGGTCCGCGAAGCCGATCCCTCCCGGTGGCGGGACCTGGCGGAGGCGGTGGCCGCCGGGGCACCGGGAGTCGCTGCGGTGGTGGACGCCGGCTACACCGAGGTGGCGCCTGGGTCGCTCACGGTCATCGCCGTCGACGCCTGAACGGCGCCCGGGGAGCGTTCAGGCGTCGCGCAGGCGCTCCAGGGCCCCGGTCACGACGTCCTTGTCGGTGGTCTGCCAGAACGGCGGCAGGGAGGCGCGCAGGTAACCGCCGTACCGTGCGGTGACCAGGCGGGAATCGAGCACCGCCACCACGCCGCGGTCCTCGGTGCGGCGGAGCAGCCGGCCCACACCCTGTGCGAGCAGGAGGGCGGCGTGGTTACCGGCGACGGCGAGGAACCCGTTCCCCCCGCGGGCCGCCACCGCACGCTGACGCGCCGAGAGCAGCGGATCGTCGGGACGGGGGAACGGGATGCGGTCGATCACGACCAGCGACAGGGTCCGTCCCGGGACGTCGACGCCCTGCCACAGTGAGAGGGTGCCCACGAGGGTCGTCTCCTCGTCGGCGGCGAACGTGGCGACGAGGTTGGCCGTCGAGTCCTCGCCCTGGCAGAGGACGGGCGTGTCGAGTCGTTCGCGGAGCAGTTCGGCGGCCGCCTTCGCCGCGCGCATCGACGAGAACAGTCCGAGCGTGCGGCCCCCGGCGGCGGTGATGAGATCGACCAGTTCCTCCTCGGCCGCGGGCGACGGGCCCTCCCGGCCGGGCGCGGGGAGGTGAGCTGCCACGTAGAGGATGCCGTTGCGGCGGTAGTCGAACGGGGATCCCGCGTCGAGGCCCGTCCACCGCAGTGCGCTCGCGTCGTCGTCGGAGGGCGGTTCGAGCGACACCGCGCTCGCCGTGTCCGGGCGTGCCGACGAGGCGGGCGGCAGTCCCCAGGTGGCGGCGAGCCCGTCGAACTTCCCGCCCGTGGTGAGGGTCGCGGAGGTGAGGATCACCGTGGACTCGGCGAACAGGCGGGCACGCAGGAGCCCGGCGACGGACAGAGGAGCGACGCGCAGGATCCGTCCACGCCGGTCCTCCACGCTCATCCACACGATCTCGAGGCGATCGGTGACCGGCCGCTCGAACGACGAGAGGATGCGGTCCGCGGCGTCGGCGATCTCATCCAGCGCGGCGAGGGTCTTCTGACGGTCGGAGGCACCCTGTGGGTCACCGGCGGCCTCTCCGGGCTTGGGACCCGGGACCGCGCTCCGGCAGTTCTCGGCGGTGTGGCGGACAGCGGCCAGCGCGAGGTCCGCGCCCTCGGGCATGAGGTCCCATCGCGCCTCGGGACAGATCTCCAGCAGCGTCGCGAGACCCTCCCCGGCGGCGACCATGCGGTCCGCGGTCTGCTGGTCGACGAGCTTCGCCGCCCGGCGCGCGGCCTGGATCACGGCCGCGCCGGTGAGTTCGGCGGTCGTCACGCCGGTCACCCGGTCGGACAGCTCGTGGGCCTCGTCGATCACCACCGCGTCGTGTTCGGGCAGCACGGAGACATCGGTCATGGCGTCGATCGCGAGCAGCGCGTGGTTGGTCACCACCACGTCGGCGCGGCCGGCCTCCTGGCGCGCCAGTTCGGCGAAGCACTCGGAGAACTCGGGGCAGACCTGCCCCAGACACTCGCGACTGGTCACCGACACCTGTCGCCACGCCGCGTCGGAGACGCCGCGGGGCAGGTCGTCGCGGTCGCCGGTGTCGGTGTCCTGCGCCCAGTCGTGCAGGCGGGCGATCTCGCGGCCCAGCCACGAGCTCGGGCCGGTGTCCCTGGGGGCGGCCTCACGTGGGGTGCGCGCGGCCGTGGACTCGCCGCCGAGGGGCAGGTCGAACAGCTCCTCGGTCTCCACCTCCTCCGGGTCGGCCTCGTCGACCGGCCCCGAGCTCACCCGGTGCAGGCACAGGTAGTTGCCCCGGCCCTTGAGGATCGCGTGGGAGGGACTCACGCCGAGTTCCGGGCGGAGCGCCTTGGACAGGCGCGGAAGGTCGCGGTCGACCAACTGGTTCTGTAGCGCGATGGTCGCGGTGGAGACCACCACGGTGTTCCCGGTGGCCACGGCGTGGCGCAGCGCCGGCACCAGGTAGGCCAGGGACTTACCGGTGCCCGTGCCGGCCTGGACGGCGAGGTGTTCCCCCGTCGCCAGGGCGTTGCCCACGGCCTCGGCCATCGTCACCTGGCCCGTGCGTTCGCTGCCGCCCAGACCCGCGACCGCGGTGGCGAGCAGGTCGGAGACGGGGGGGAGCGAGTCGGTCACGCGGATACCCTAGCGGCCGCACCGGACAGTGGCCCGGGCCGCCGGGCGGCTCGGGGGGCAGACCCGGGCGGCTCGGGGGCAGACCCGGCCGGCTCGGGGCCCACCCGGGTGCGTCGGCGATCGACCGACTGCTCCGCTCAGCGGGTGGCCGGGGGGATGACCCTCACGGGGATGGCGGGGTCGCCCTGACTCAGCGCGAGCCCCTCCCACGGCAGGGACACCATCACGGCGGCGTGGTGGGCGCGTGACTGTTCGAGGGTCGGGAGCCCGGGTACGGTCTCGCCGCCCCGGATCAGCGGGACCATGAGATCGCGCGTCTCGAGACCGGGCTCCCCGGGGGCGTCCCCGGACCACGGCAGCAGCACCTCCTCGACGGCGGTGCCCGAGCGGCGGTGGTGGCGGACCGCCCGCTTGGCGCCGGGCAGGGACTCCTTCTGGGCGGAGCGCTTGGCCACGGGGATCCCGTCGACCTCGACGAGTTTGTAGACCATGCCGGCGGTCGGGGCGCCCGAGCCGGTCACGAGCCGGGTGCCGACGCCGTATACGTCGACCGGCTCCGCGCGCAGAGCGGCGATCGCGTACTCGTCGAGGTCGCCGGAGACCACGATCCGGGTGTTGCGGGCGCCGAGGGCGTCCAGCTGACCGCGGACCTGGCGGGCGAGCACCCCCAGGTCCCCGGAGTCGATGCGGACGCCGCCGAGTCCGGGCCCGGCGACCTCGATCGCCGTCGCCACGCCCTTCGCGATGTCGTAGGTGTCCACCAGGAGGGTGGTGTCCACACCGAGGGTCTTCACCTGCGAGCGGAAGGCGGCCGCCTCGTCCGGACCCTCCGGGCCGGTGTGCAGCAGGGTGAACGAGTGGGCGGACGTCCCGGCGGACGGCACCCCGTGCCGACGCGTCGCCTCCACGTTGGAGGTGGAGGCGAACCCGGTGAGGTAGGCGGCCCGGGCCGCGGCGACCGCTGCCTCCTCGTGTGTGCGGCGGGACCCCATCTCGATGATGGGGCGGCCGTACGCCGCGGAGGTCATCCGCGCGGCGGCGGAGGCGATCGCGCTGTCGTGGTTGAGCACGGACAGGACCAGGGTCTCGAGTACGACGCACTCCGCGAACCCGCCCCGGATGCTCAGCACGGGCGAGCCGGGGAAGAACAATTCGCCCTCCGCGTAGCCGTCGATGTCACCCGTGAAACGGAAGTCGCGGAGCCAGTCGGTGGTCCGCTCGTCGAGCGAACCCGACAGCGCCTCGATCTCCTCGTCGTCGAATCGGAAGTCCGCCACGCGTTCGAGGAGCCGACCGGTGCCGCCGACCACCCCGTACCGACGGCCGGAGGGCAGGCGTCGGGCGAAGACCTCGAACACACACGGCCGGTCGGCGGTGCCGTCCGCCAGGGCCGCCCGGATCATGGTGAGCTCGTACTTGTCCGTGAGCAGGGCGGTGGACGGTCGCCCGGTGGGGGGCGTGACATGGGAGGGAGTCGGCGGGGTCACGGGGGCGACTCTACGGCGTGGCCTACCCGGCGGGAATCCGTATCCTGGGTTCCATGCACCCTGTGACGACACCGCTTGCGGCCGTCCGGAGCACCGCCCCGGTGATGGCGATGCCGTCGGCCGCGCCCGTGGAGTCCACGGACGCGGACCTCGACGGTGGGGTGGACAGCCCCTGGCTCACCGTGGTCTGGGACGACCCGGTGAACCTGATGAGTTACGTGACGTACGTGTTCCAGCGGGTGTTCGGCTACAGCAGGGAGAAGGCGCATGACCTGATGCTCAAGGTCCACAACGACGGTCGGGCGGTGGTGTCGTCCGGCAGCCGCGACAAGGTCGAGAACGACGTCCGCAAGCTGCAGGAGGCCGGACTGTGGGCCACGATGCAGCGGGAGGCGTGAGGCGGTGAAGGCGTGGCAGCGCAAGGCGTCCCTCGGTGGGGCGCGCATCAAGTCGGTCATGGAGAACCACGAGGTGCAGATCCTGCACGCCCTGGTCTCCAACGTGGTGGACATGCTCGAACAGCGCCGGGACTCCGCCCCGCGCGATGAGCTGGCCGAGATCACCGGTATGCGCAGCGGCCACTCGCAGGTGCCCGCCGAGGCGCCCCTGGCGCGGTTGTTGCCGGACTTCCACCGCCCCGAGGCGGCCGACCGTGCGGACGGGTCCGACACGGACGGGGCGGCCGTCGCGCGGGCCCACAACTCGGGCATGCGGATGATCCACGAGCCGGCGATCATCGACGCGAAACTCGGCTGCGCGGGCGTGGTGTTGCGTTCGTTGCCGTCGCGAGGCGGGACGGTCTCGCTGACCCTCGAGCAGGCGAACTCGTGGATGCGGTGTCTCAATGATGTGCGACTGGGGCTGGGCGCGGTCCTGCTGGAGGCGGGCTCGTCCGACGGGGTCGCCGCCACCGACATCCCCGAGTACGTGCCCGACGATGACCCCCGGTCCGCCCAGTTGGACGTGTACCACTGGCTGACCTTCATGCAGGACTCCCTGTGCACAGCCCTCGACGGGCAATGAGGAGAACATCGTGAACCGAGACCCCCGTTCGCCGTGGCCGGGTACCGGCGCCGGCCCGACCCGCCCGGTAGACCCGGGGCCGCGGCGCTGGCCGGCCCTGGTCCTGCTGTGGTCGTTCGTCGCCCTGATGTGGGTGGTCGAGGCGGCGGACCAGGTGATCATCGCGGCGATCGGACCCCAGCAGACCCTCGACGGCTACGGGGTCCAGCCGCTGGCGACGGACGGGCTGCTCGGCATCGTGTTCCAGCCGTTGCTGCACGGGGACTGGGCGCACCTGATCGGCAACTCGATCGCCCTGCTCGTGCTGGGGTCGATCATCGCCCTGTCCGGGATCCGGCCGCTGGTCACCGTCACCCTCGTGTCGTGGCTGATCTCGGGAGTGGTGTCCTGGTTGCTCGGCGGCACCGGGACCGTCCACATCGGGGCCTCCGGGATCGTGTTCGGCTACATCTTCTACGTCATCGTCCGGGGCTTTTTCTCCCGGCGCATCCTGCACCTGGTGATCGGACTGGTCATCGGCTTCTACTACGGGCTCGAGGCGCTGGCGGGCCTGTCGCCGATGCTGGACGGGGTGTCCTGGCAGGGCCATCTCGGGGGCGCGATCGGCGGCGTGGCGTCGGCGTACGGCCTCAAGCGCGACCGGAAACCGCAGCAGCAGCTCGCCACCCAGCCGCGGTGGTCCGCCGGACCGCGGAGGTGACGCGCCCCGACCCGCAGGCTCCCATCGGGGTGTTCGACTCCGGCGCCGGCGGTCTGACGGTGGCCCGGGCGATCGTGGACCAGCTACCCGACGAGTCGGTGGTCTACGTCGGTGACACCGCCAACGGGCCGTACGGTCCGTTGCCGCTGGCCGAGGTCCGGGCGCACGCCCTCGCGGTGGCGGACCAACTCGTCGACCGCGGGGTCAAGGTGTTGGTGATCGCGTGCAACACGGCGTCGGCGGCGATGCTCCGCGACGCCCGCGAGCGCTACCCGGTACCGGTCGTGGAGGTCATCCAGCCGGCGGCCCGGCGCGCGGTGGCCACCACCCGCTCGGGCCGGATCGGGGTCATCGCCACCCGCGCGACAGTGGCGTCGCGGGCGTACGACGACGCGGTGGCCGCGGCCGCCGGGATCGAGCTGACGTCGGTGGCGTGTCCGAAGTTCGTCGAGTTCGTCGAGCGCGGCATCACCAGTGGCCGTCAGGTGCTCGGGTTGGCGGAGGGGTATCTCGCCCCGATCCGCGACGCCGACGTCGACACCCTGGTGCTGGGGTGCACCCATTACCCGTTGCTGTCCGGTGTGGTGCAGTTGGCGGCGGGGGACCACGTCACGCTGGTCTCGAGCGCGGAGGAGACCGCCAAGGACGTGCTGCGGGTACTCACCGCGCAGGACCTGTTGCGGCCACACGACGCGGCCGAGCCGGCGACTCACGAGTACCTCGTCACCGGTGATCCCGACGCCTTCCGCCGGGTGGCGTCACGGTTCCTCGGCCCCGGTCTGGTGACCGTCGGGCGGGCGGTGTCGGACTGATGGACGGTGACACGCATCGCGGGCACAGCCGCGAACACCACGACACGCGGTGCGGCGTGGCACGATGGTGCCCATGTTTCTGACTGTCCTCGGGTGCTCGGGAAGTATCGGTGGACCCACCTCGCCGGCGTCCGGGTATCTGGTGGAGGTCGACGGTCTCGCCCCCGTGGTGATCGACATGGGGCCCGGTGTCCTCGGCGCGCTGCAACGACACGTGGCCCCCGAGGACGCGACCGTCCTGCTGTCCCACCTCCACGCCGACCACTGCCTGGATGTCCCGAGTCTGTTGGTCCTGCGGCGCTTCGGCCCCGGTGCGAAGGGCGCGGGCCGCGTGCCGCTGGTCGGGCCGTCCGGGACGGCCTACCGGATCGGGGTGGCGTCGGCGGAGGAGCCGGGGACGGTCGACGACCTGTCGGACACGTTCGACGTGGCCACGTGGGACGTCGCGCCCGAGGTGGAGATGAGGGGCGACGACGACGAGGTGGCCCTGCGCGTGCGGGCCGACCGGGTGGAGCATCCTCCGGAGTCGTACGGAATGCGCCTGACCTCCCGTAGCGGCCGGGTCCTGGCGTACAGCGGGGACACCGCCTATTGCGACGCCCTGGTCGAGCTGGCGGTCGGCGCGGACGTCCTGCTCTGTGAGGCGTCCTGGACGCACGAGGAGGGACGCCCGCCGGGCATCCACATGTCGGGGGCGGAGGCGGGCCTGACCGCTCACCGCGCCGGCGTGGGTCGTCTCGTGCTGACCCACATCCCGCCGTGGGTGGACCGCGAGGCGGTGCGCGCGGAGGCGGCCGTCGAGTTCGGCGGGGAGATCCTGCTGGCGGAGCCGGATCTGCGGATCACCGTCTAGGTGGCGGGTCGGCACCACCCGACCCCTCCCGGCCCCGGCCCTTCCCGCTACGGCCCCTCCCGGCCGCTCCTGACTTGTGAGCCACTCCTGGCTTGTGCTGGGGGAATGTACGCATCCGCCGGGGTTGAGCTGCGCGAATGGACCAAAGAGAGCGCATAAGCCAGTCCGGCGGCGTCAGCGGCGGCGACAGCGTCGGCGTCTCGCCGGCGGCACCTCACCAGGAGGCGTCCGCCGGCCCCACCCACACCGCCTGCCCCTCCGGGGCCGGCGTCCGGCGGCTAGGATCGGCGGTCGTGACCTCATCGAACAGCAGCAGAGCAGACGGACGCGGCGACGCCGACCTGCGGGACGTGACCATCACGCGGGGGTTCACCTCGCACCCGGCGGGGTCGGTCCTCGTCACCTTCGGGCAGACCCGCGTCATGTGTACGGCAAGCGTCACCGAGGGCGTGCCGCGGTGGCGCAAGGGTTCGGGCCTGGGGTGGCTCACGGCGGAGTATGCGATGCTGCCGGCCGCGACCCACGAGCGCTCGGGCCGGGAGTCGGTCCGCGGCAAGGTGGGCGGTCGCACCCACGAGATCAGCCGTCTGGTGGGCCGCTCCCTGCGGGCCTGCATCGACCTGTCCGCGCTGGGGGAGAACACGATCGCCCTGGATTGCGATGTCCTGCAGGCCGACGGCGGGACACGGACCGCGGCGATCACCGGCGCGTACGTGGCCCTGGCGGACGCGATCACGTGGCTGCAGGCCAAGGGCGCGGTCACCGGCAACCCGCTCACCGGGGCGGTCGCCGCGGTGAGCGTCGGCGTCGTCGACGGCCGCGTCCTGTGCGACCTGCCCTATGAGGAGGATTCGCGGGCCGAGGTGGACATGAACGTGGTGTGCACCGACGGCGGCAAGCTCATCGAGGTCCAGGGGACCGCCGAGGGCGCGGCGTTCGGCCGCGACCTGCTGGACGCGATGCTCGACTCGGCGCAGGCCGGCTGCGAGCGACTGTTCGAGATGCAGCGCGAGGCCCTCGCGGCGCCCTACCCGGGCGAGTTGCCGTCGCCGCCGGCTGCACGGAACCGAGGGCGGTAGTCGTGACCGTTCGCCTGGTGGTCGCGAGCCGCAATGCCAAGAAGCTGGCCGAGCTGCGCCGGGTGCTGGAGTCGGCGGGGATCGTCGGCATCGAGCCGGTGGGACTGGACGAGGTGCCGGAGTACCCGGAGGAGCCCGAGGACGGCGCCACCTTCGCGGACAACGCGCTGATCAAGGCCCGATCCGGTGCGCAGGCGACCGGCCTGCCGTGCCTGGCGGACGACTCGGGACTGGCGGTGGACGCCCTCAACGGCATGCCCGGGGTCCTGTCGGCGCGCTGGGCCGGGCGGCACGGCGACGACGCCGCGAACAACGCGCTCCTGCTCGCGCAGCTGGCGGATGTGCCGGAGGAGCGCCGGGGAGCGGCGTTCGTCTCGGCGTGCGCGCTGGTCGGTCAGGGCGTCCCGCACGCTGCGGGCTCGCCTGCTGCTCAGGACGGGGTGGGCGAGATCGTGCAGGAGGGCCGCTGGCCGGGCCGCGTGTTGCGGCAGTCGCGTGGTGCAGGCGGGTTCGGGTACGATCCGCTGTTCATGCCCGAGGGGTCCGACCGCGCCGCCGCCGAGCTCAGCCCGGAGGAGAAGGACGCGGCCTCGCACCGTGGCCGGGCCCTGCGCGCCCTGGTGCCGGCGCTGCGGGTACTCGCCGAGCGGGCCTGACGGCGGCATCCGACCGGCGCACGCTGGCCGACGCGCGCCGGTCGGATGCCGGTGCCGACTAGAGCTCGCTGCGTCCGCGCACGGCCTCCAGTGCCCGCTCGGTCTCGAGCACGCGCAGGTGGGGGACCGGGTCGGCGCCCGACCACAGGACGTACTCGGTGAGCTGCCGACGTACGAGTGCTCGTAGGTCGTCGGGGTTCCACGGCTTGGCGACGTAATAGTCCAGCCCGCCTTCGTTGACCGCGCGGATGGTGTCGGCGTGGTCGGCCTGGCCGGTCACCAGCACGGTCCGCACGTGTGGGTGCCGGCCCGAGGCCATGAGCTCCACGAGGAAGTCGGTCCCGGAGCGTCCGGGCAGCCGGTGGTCGGCCAGGACCAACGCGAGCACGTCGCCGTCAGCCGCGACCTCGTCCAGCACGGCGTGGGCGTCGGGCACGTCCTCGGCGGGTTCTACGCGGGCGATGTCGGCGAACGGCGCGAGATCGGCCTCGAGTGCCTCGCGGACCTCGGGTTCGTCCTCGAGGACCAGGATCGTGAGTCGCGGGTCGGGGACGGCTCGGGCGGATCGGGCGTGCGTCACGTCAGGGGCTCCTCGCTGTGGTCGGCGGCGGGCAGGGTCACCCGGAATGCGGTGTGCCCCGGCCGGGAGTCGAGGTCGATCACGCCGTCGTGGTCGAGCACGATCCGGTGGCTGATCCCCAGCCCCAGGCCCAGCCCGAAGCGTATGCGTCCGGATTTGGTCGTGAAGCGGGGCTCGAAGATCTTGTCGCTGATCTCGTCCGGCACGCCGGGGCCGTTGTCCGTGACGGTGACGATCACCTCGCCGCCGTTCGAGGCCCCGGCACCGATCCGGACCCGGGGGTCGGGCGGGGCCTGCGGGCCGGTGAGGACGTCGGCGGCGTTGGTGAGCAGGTTGATCCACACCTGGGTCAGCTGGCCTGGGTGGGCGGTGACGTCCGGCAGGCCCTCGGCGATGTCGCGGACCACCTGGACCCCGGGCAGACGGTGGGCGGTGATGCGCAGCGCGTCGTCGATGGTCGTGGCGACGTCGGTGGGGACGTAGGCGGCGTCGAGCGGGCGCATGGACGAGCGCAGCGAGGACACGAGGTCGGCGATGTGATCCACCGCGAGGTCGAGGTTGCGGGCCGCCGAGCCGATCGCCGCCGCCGTGACGACGGCCTCGCGCGTACCGGGTGACGACGACGAGAGGGCCCGGAGCGTCTCGTCGTCGTCCAATCCGGCGGCCACCACCCTGCGGGTGGTCTCGGCGTCCGGCAGCACGGCACGGACCCGCCGGCGCGCGCTGCGCAGTTCGGCCGTGGGGCGCGCCTTCGCGGTCCGCGCGCGGCGGAGCGCCCTGGTCACCAGCTCGGCGTCCCCGCCGCGGGCGACGAGGGTCTCGAGGTCGGCCAGCAGGTGGTCGCGGGCGCCCTCGAGGGCGGCCAGCGGGTTGTTGAGCTCGTGGAACAGCCCGGCCGCCATCTGTCCGATCGCGGCGGCGGAGGCCTGGCTCATGAGCTCGACGCGGGCCTCGGACAGGGCGTCGAGGGCGTCGGCGAGCCGCTCGCGCTCCTCGTGCAGGCGCACCGCGAGTTCGGTCTCGGTGAGGCGCTGTGACTCGGCGTGGCGGAGCCGGTCGTCGAGTCCGTGGACGGCGGCCACGCCCAGTGCGGTCCCGACGCGGGGGCTGCGGGTCAGGGCGGTGACGAGTTGTTCCTCGGACAGGTGCACGAGCGCGCAGTCGGTGAGGGTCCGGGTGGTGTGCAGGGCGGTGCGGTCGCCGACGAGGCCCGGCAGCCCGATCAACGGGCCGCCACGGTAGGGGTTCTGGCCCTCGGGGAAGGGGCGGCCCGGGATGAGGACCTCGACCTCGCCGCGCAGCAGGATGTAGAGCCCACCGAGCCGGGCGTCGCGGCGGGACAGGACGACGCCGGGCGGAAGCTCGATCCGCGGGCGGGGGCCGAGGGACTCCTCGAGCGCGTCCACGAGTTCGGCGACGGCGGTCCGCCGCGAGCCCCGCAGCGACGGCAGCAGTTCGGCGGCCCGCGGGTGCACTCCGGGTATCCCGGTGGGGGCGCGGTGGCGCAGGGCGGCGTGCTCGGGCCCGCCCTCGGCGTCCCGGCGGCGCCCGGCGTCCAGCCTGGCCCACCAGGTGAGGATCCGCGGGCCCAGTTCGCCGGGCGCCCACGGCACCGCCACGACGCCGTCGAGCAGGCCCGCGTCGACCGCCCGCTCGATCCCGGTGACCGTGGCGCCGGAGGTGACCACGCGCAGTCGCGGCGGCGGATCCTCCGGCCCGGAGGCGGAGACGACCGCGCTGAGGATCGCGTCGGGATGGTGCTCGTCGCCGACCGCGACCACCACCTCCGGACCGGCGGCGGTGCCGCCGAGCGCGGCGACGAGCCGGGACGCGGCCGCGGGATCGTCGGCGCGGTGGACGATCACCTCGGCCGCATCCGCGCCGGCCGGGCTGGCCGTACCCGCGCTGGCCGCGCTGGCCGCGCTGGCCGCGCTGTCGATCTCGCGGGCGACGGCGGCGGCGACCGGGCCGTGGCCCACCACCAGAATCGGCCGGAGGGGCCGGCCCTCGTCACGGGTGATCGGGCGCGGCGGGGTCGTGTCGCGGGCGGTCATGTCAGGCCTGTCAGGGACCACCAGGCGGGCATGACGAACGCCACCAGCACCAACCCGACCACGCCGACGACGATGCCGATCGCGGCCATGTCCTTGGTACGGATCTCGCCGGTGGCGTAGGCGATCGCGTTGGGCGGGGTGGACACCGGCAGAGCCATACCGAGGCCGCAGACGACGGCCAGGGCCACGGCCAGGATCACCGAATCCGAGCCGACGGTCACCGCCAGGCCCGGCACCAGCGGGATGAGCAGATTGGCCGTGGCGGAGTTCGAGATGAGCGTGCCCAGGAGCAGAGCCAGGGTGAGCAATCCCAGTGTGACTGCCAGCCCCGGCAGGGTCGCCCAGTCGACCAGCCCGATCATCCACTCGTCGAGCCCCGTGGCGGCGACCCCGCTGCCCAACGCGATCCCGCCGGCGACCAACCACAGCACCGGCCACTGCAGGCGCCGCAGGTCCTCGCCGGTCATCACAGAGGTGGCCAGCAGCACGGTGACGGGCAGGAACGCCACCGTCGCCGCCGGGATACCGTGCGCGGCCTCGGTGAGCCACAGCACCACGGTGAGTCCGGCGACCACGTAGAACAGGACCGCCCGGGGACGCGTGTCGAGGTCCACTCGCACGTCGATGTCCACGGCCACGCCACGGTCGAGGTAGCGGACCGACAACACGGCCCATGCCACGACCAGCAGGACCATGACCAACGGTCCGGTCGCCAGCAGCCAGTCGACGAAGGTGATGCGGATGCCCTGGTCCGCGAGGGTGCCCACCGCGATCGCGTTGGGCGGCGAACTGACCGGGGTGAGCAGGCCACCCACCGTGGCGGCGACGGGGATGCTCAACGCCAGCCCCGCACGGGCGGCGGGGGACGGGGACACCGCCAGGACGGGGATGAGGACCGCGAGCATGGTGGCGGTGGTGGCGGTGTTGGACATGAACGCCGAGAGCACGGCGGTGATGAACATCAGTCCGAACACGGTGAGCCGGAGGTTGCCGCGGAACGGCCGCAGCATCACCGCGGTGAGGTTGCGGTCCAGTCGGTATTTGGCGGCGCCGTCAGCCAGGAGGAAGCCGCCCAGGAACAGGATGATGACGGGGTGGGCCAGGGTGGCGTAGATCGACTCCGCCGTGGGTGCCTCGAACGCGGTGTCACCGAAGCCGACCAGAGCCTCGTCGGAGATGAGCAGGACCTGCAGGAAGATCACCAGGACCGCCGTGGCGACCAGGGGGATCGCCTCGGTGACCCACAGGATGACCGCCACGGAGAACACCGCCAGCATGCGCTGGGCGGGCGGGTCGAGGCCCGGGAGATCGGCGAACAACACCGCGACCGGGACCAGGACGGCGAGCGCCAGGCCGACGCGCTGCACCGTAGTCCCGGGCACGCGCCTGGCCGCGGCGATCACAGGCATGTCAGACCAGCACCGTCATCTGAGGTCACGGTCACGGCTGGTCGGCATCGCGTCAGATCACGGGCGGATCAGACCGCGTACTCGGCGTGGACGTCGCGGGTCCGCTTGTTCTCGAACCAGAACGACAGGAACGGGATCGTCCCCGCCAGCGCGGTGAGCAGGGTGCGCGACGCGGGCCAACGGGCCTTGATCGCCAGGTCGAGCGTCATGAACAGGTACAGGATG
Source organism: Dietzia sp. IBK-p2-15D (assembly GCF_057773105.1). Lineage (NCBI taxonomy): Bacteria > Bacillati > Actinomycetota > Actinomycetes > Mycobacteriales > Dietziaceae > Dietzia > Dietzia sp. IBK-p2-15D. The sequence continues at coordinate 108,278 of NZ_JBYMTK010000009.1, forward strand.
TAGAACACGCCGTGCGCCTGCCCGATGTAGGTGAACCAGTCCGGGGCGTCCGACGAGTTCTCCAGGATCAGGTACTTGTAGATCATCTCCACCGTGAGCACCAGGAGCCAGACACCGGTGATCCAGGCCAGCACGCGGTAGCGCTTGAGCGCCCCGGCGATCTTGCCGCCGGGATCCGGCTTGCGGTTGTCGGTCTGCTGGGTGGCTGCGGCGGTCATGAAGCAGGCTTCTCCTGGTGAGTGCCGTCGACCCGGTCTTTCCGGGCGAGTTCGGCGAGATAAGAGTTGTAGGCGTCCAGGCCCTCGTCCCGGACCGCCTCGTCCCGGGCGGGTCGACGCGTCGGCAGCAGGTCCGAGGGGATCTCCGTCATGACGGGGCCGCGGCGCCGGCCGGTTCGGTTCTTCCCGGTGGTCGCAGTGACCCCTGAGGGCCGGCCGACCTCGTCGTCGTCGCCGTCTTCGTCGTCTTCCGCGTCGTCCCCCGCGCGGTGACCCCCGTCGACGCCGTCCGCGGCGGCGATCCGGTCACCCTCGTCGGCCTCCATGCGCACGTACTTCAGGTACGCGTAGACGAGGAACCCGGCGAGGAACGGCCACATGAACGTGTACCCGAGGTTCTGCGCGGTCCCGGTGGCCTCCTGGTAGCGGGCGAGCTGCCACAGCCCCATGCCCATGCAGAAGATCGCCCCCAGGACGACGAACGCGATCCACGCCGGGCGGTGCTTGACCCTGGTCCGCGCCGGGTCGCCGGAAGCCGTGGCACTTCCGGTCGCGTGGGAGCCAAGGGTGTCGGACACGCCTCCACGGTACCGCTGACCACACGGTAAACTCATCTCGCCCGGTACCCCCGGGTGACGCGCCCGTGGCGGAATTGGCAGACGCGCTGGATTTAGGTTCCAGTGTCTACGGACGTGGGAGTTCAAGTCTCCCCGGGCGCACTGGTCTTTCCACTCGGATCGGGTGATCAGGATGAGGAACCGGATGGCCGCGAGAGCAGCGGCCGCGTCGCTGATCCTGGCGGTCTCGATGGCGGTGGCCGGCTGCGCGCAGGTGGATGTCGCGGTGGACCGGGGCCTCTCGTCGAAGGCCCCCGGGGATCAGGCTGCGGTCGAGCCCCCGGCGGAGCCGTCCCCGGTGGAAGCGGAGACGAACGTACAGCGGAGCGAGAACGGCCTTCCGCCCCTGGACGCCAGCGAGAGGCTCCGCGACAGCGCCTGTGCGAAAGCGGACGACATGATCGCGAGGGACTACTGGGGGCACACCGCGCCTGACGGCAGCGGCGGCCCGTCCACGTTCTTCCGGGAGGCCGGTGTCGACTACTCCAGAGCTGCCGAGAATCTGTTCTATTCGTCCACGGGCGGTCCGGATCCGGTCGCCAACTGGATGCAGAGCCCGGGCCACAGGGAGAACATCCTCGACCCGGACCTCACCCGCGTGGGTGTCTGCCTGCGGACGGCCGCGTACCAGGGTCTCCCGGAGGCTCATCTCTACGTCCAGCACTTCGCCACCCCGATGTCGGAGAGGTAGAAGGAACCGTCGTGGTCGGTACGGTTCGGGCATGTGGTTCGACAACTGGTCCGACATCCTCCGGATACTCCTCGTGGGCACCGCGGCGTACATCTTCCTCGTGGTGGCGATCCGGGCGTTCGGCAAGCGCACCCTCGCGCAACTCAACGCCTTCGACTTCATCGTCACCGTCGCGCTGGGTTCGACGCTGGCGACCATCATCCTCAGCTCCGACGTGTCGTGGGCCGAGGGCGCGGTCGCACTGGCGCTGCTCGTCCTGCTGCAGTACGTCGTCTCCCAGCTGAGGCGACTGCCGGGCGGGCGTAAGGCCCTGACCGCACAGCCGACTCTGCTCGTCCGCGACGGGGTCATCCTCGACGACCAGCTGGCGCGGCACCGGCTCACGCACGCCGACATCCGCCAGACCCTCCGCTCCTCGGGAATCGGGGACCTCGGCGAGGCCGTCGCCGTCATCCTGGAGAGCGACGGGAGCAGGAGCGTCATCACCGGTTCGCAGCTGGGCAACGGCTCCGTTCTCGACGACGTCCCGGGGTGGCCGCGACGCGACGCGGACTGACCCGTTGGCGGGGTGCGTCAGAGGGCGGCGAGAACAGGGTCAGAGAGCGGCGAGGACCTCGTCCGCGATCTCGGACACCGGCAGCGTGATCGGGCAGACGATCCCGGTCTCGTCGGCCTCGAGCGGCTCCACGGTGCTCAGCTGGGACTCGAGGATTCGCTGGGACGCGAAGTGCCCCCGGCGGGCGGCGAGTCGGGCCGCGATGAGCTCGGGGTCGGTGCCGAGTTCGACGAAGAACACCGGGCGCTCCACCTGCCGCAGGATGTCGCGATAGGCACGTCGCAGCGCCGAACACGCGACGACGAGCCCCGTGCCGCTGCCCATCGTCCGATCGCGTTCCCGCATGCCGCCCCGGACCGCGGCCAACCACGGCCGGCGATCATCGTCGGTCAGGGGCTCACCGGCGCTCAGCTTCCGGCGGTTGGCGGTCGGATGCACGTCATCGGCGTCGAGGAACGGCGCACCGAGGCGTTCGGCGATCACACGGGCGACCGTCGACTTCCCGGCGCCCGAGACGCCCATGACGACGATGTGAGGTCCGGACACGGGCGACGACGGCGTCAGATGGTGAAGGCCAGCGACCCGAGGATCGTCCGGCCCAGGTCCTCGTCGCCACTGATCTCCACGCCGCTGCCCGGCTCGGCGACGATCCGGCCGGTCGCCGCGCGGACGAAGGTCGGGGTGTCGAAGACCAGTTCCACGGTGGGCTGCGCGGTGTCGTCGACGTCGGCGAGGGCTGCGCGTCCGTCCACGACGACATCGGTGGCCAGCGGCAGATCGGTGCCCGCCTCACCCGTGACGCGGAACCGGACCCGGGAGCCGTCCGGCGCGGCGGCCTTCTTGCCGACGATGCGGGGCAGGGCAGTCACGATCTCCCCGACCGCGAACCGGCCGATGTCGCCGCCGAGGTGATGCTGCATCCCGATGGCCTGCCGGATGTCGTCCTCGTGGATCCAGCAGTCGAAGACCCGCACGCCCATGAAGCGGCGGAACGGAACGCGGCCGACGGGGGAGTCGGTCTCGGCCTCGAGGTCTGCAGCGCTCATCTCGGAGAGCTGCTCCGTGCGCTCGGCGACGACGTCGCGGAAGTCCTCGAACGCGTCCTCGACAGCCAGCGGGCGCGCCTCCTGTACGAACTTCTCGTTGAGCTCCGCGATCGGGTTGAGCACGTACTCGCGGGCGGAGGCGGGCACCTCGATGTCCGGGACCGTCTCACCGGCGAGCATGTGCTCGGTGCCCGCCACGTGTGCCACGACATCTCGGACGGTCCACCCCGGCAGAGGGGTCGGTGCGATCCAGTCGTCTCTCTTGAGCCCGGCGAGCAGTTCGTCGAGGCGCTTCCACTGCTGGATGAGGTGACGGATCTCCTCGGGGGCCTGCCCGGCAGGCTCGGCGGCGGGGGCGTCGGTCGTGACATCGGGGCTGTTGGTGTCCATGGTCACACGCTACTGCGGCGCCGCCCCGCGGGTAGCGTCTGCGGCATGTCGCCGACCACGACCGACCGTCCCACCCTCGCGATCCTGGGAGCCGGTGGCGACCTCACCGAGCGATTCCTGCTCCCCGGGTTGGGGACCCTGCTCGCCACGGATCCCGACCGTGACGTCACCGTCATCGGCTCCGGGCGTTCCGGGATGGACGACGGTGACTGGCGCGACCTCGTCCGCGGTGCGTTGCGCGCCGGAGACCGCTCCCCGGAGCAGGTCGACGGGATCGTGGACTCGACCCGGTTCGTCGAACTGGACGTGACGGACGCCGAGGCCTTCTCCGACTTCATCGACGGGCTGGACGGACCGGTGGTGCTGTACTTCGCCCTCCCACCGGCCGTCACGGCCGCAGCGTGTGAGGGCCTGCGCGGGCGCCCACTGCGCGACGACGTGCGGTTCGCGCTGGAGAAGCCGTTCGGCGACGACCTCGCCTCGGCGCGCAGGGTGAACGCACTGCTCACCGACCTCGTGCCCGAGGACCGCGTGTACCGGGTCGACCACTTCCTCGGGGAGGCGACCGTGCTCAACATCCTCGGCATGCGGTTCGCCAATCGCATCATGGAGCCGGTGTGGACCGCGGAACACGTGGAGCGCATCGACGTGGTCGCGGACGAGACGCTCGCCCTCGAGGGCCGCGCCGGGTACTACGACTCCGCGGGCGCGCTCGTCGACATGCTCCAGTCCCACCTGCTGCTGGTGATGGCGCTGGCGACGATGGATGCACCCGCGCGCCTCGACGCCACCGAACTCCACGACCTCATCGTCACCACGCTGCGTGCGACGCGCGTGTGGGATGGCGATCCGCTCGTCTCCTCGCGCCGGGGCCGCTACACCGCCGGGCGGGCGGGTGGCAGGGACGTGGTGTCCTACGCGGATGAGGACGGCGTCGACCCGGCTCGGGGGACCGAGACGTTCGCCGAGGTCGTCCTGGAGATACGGAACCAGCGGTGGGCCGGGGTGCCGGTGTTCCTGCGGTCGGGCAAGGCGCTGGGCGAGGATTCGATGCGGGTGACGGTGGCGTTCCGGCCGCCGCGCCACGTGCCCGGGGCGTTCTCGGGGGGTGTTCCGCCGACCCGGCTGACGATCGGGATCGCGCGCGACCGGGTGTCCCTCGAGCTGGCGACGAACGCGGCCGACGACCGGTTCACGCTCGAGAGCACCCGCCTGTCCGCTGACCTGGGGGACAGCGAGCTGCTGCCGTACGGGGAGGTCCTCGGACGCATCCTCGACGGCGACCGACTGCTGACGGTCCGCGGTGACGTGGCCGAGGAGTGCTGGCGGATCCTCACTCCGGTGATCGAGGCGTGGGAGGCCGGCGGGGTCCCGCTCGAGGAGTACGAGGCGGGTTCCGACGGCCCGGCGGTGGGCGACCGCCGGGAATGACCCGGCCCCGGGTCCGTGGGCGGAACCGGGGCCGGGAGCTGCGGTTGGGCGGGGTCAGCCCCTGCCGCGTTCCGCCGCTTCTCGGACGGCACCCTCGTCGACCCCGTCGGGGTGGCTCGCGTAGTGGACGATGCTGGCGACGAGTCCGCCCCAGATCACGAGCAGGAACAGGACCATCATGATGATCGCGGGAGCATCCATTGCTCAGGCCTCCTTGGTCTTGCGGGGGGACGCCGTCGCACCGGACGGGCGGTCGGCGGCGGGAGGGGTGAGGCCCTCCTCGTAGGCGAAGTCGCTCGGATCGTCGTCGACCGTCGGGGGGCCGTCGAGCTGACGGGACCCGCGCCACGGCAGGAGGGACAGGACCACCGACAGCACGAGGATCGTGGCGATCATGCCCCAACCCCAGACGCCGAGGACGGATGCCTCGTACCCCTCGTACGGTTCGGAGATCAGGGTCATGATCTCGCGGATGAGGGAGTAGCCGAGCACGAGCGGCGTGATGACGGCCAGGCACACGATCCAGAACGTGCCCACCCTCCACGAGGACACCGAGTTGAGGTGATCGCGCAACTGCGGGGCGAGGCGCATGCCGAAGATCACCACGACCAACGCGATGAGCGAGATGCCGACGATGCCCAGACTGTTGACGAACTTGTCGAGGATGTCGAGATTCTGCAGGCCGGTCTCTGTGGGCATGAGAAGCAGGGAGATGGCGGCCATCGGGACACCCACCGCCAGCGTGGCCGCGGTGCGCGAGGACCCGATCTTGTCCTGGAAGGACGAGATGACCACCTCGGTGATGGAGATCAGGGACGTGAGGCCCGCCAGGATGAGGCAGACGAAGAACACGACGCCCCAGATCGGCCCGCCCGGCATCTGCGAGATGAGGGCGGGGAAGGCGATGAACGCCAGGCCCGGGCCGCCCCCGACATCGTCCCAGCCGGCTCCCGCCGACGTGGTCACCAGGAAGCCGAGGGTGGCGAAGACGCCGATGCCCGCGAGGACCTCGAACGCCGAGTTGGAGAAGCCCACGACCAGACCGGAGCTGGTGAGGTTGGTCTTGCGCTTGAGGTAGGACGAGTAGGTCAGCATGATGCCGAAGCCGACCGACAGGGAGAAGAAGATCTGACCGTAGGCGGCGATCCACACGGACGGCTCCGTGAGGACGCCCCAGTCGGGCGTGAAGAAGTTGTTGAGACCCTCGAGCGCGCCGTCGAGGAAGAGGGAGCGGACCACCAGGGCCGCGAACAGAGCGACCAGGAGCGGGACGAAGAACATCGCGGTTCGTCCGATGCCCTTCTGCACGCCGGCGAGGAGGACGCCGAGGGTGACGATCCAGACCACCGCGAGGACGATGGCGATGCCCGGCACGAAATCGATGCCGAACCCACTGCCCGCGCGGAGGAAGTCCTCGGCGAAGAAGGTCGCGGACTCCTCGTAGGTCGAGCCCCACCGCTCATCGACGGAGAACCAGGCGTAGCTGGCGGCCCAGGCGATGATGACCGCGTAGTAGACCGCGATGACGAAGGAGACCAGGACCTGGATCCACCCGATGGGTTCGGCGAACCGGTTCATCCGCCGGAAGCTCAACGGGGCGGATCCGCGGAAGCGGTGACCGATGGCGTAGTCGAAGAACAACAGGGGGAGACCCGCGGTGAGAAGTGCCACCAGGTAGGGCAGCAGGAAGGCGCCGCCACCGTTGTCGTAGGCGACGAACGGGAAGCGCCAGATGTTGCCCAGGCCGACGGCGGAGCCGATGGCGGCGAAGACGAAGACGGAGCGACGGGAGAACGTCTCCCGGGGCTTCACCCCGCTTCGGGTGGTTGGTCGTGTCATGGGACGACTCCTTGTCGACGGGCGGGCCCGCGGGCCCGCGCGGTCCTGTCATGGGACGGTGCGTGCGTCCCCGGCGTGTACCAACTTCTAGCCCGGCCGTTGCGTGTTGGTGACCGGATCGACGCAATCGCTGCATCGAGATGTGTGACTCGTGGGAATACGGTAAGCCCATGAGGACCGATATCGGCACACGAAGCGCGGAAAATCGCACGTCTGCATTCCGCGCGGTGGCGTCGGCGGTCGTCGCCGGTGTCCTCGCGGTGGGGGCGGTGAATCCGGCGATCGCCTCCGCTCCGAGCCCGACAGGCCCGGCCGGCTCACCGGCCCCCGTTGCGGCGCAGGATCCCGTGGTGGCGCCGGTCCCGGTGCCGGCCGACCTCGTGGAGGAGACGGGGTCGTGGTTCGCGCACGGATACACCCTGGATCTTCGCGCGGACGGGACGGGAACCTTCGCGGTGTGGGTCGGGGCCTTCGACGGGACCCGGATCGACGTGAGCCTCATCCCCGCTCCGGGGCCCGCCACCGTCGCAGAGGTGGTGGGTGTCGAGACGGTCGGCGCCGGCGCCCTGGGGCCGGACGGGACACCGGGCATCGGGGGACTGGTGACCATCGCCTTCGGCGCTCCGGTGCGGACGGCGCATGTCGAGTGGACGTCGGGGCCGCGACGCCTCTCCGCCGATCTGTGTCCCACGGAAGGCCTCGACGCGGTCGCCATGGCGATCCTGCGCTGCGGCGCCTGACGCAAGCGGTCGCTGTCCGCGACACGCCGTGGGGGGCGTCCGCGACACGCCGTGGGGGGTCGAGGAACGCCTGAGAACGAGATAACGATCAGGTAACGGGACCGTCGGCAAACCTGAGGCCCCCCTCACCTGTTGATATGAGGCTCGCGTCATGTCCGAATGTGACACGGATCATCCGACGCGCGATCACCGGGTCGCGTGTTTCGGTCGCGCGTACCCCCTCAAGCTGAGGAACCCCTCAAGTTCGTGTGGCAATCTGTGTCCTGCGCCGTAACCGCTGGCCGGCCGACGCGATGTCCCTGACGCAGTGCCCAAGGAGTTCCCCACGTGACGATCGATGACCGCGACCTCACCCCCCGCCCGCTCGAGACCGGCTTCGCCGCCCGCCGCGGCGCCCCCGCTCTCGCAGACGAGCTCCGTGAGGGCACGGCCTATGCGCTCGCCTTCGGTGGACAGGGCATCGCCTGGCGCGACGCGCTGAGCGACCTCATCGACGGCACGGGTATCGGACCGGAGCTCCAGGACCTCGTCGACGCCTCCGTCGCGTTGACCGAGCCCGTCCACGACGAGATCGCCGTCGTCCGCACGCACGGCTTCCGGCCCATCGAGTGGGCCAACACCACCACCGGTGAGGACGAGGACGGCGCGGACCTGCCCGACGACGCCTCCCTCTCCGCTGCCGCGGTCTCGCTGCCCGCGGTGCTGCTCACGCAGATGGGTGCCCTGCGGGCTCTCGCCGCCGAGGGCTTCGACGTCAATGACACGACCCCCGCGGCCGTGGTCGGCCACTCCCAGGGCATCCTCGCCGTCGAGTCGGTGGAGACCTTCGGGTCCATCGACGACCGGCTGCTGGCCGTCGCCGAGCTCATCGGCGCCGCCGCCACCCTGGTCGGACGGCGCGTCGGTCTGTTCCGCCGCGGCGAGGCGAGCCCCATGGTGGGCGTGTCGGGGATCGACGGCGAGGACCTGCGCACGCTGGTCGACGAGCTGTTCGCCGGCGTCGACGCCACGATCCGCCCCACCGTCTCCATCCGCAACGCGCAGCGCCGCCACGTCGTGGTCGGTCGACCGGACGATCTCGAGGAGCTGCGTCGCCACTGCGCCGACCTCGAGGCCGAGTCGCGTCGTCGTCGCGAGGCCAAGCTCACCGGCGGCGAGATCTTCGCCCCCGTCTTCGACCCGCTCGACGTCGAGGTCGGGTTCCACCACCCCGCGATGGCCCCGGCCGTCGACGTCGTTTCCCGCTGGGCGGAGCGTTGTGGCCTGGACGCCGACCGCGCCGCCCACCTCGCCCGCCAGGTCTTCGCCGAGCCGGTCGACTGGGTCGAGGAGATGGCCGAGACCCTGCACGCCGGGGCCCAGTGGATCCTCGACATGGGCCCGGGCGAGGCGCTGACCCGCCTCAACCGCTCCGTGATCCGCGGCCAGGGCGTCGGCGTGGTCGCCGCCGCCACCCGCGGCGGCCTGCGCAACCTCTTCACCCCGGGTGCGACCCCGCCGATCGAGCGGCCGTGGACCGCGTTCCAGCCGCAGCTGGTCACCCTGCCCGACGGCAGCGTCCACGTGGAGACCTCCTTCACCCGCCTCACCGGCTGCTCGCCGATCCTCCTCGCCGGAATGACGCCGACCACCGTGGATCCCGCGATCGTCGCCGCCGCGGCCAACGCGGGCCACTGGGCCGAGCTCGCCGGTGGCGGCCAGGTCACCGAGGCGATCTTCGCCGAGAACACCCAGCGCCTCACCGAGCTCCTCGAGCCCGGTCGCAGCGCCCAGTTCAACTCGCTGTTCCTCGACCCCTACCTGTGGAAGCTGCAGGTCGGAGGCAAGCGTCTCGTCCAGCGTGCCCGCGCCGCGGGCGTGCCCTTCGACGGTGTGATCGTCACCGCCGGCATCCCCGAGCTCGACGAATCGGTCGCCCTCATCGAGGAGCTCACCGAGGCCGGCCTGCGGCACGTGAGCTTCAAGCCGGGCACCGTCGCCCAGATCCGCCAGGTCGTGCGCATCGCCGCCGAGGTCCCCCACATGCCGGTGATCGTCCAGGTCGAGGGCGGCCGCGCCGGCGGTCACCACTCGTGGGAGGACCTCGACGCCCTCCTGCTGGCCACCTACGCCATGCTGCGCGAGCGGCCCAACGTCGTTCTCTGCGTCGGCGGTGGCATCGGCACCCCCGAGCGGGCGGCCGACTACCTCACCGGGTCCTGGGCCAACGCCCACGGCTACCCGGCCATGCCCGTCGACGGCATCCTCGTCGGCACCGCCGCCATGGCCACCCTCGAGGCCACCACCAGCCCCCAGGTCAAGCAGATGCTCGTCGACACCGTGGGCGTCGACGCCTGGGTCGGTGCCGGTCAGGCCGACGGCGGCATGGCCTCCGGCCGCAGCCAGCTCGGTGCGGACATCCATGAGATCGACAACACCGCCGCGCGCACCGGGCGCCTCCTCGACGAGGTCGCCGGCGACGCCGAGGCCGTGGCCGCCCGCCGCGACGAGATCATCGCCGCGATCAACGGCACCGCCAAGCCCTACTTCGGCGACCTCGACTCGATGACCTACGAGCAGTGGCTGCGCCGATTCGTCGAGCTGTCCGTCGCCGCCGATCCTGCCGCCGGCACCGCCTCCGAGGCAGTGGCCGACGACGACCGTTCGGTGTGGCTCGACCCCACCATCCGCGAGCGCTTCCACCGCATGGTGCAGCGCACCGAGGCACGACTCGACGCCGCCGACACCGGCCGCATCGTCTCGGCGTTCCCGCGCGAGGAGTCCATGGAGCGCCCGGCCGAGGTGATCGCCGCCCTCGCCGCCCGGTACCCCGGGCTCGCCGACGCCGTGCTGCACCCGGCCGACGCCGCCGAGTTCCTCGACATCTGCCGTATGCCCGGCAAGCCCGTGCCGTTCGTGCCCGTCATCGACGGTGACGTGCGCCGCTGGTGGCGCTCGGACTCGCTGTGGCAGGCCCACGACCCGCGCTACGACGCCGACGCCGTGTGCATCATCCCCGGCACGACCGCGGTCGCCGGCATCACGCGTGCCGACGAGCCCGTCGGTGACCTCCTCGACCGCTTCGAGGCCGCCACCGCCGAGCGCGTGTCCGGCTACATGCCCTCCACCGAGGCCGTGAGCAGCCGCCGCCGCGGGATCGTCACCACCGCCTCCGGGCCCGTCGCCGACGTGCTAAACAGCCCCGACGTCACCTGGGCCGGCCGTCTCGTCATCAGCCCCGTCCACCGCCTCGGTGTGCTCCACGCCTGGGAGATCGACGCCGAGGGCGTCGGCCGCCACCCCGTCTCCGGCGCCGTGCTCACCCCGGCCGCCGACGGCCGGACCGTCGACCTGACGCTGCCCGTCGGCCCGACCGAGATGACCATCACCATCACCCTCGGCGACGCCGTGGCCACCGGCGCCGCGCCGGTCGTCACCGACGCCGCCGCCGAGGCCGCCATGCGCACCCTGCTCGCCACCGCCGCCGGCGTCGGCCGCGGCGGTGCGGGTGGCTCCGTGATCGATGCCCTCCCCGAGGTCGACGGCAACACCGCCACCGCGCGCTTCACCTTCGAGCCCACCCTCGCCGTCGACCACACGGGCGTGACCGCGGGCAGCCTGCCCACCTCGCTCGTGCCGTCCGCCGGCGTCCCGGACGCCCTCGTGGGCGCCGCCTGGCCCGCCGTGTTCGCCGTGCTCGGCGAGACGAGCCGCCCGAGTGGCACCGGCACCGTCGTCGAGGGACTGCTCGACCTGGTCCACCTGGACCACGGTGTCCGCATGCACGCGGCGCTGCCGCAGCAGGAGACCGACCTCGTCGTCGTCGCCCGGTCCGGCGGTGTCCGCGACACCGACCTCGGCCGCGTGGTCGAGGTGTCGGTCGAGGTCGCCGCGGAGGACTCCGACGGCACCCGCACCCCGCTGTGCACCCTGTCCGAGCGGTTCGCGATCCGCGGCCGCACGGGCCGCGCCGAGGTGGGCGACCCCCGCCCCGCAGGCGGCGCCCTCGTCACCCCGTCCGGTGGGGCCGCGGAGCCCGCCGAGACCTCCCGCCAGGCGCGCGTGGCCACCACGATCACCGCGCCGCACGACATGACCGCGTTCGCTCTGGTCTCGGGCGACCACAACCCGATCCACGTCTCCGACACCGCGGCCGAGCTGGCCGGACTGGGCGGCGTGATCGTCCACGGCATGTGGCTTTCGGCCGCCGCGCAGCACGCGGTGCAGGCCTCGGACGGGAAGACCCCCGCCCTGCGGATCGCCGGCTGGACCGCCCGCATGCTCGCCCCGGTCCGCCCGGGCGACCACATCAAGGTCCGTGCCGTGCAGACCGGCCGCCACGCCGGCGGCCAGGTCCTCGAGGTCACGTGCACGGTCGACGGCGCCACCGTCATGGCCGCCACCGCGCTGACCGAGGCCCCGCGCACCGTCTACGCCTTCCCCGGCCAGGGCATCCAGGCCAAGGGGATGGGGATGGAGGGCCGCACCCGCTGCCCCGCCGCCCGCGAGATCTGGGACCGCGCCGACAAGCACACCCGCTCCGCGCTCGGCTTCTCGATCCTGGCGCTCGTCCGCGAGAACCCCACCGAGGTCACCGTCCGCGGTGAGGTCCACCGGCACCCGGACGGCGTGCTCTACCTGACGCAGTTCACCCAGGTCGCCATGGCCTGCCTGGCGGTGGCGCAGCGCGCCGAGCTCGAGGCCGACGGCCTGCTCATCGAGGACGCGTACTTCGCGGGTCACTCGATCGGCGAGTACGACGCCCTGGCCGCCATCTCCGGTGTGCTGGCGTTGGAGCCGCTGCTGGAGATCGTCTTCCAGCGCGGGTCGACCATGCACCAGCTGGTGCCGCGGGACGCCCAGGGCCGCTCGGACTACCGCATGGCCGCGATCCGTCCGTCCCAGATGGGGATCTCGGACGACGAGGTCGCCGACTGGGTGGCCGGCGTGTCCCGCGAGTCCGGCGAGTTCATCGAGATCGTCAACTACAACCTGGCGGGCTCGCAGTACGCGCTCGCCGGGACCGTCGCCGGGTGCAATGCACTGGAGAAGGCCGTGGAGCGGGAGCTCGCGGTCTCGGGCGGCAAGAACGCCTTCATCCTGGTGCCCGGCATCGACGTGCCGTTCCACTCCACCGTCCTGCGCGGCGGCGTCCCGGACTTCCGGGCCACCCTCGACGAGCTGATCCCGCACGACATCGACATCTCGGTGCTCGTGGGCCGCTACGTGCCGAACCTCGTGCCGCGCCTGTTCAGCCTCGAGCGCGGCTTCGTGCAGGAGATCGCCGATCTCGTGCCGGCCGACTCGCTGGCCGAGGTCCTCGCGAACTGGGACGAGTGGGCCGCCACCCCCACGCGACTGGGCCGCCTGCTGCTCGTGGAGCTGCTGGCCTGGCAGTTCGCCAGCCCGGTCCGGTGGATCGAGACCCAGGAGCTGTTCTTCACGCCCGTAGAGCGTGGCGGACTCGGTATCGAGCAGTTCATCGAGGTCGGTGTCTCCAACGCCCCGACCGTCGCGAACCTCGCCTCCAAGACCCTCGACCTGCCCACGCACCGCGGCCCCCGGGCCCAGGTGATCAACATCGAGCGCGACTCGGCGACGTTGTACGGCACCCTGCCGCCCAGCGTGGAGGTCGACGACGACGAGCTGGACGCCGGCGACGGCTCCGCCTCCACCGGCTCCACCACCACTGGTTCGACCAACACCGCGGCTGCCGACCAGGCAGCCCCCACAGACCCCGCACCGGCCGTCAACACCCCCGGCACGGCCGGTGCGGACCGATCAGACGCGGCTCCGGCCGCGACCGCCGCCCCCGGTGCACCGCGCCCGGACGACCTCGAGTTCGGCGCGCCCGCCGCCACCCGCATGCTGGTGGCGCTGCGCACCAAGGTCCGTCCCGAGCAGATCGCGTCCGGCGACTCCATCGAGACGCTGTGCGACGGCGTGTCCTCGCGCCGCAACCAGCTGCTGCTGGACCTGGGCACCGAGCTGAGCCTGGGCGCCATCGACGGCGCCGCCGAGGCCGACTTCCCGACCCTGGCCGACCAGGTCTCACGACTGGCGCGCGGGTACGCCCCGTTCGGCCCCGTCCTGTCCGACGCGGTCGGCGAGGCGCTGCGCGCGGTCCTCGGCCGCACCGGAAAGCGGGCCGCCTACATCACCGAGCGCGTGACCGGCCCCTGGGAGCTCGGCTCCGGCTGGGCGCAGCACGTTATCGCCGAGATCGCGCTGGGCACCCGTGACGGCGCCTCCATCCGTGGGGGCGACCTGGCGACCCTCGACGCCTCGGGCGTCAAGGATGTAGCCGGCCTGGACTCGCTCATCGACGCCGCCGTGTCGGCCGTCGGTGCCGCGCACGGTGTGGCCGTCGCGATGCCGTCGTCCGGCGCCGGAGGCGGGGGAGTCGTCGACTCCGCCGCGCTGACCGAGTTCGCCGACGAGATCACCGGCGTCGACGGTGTCCTGGCCCGCGCCGCACGCGGCGTGCTCACCCGCCTCGGACACCTCGAGCCCGAGACGGTCGACCTGCTCGCCGAGGCCGACCCGGACTCCGAGCTGGCCGACCTCGTGGCCGCAGAACTCGGCGCCGACTGGCGCCGCGTGGTGGCCCCGGCCTTCGACGCCGGCCGCGCCGTCCTCATGGACGACCGTTGGGCCTCGGCCCGCGAGGATCTGGCCCGACTGTGGACCCGGTCCGACGTGCCCGCCGACGCGGCGGACGCCTTCCGCGGTGCCGGCGAGATCGTCGCCGAGCAGGCCCGCTGGTGGGCGGCCCGGGCGACCGATGCCCGCCGCGACGCCCTGGCGAGCGCCTACCGGGAGATCTCGGAGGTCGCGGCCGAGGAGTTCGTCGGCGAGTACGCGGGTGACGTCGCCGTCGTCACCGGCGCCGGCAAGGGCTCCATCGCCGCCGCCGTCACCGGACGCCTCCTGGCGGGCGGCGCCACCGTGGTGGCCACCACCTCCAACCTGGACCAGTCCAAGCTGTCCTTCTTCAAGGACCTCTACCGCAGCAACGCCCGCGGCGACGCGGCGCTGTGGGTCCTGCCCGCGAACCTCACGTCCTACTCGGACGTGGACGCGCTGGTGGAGTGGGTCGGCTCCGAGCACGCCGAATCGGCCGGTGGCCAGACCACCGTCCTCAAGCCGGCGCTCACGCCCACCATGCTGTTCCCGTTCGCCGCACCCCGGGTCCAGGGCTCGATGGCCGACGCCGGCCCGCGCGCCGAGACCGAGATGCGCGTCCTGCTGTGGGGCGTGGAGAAGCTCGTCGCCGGACTCGGTGCGATCGGCGCCGACACCGACGTCGACTCCCGCCTGCACGTGGTCCTGCCGGGCTCGCCCAACCGCGGCATCTTCGGCGGCGACGGCGCCTACGGCGAGGCCAAGGCCGCGCTGGATGCCATGATCGCCAAGTGGGACTCCGAGAAGTCCTGGTCCGAGCGTGTGACGTTCGTCCACGCGATCATCGGCTGGGTCCGCGGCACGGGCCTGATGGGCCACAACGACCCGCTGGTCGAGGCCGTCGAGGCCGCCGGCGTGTCCACCTGGTCCACCACCGGGATCGCCGGCGAGTTGCTGCGCTGGTGCACCCCCGAGTTCCGCGCGGCCGCCGCTGACGCCCCCGTCACCGTCGACCTCACCGGCGGACTGGGCACCGCGAACCTGGACATGTCCGCGCTCGCCGCCGACCGTCCGGCCACCTCGACCGAGTCGTCGACGGAGGAGGCCGCCGGCACCATCGCCGCGCTGCCGTCGCTGCCCACCGTGGCGCGCGACGAGCGTCCCGAGTGGGGCGAGGTCACCCAGCAGCTCGAGGACATGGTCGTGATCGTGGGCGCCGGCGAGGTCGGCCCCTACGGCAGCGCCCGCACCCGCTTCGAGGTGGAGACCACCGGCGACCTCACCGCCGCCGGCGTGGTCGAGCTGGCCTGGTCGACCGGCCTCATCACCTGGGAGGACTCGCCGCGCGCCGGCTGGACCGTCACCGAAACCGGTGACCCGATCGACGAGGCCGACATCGCCGAGCGTTTCCACGACGAGGTCCTCGCCCGGGTGGGCGTGCGCACCTACGCCGACGATGCCCGCGCCGAGATGTTCTCGGGCACCTCACCGCAGCTCACCTCGGTGTTCCTGCCGGAGGACCTGTCCTTCGTGGTGGACGACGAGGCCCAGGCCCGCGCCTACCAGTCCGACGACCCGGAGAACACCGTCGTCACCCGCAGCGAGGACGGCGAGTGGACGGTCACCCGCAAGGCCGGCACCGAGATCCGCGTGCCGCGCCGCACCACGCTCACCCGCGTGGTCGGTGGGCAGATCCCCACCGGCTTCGACCCCACGGCGTGGGGCATCCCGGCCGACATGGTCTCCGGCATCGACCGGGTGGCGGCGTGGAACCTCGTCGCCACCGTGGACGCCTTCATCTCCTCGGGCTTCACCCCGGCGGAGCTGCTGGCCCACGTCCACCCGGCCGACGTCGCTAACACACAGGGCACCGGCATGGGCGGCATGACCAGCATGCGCTCGCTGTACATCGACGGCATCCTCGGCCGCAGCCGCGCCAACGACACGCTGCAGGAGGCGCTGCCCAACGTGGTGGCCGCGCACGTCATGCAGTCCTACGTCGGCGGCTACGGCTCGATGGTCCACCCGGTGGCGGCCTGCGCCACCACCGCGGTGAGCGTCGAGGAGGGGTTCGACAAGATCCGCGCCGGCAAGGCCGAGTTCGTGGTGGCCGGCGGGTTCGACGACCTGTCCACTGAGGGCATCCAGGGCTTCGCCGACATGTCCGCGACCGCCGACTCGGCGGCCATGGCGGCCAAGGGGCTCGACGAGCGGCACTACAGCCGGGCCAACGACCGGCGGCGCGGCGGGTTCGTCGAGTCGCAGGGCGGCGGCACGATCCTGTTGGCGCGCGGCGACGTCGCGGCCCGCATGGGCCTGCCGGTCACCGGTGTCGTGGCCTGGGCCGGGTCGTACGCGGACGGTGCGCACACCTCCATCCCGGCCCCCGGCCTGGGTGCACTGGGTGCCGGTCGCGGTGGGCGGCGCTCGCCGCTGGCCCGCGGGCTCGCACAGCTCGGCCTCACCGCCGACGACGTGGCCGTGGTGAGCAAGCACGACACCTCGACCAAGGCCAACGACCCCAACGAGTCCGACCTGCACGAGCGGCTCGCCGCCGCGATCGGTCGGTCGGAGGGCAATCCGCTGTTCGTGGTGTCGCAGAAGTCGCTCACCGGGCACGCCAAGGGTGGCGCCGCGGCCTTCCAGCTCATCGGGCTGACCCAGATGCTGCGGTCCGGCACCCTGCCGCCGAACCGGGCGCTGGACTGCGTCGACGACGTCCTGGACCGCCACCGCCACCTGGTGTGGCTGCGGGAGACCCTGCAGCTTGGCGGTGACCTGCCGCTCAAGGCCGGTCTGTTGACCTCGCTGGGCTTCGGCCACGTCTCGGGCCTCATCGCCGTCGCCCACCCGGAGGCCTTCCACCGGGCGGTCGCCGCGGAGTACGGGCAGGACGAGTCCGAGCGCATACGCGAGGCCGGCCTGCGGCGCGAGCGTGAGGGCGCCCGTCGCCTGACCGATGCCATCTACGGTGGCGAGGCGCTCTACGCCCGTCCCGAGGCGCGTCGACTCGGGGAGGGCTCGGCCGACGAGGTCAAGGAGCGCGAGGCCGCGGTCCTGCTCGACCCGGCCGCGCGACTCGACGCCGACGGCATCCTCGCCGCTGCCGGGTCTGCGGACACCGGGGCCGCGGAGACCGCCGGCCGGTGACGGCCGGGGAGTGATGGCCGGGCAGTGACGACCGGGGTGAGAGGCGTCGGGGTCGACATCGTCGACCTCGGCGCCTTCGCCGCGTCTCTGGCCGAACCCGGCACGCGGCTCACCAGGGCGTTCTCGGCCACCGAACGCAGGCAGTGTCGCGAGCGCGCCGAATCCCGTGGGGCGAGATCGGGGGAGGACCCGCTGGCGCGTCACCTCGCTGCCCGCTGGGCGGCGAAGGAGGCCGTGGTCAAGGCGTGGTCGGCGGCCCTGTATGGCGCGCCCCCGCCCATTGCGCCGGACCTGCTGCGGTGGTCCGAGATCGAGACCGTGTGCGACAACTGGGGTCGGCCCTCGGTGCGGCTCGGGGGAGAGGTGGCCCGTCAGGTGGCCGCGACCATCGGCGAGGGCGCTCGTTGGAACGTCTCACTCAGCCACGACGGTGGATCGGCGATCGCGTTCGTGGTGCTCGAGGGCCCGGGCGTGCAGTAGCGGCCTCCAGCCGCGGTGCGCGCCGGGCCGCCGCCTGCGCCCGGCCACCGCCTGCGCCCAGCCACCGTCGGTCCTGCGGCTCGCCGTCGTGCGGCCCTGAGGCCCGATCCGCCCCTCGGCATTTCCTACGCACGCGGGGCCCCGAGGGCGGATCGAACTCTGAGGAGTGCCTCGGTCCGGTGGTCGGGACGGACCGGATTCCTCTGCACGTCCGACCTACCGGGTGCGAGAGGTTCTCAACGTGGCTCGGGGCCGCAGCCGGGCACATCTCGCTTCGCTCGTCGACCTCGCCGGCTCGAGCCGAGGTCGGTGGGAGGCGCGATGTTGTCCACAGGTCCCGGCGCGTCCACGGCGGGCCGGCTCCGCCTACGCGATCCGGCGGACCCGGCGATGTTGCGCGAGAGTATCGCGGCATGACCAGCATCGATGAACTATGTTCCCGAATCCTGACCGCCGAAGGGTTGATCGCCGCCGGGCACAGCACCCAATCGCTCGCCCGGGCGGTGACGACAGGAGAGCTCGTGCGACTGCGGCCGGGTTTCTACGTGGAGGGCAGCGCCCGCGAACTCGAGAGGGGAGCACGTCATCTGCTGTCGGTTCTCGCCACGGACGCTGCACTGCACGGCCCCGTATTCACTCACTGGTCGGCCGCCATGATCCACTCGCTTCCGGATTGGGGGCTCCCACTTCGCAGAGTCGCGGTCTCCCGGCACGGACATGCGCAGCGGTCCAGGACCACCAGACTCCTGAGGCATGACCTGTGCCCGATCGCCCCGGACGAAATCGTCAATGTTGAAGGCATGTCCGTCACGTCTGCTGACCGGACGATCATCGACATCGCCCGGGGCTGTGATCCGGTTCCCGGCGTCGCGGTGGCTGACGCCGGACTGCAGCGGGAACTCGTCACAGAGGTCTCTTTGCAGGAGGCGCTGGACCGCGCCTCGGGACGGGCCGGTGTGAGGAGGGCTCGTACTGTGATCGGGATGACTGATCGGAGAAGCGAGAGCATCGCGGAGACGCGGAGTCGCCTCTACTTCGGTGAGTACGGGCTGCCGGAGCCCGAGACACAGGTCGAGATCTTCGACGACAACGGCCGCTTCATCGGCCGGGTGGACTTCCTGTGGCGGGAGCTCGGGGTCATAGGAGAATGTGACGGGTTCGGGAAGTACTTCGACGGCGCCGACGAGATGGAAACCCGCCGCAGGCTCGGCGTGGAGAAGGACCGCGATGCGATCCTGACTGCCCTCGGGTACCGGGTGATCCACTGGCGATGGGCCGACTTCGAGCGACCTTGGCTACTTGTTCAGAGGATCCGGGCCGTCCTGCTCGCGGCAGAAGCCGCCTGAACTGGTCGCCGTCCACACCCGGGGGCGGGTTTCGGGTCAGTCGGACTGGGCTTCCTTCTCGGCCAGCCACAGGTAGGCGGTCATCATCCGCTTGAGCTCGGTGACGGTGGCGTCGTGGATGTCCTCGCCACCGGCCGAACCGGTGCTCGCGCCGCCGGAGACCCCGCCGTCGTCCCCGGGGTCCGCGCTGGCGTGGCCCGGGGCCACGTGGCCCGCGCTGACCGAGAAGTTGAGCATCGAGTACGCCACGTGGACCAGCACCTCGGCCATGAACGCGCGGCGCTCACGCTCGGTGGCGGGCATGAGCGGGGCCAGCACGCTGGCGATCATCCGGGCGATCTCGCGCTCGTTCACCGCCGCCGTCGCGCGGGTGGCGGGAGTGGCCTGCGTCGCGAGCCAGACCGCCCGACGGGAGGGGTCGCGCAGCCACAGGTCTGCCAGGTGGTCGAGGAAGTCGTTGAGCAGTTCGGGCCAGTCCAGCGCCGGGATCTTCTGGGCGAATCGCTCGACCTCCTCGATCACCCCGTGGGCGTCCTGGCGGTCGAGCTCGCACACCAGCACGTACTTGTTGGCGAAGAACTGGTAGAGCGTGCCGATCGGAACGCCTGCACGTGAGGCGACCTCCTCGCACGTGAACGAGTCGAACCCCACCTCGACCAGCACTTCCCGGGCCGAGGACAGTAGCGCCTGGAACTTCTTGCGGCTGCGCTCCTGGATGGGCCGACGGCGGGGGACGAGGATGTTCGGTTCGTCCTGGACGGCCTCGTCGGTGGGATCCTGCGGCGGCTCCTGCGCGCGTTCGGACGGGTCGGTGGTCATGGGTGGGTCAGCCCTCCGCGGGATCGGATTCGGGCAACTCGATCTCGAGCAGCTTGGCGACCATCGCGACGTGACCCTTGGCACGGACGTTGTACCGGGCCATCGACACGGTGCCGTCGGAGTCGACGACAAAGGTTGAGCGGATCACGCCCATCACCGTCTTGCCGTAGTTCTTCTTCTCGCCGAAGGCTCCCCACTCGGTGAGCATCGTCTTGTCGGGATCCGACAGGAGGGGGAACGTGATGCCGTACTTGTCGCGGAAACGGGCCAGCTTCTCGGGGGCGTCGGGGGAGACGCCGACCACGCCGAGGCCGGCGTCGTTCAACTGTTGCAGCGCGTTCTCGAAGTCCACGGTCTCAGTGGTGCAGCCCGGTGTCATCGCGGCCGGGTAGGCGTACACGAGGACCTTCCCGTGCTCGTCGAGGAGCTCCCGGAGCGACGTGGGTGTGCCGTCGGCGTCGGGGAGGGTGAAGGCGGGGGCCGTCTGGCCCACCTCGAGCCGTGGTGCGGTCACCGGTGCTCCTGGGGGTCGGGTCGGGGCGGCGGACCATCCCAACCTATCCGATGCTTCGGCGCACGGGCGCGGATCCACGCCGGGTGCAGTAGCGTGGGCGGGGTCAAGAACCCGCGGGGCGCCCGCGGACGAGCGATCGACGGAGGTCTCGTGTCCAGGAGTTACGACAGCATCGAAGGCGACATCGCCAAGGCGCGTGACGATCTCGCGACGACCTTGGACGAGATCATCGACCGGGTGAATCCGAAGAACCTCGCGTCCGAGGGCAAGGAGCGCGCCACCGCGGCACTCAAGGACCCGCGCGTCCTGGCGGTGCTCGGGGGCATCGCGACGCTGGTCGTCGGCGGGATCACCGTGTCAATGGTCAACAAGCGCAAGGAGCGCCAGCGCATCGAGGCCTACCTGGCGGCCCGTCGGGCCCTCTGAGGCGACCGGCCTCACGCGGGCGTCCGGAGCCCCGCCCGGGGATCCTGCCCGGCAGGGTCATCCCCGCCCGACTCCCGAGAGCGTTCCGCCCACCCCTGTCACCGGGGGCGTGTGCGGGACGCTCTCGTCGTTTCTGTTCGGCTTCCCGGGTCGCCCCGTCCGTTCGGCCACCCGCATCGCCCCGTCCGACCGGGCACCAGTCGAGCCCCGCTCTGACGAGGCGATCCGGCGCGCCTCAGGCGGCCCGGCACACGAAAAAGCCCCGGGTCGTGGACCCGGGGCTTTCTCTCTTGTGCGCCATCAGGGACTCGAACCCCGAACCCGCTGATTAAGAGTCAGCTGCTCTGCCAATTGAGCTAATGGCGCTTGCTTGGTGCGAGAGAAACAGTAACAGCAGCCGGGCTGGTTCACGAAATCGCCTGCTCAGAAGGGGTGAGACGGGGTTGAGGTCCCTGCGGCCCCAGGAGTTTCGATATGGAGTGCGGCCATGTGACCAGGCATACTGGAGGGGACATCTTCTCGGCCGCGGCTGCGTCCGGGGGGAAGCGCACGTCGGAAGGGGCATCAGTGAACGTGAGCACAACGGATCGGACGGGGCGGCGAGCGACCGGAATCTGGTCGAAAGCCCGCCTCGGACTGGCCGTGGTGTTCACGGGGACGCTCCTGCTCGCCGGCTGCACCATCGGCGACGGCGGTGCGCAGGACACCCAGGTTGCCGAGGCACCGGCGGAGCCCTCCGCCGTGATCGACCTGTCGGTGGCGGAGGGTTCCACCGACGCCAACCCGGTCGAGCCCATCGTGCTCACTGCGACGGACGGCCGGTTCGATTCGGTGGTGATGCGCAATCCCGAGGGCCTCCAGGTCGAGGGCGAGTTCAACCCCGAGTTCACCGAGTGGCGCACCACCGAGGAGCTCGGCTACGGCCGCCAGTACACGATGGAGTCGACCGCCACGGACGAGGCCGGCCTGGTCACCCGGAGGAACGCCAGCTTCACCACGCTGACGCCCACCATCATGACGGCGGCCTACCTGACCACGGGTGAGGGATCCGTGGTGGGCATCGGACAGCCGGTCGCGGTGATGTTCGACGAGCCGATCGCGGACCGTCGGGCGGCTCAGGACAACATCCACATCACGACCGAGCCCGCGGTCGAGGGCGCGTTCTACTGGGTCTCCGACCAGGAGGTCCGCTGGCGTCCGGCCGAGTACTGGGCGCCCGGCACCAAGATCGACGTCCACGTCGACATCTACGGCCAGGACCTCGGCGGCGGGATGTACGGCCAGCAGGACGCCCAGAGCAGCTTCGAGATCGGCGACGCCGTGATCTCCCGGGTGGACGACTCGACCAAGCAGATCGTCATCGAGCGCAACGGCGAGGTCGTCAAGACCATGCCCACCTCGATGGGCAAGGCCGCCACCCCGACCCCCAACGGGGTCTACGTCATCGGTGAGAAGCACGCCTCGATGATCATGGACTCGTCGACGTACGGCGTGGCCGTGGACTCGGCCGAGGGGTATCGCACCCCGGTGCAGTACGCGACCCGGATGTCGTACAGCGGCATCTTCGTCCACGCCGCGCCGTGGTCGGTCTGGGCGCAGGGAAGCCAGAACACGAGCCACGGCTGCCTCAACGTCACTACGGCGGACGCGAAGTGGTTCTACGACAACGCCAAGCGCGGCGACATCTTCGAGGTCACCGGCACGGTGGGCGACACGCTGCCGGGCTGGGACGGCCTGGGCGACTGGAACGTCCCGTGGGAGACCTGGAAGGCCGGCAACGCCGAGCAGGGCGCGGCCTGAGCCCATGGACTCCTCTCGGCTGGGCTTGTGGATCGGCATCGGGATGGGGATCGGCGTGGCGTTCGGTGCCGCGCTGGACAACATCGGGCTGGGCGTGGCCCTGGGCCCGTCGGTCGGGGTCATGATCTGGGCGGTGGAGGCCGCCCATCGCGAGTCGCGCGGCCCGGATGGTGACGAGCTCGACGCGGGGACCGGCGACAGCCGGGACCTCGAGTAGAACCCCCGGGTGACCGGCGGGCCCCGAGTGCAGTGGTGAGAACCCCGAGGGCAGGGGTGAGAACCCCGTGGCGGGGTTCAGGACGACTTCAGGACGACGACGACGACGAGGTGGGCGACCTCGGATCGCGCTCGGCGGCCGCCCGGAACAGCGCGCGTCCGGGTGCGGCGGTGAGGCCGTGCGCGACGGTACTGGCCACGACGATCAGCGTGCCCGCGCCGAGCAAGACCGGGTCCGCACCCGCGCGGGAGGCCTCCTCCGTCAGGTAGAAGACCGCCGCGACGCCGACGGGCCCGAACCAGCCGAGGTAGGCGGCGCCGCGAGGCTTCAGCCCCAGCGGCTTCATCACGGCGAGGATCAGCGGCGGCCGGCGCAGTAGCAGCACGGCGGCCGTGAGCCACACAGCCCCCCATCCGAGCCGGCCCCACTCCGCCCACGGGATCATCGCGCCGAGGGCCACGAAGAAGGGGATCACGGCGAACTGGTTGACGGCCTCGTCGATCTCCACTTCGGTCCGGCGTTCGCTGCCGGAGCTGGTGACGTTGAACGCCAGCCCGGCGACGAACGCGCCGAAGACGCCGTTGACCCCGATGACGCCCGCCACTCCCAGGACGAGCAGCGCCAGGAGGAGCGTGTACAGCAGCATCGGCCCGGTTTCGGTGTCGTGGTGTCGTTCCGAGAAGTGCAGCGCCTTGGCGGCCGCCACGCCCGCGATGATCCCCACGATGAGAGCGCCCGCGATCTGCCAGGCGGCCTCACCGGCTGCCTGCCCGGCGGTGAGCGGGGTGGCGACGGCCAGGGCGACCAGGACGAGGGGGAGGGCGAGCCCGTCGTTCGCGCCCGATTCGAGAGACAGCAGTTGACGGTCGTGCTCCGGCAGGTCCTCCTCGGCCTCCTCTCCGGTGACGACGCTCGACGCGAGGACGGGGTCGGTGGGGCAGATGGCGGTTCCGAACAGCAGGGCGAGTGCGAAGGGGATGCCGAGGACCCACATCGCCAACCCGGTCGAGATGAGCGCCATCCCGGGCAGGACGAGCACCAGCAGCAACGCGAGTCGACGCCAGTGGGTCCTGATCGCCGAGAAGGGGTACCGCAGGGCCACGCCCATCACCGAGATGGCCAGGAGGATCTCCGCGCCGTGGTGGAGGGTCGAGTGCTCGGCGACGATGTCGGGCACATCGAACACCCCGAGGACCGCCGGCCCCAGGACGATACCGGCGACGAGCGCGAGCAGTGGCTCCGTCACGGGCCACTGGCGTAGTCGCGCCGAGAAGGCCACGATCACCACCCCGAGCGCCCCGACAATCGCCAGCAACACATCGAGCGTGGACAACGGTCCTCCCCGGGTCAGTCGGATCACCCCGCACCATAGGAGAGCCCGGGCGCTTCCGCATCCGTGCTCTCCGCCCGCCGCGGCGCAGGCACCTGCAAGAGTGATCCCATGACCCAGCGCGAGATCACCCGGCCCGTCGACCTGGCCTGCGGCCGCCGGCTCAACCCGGAGGCGGTGGGGTGGTCCCGGTCGCCCGTGCACCGCACACGGATCGCCGGTTGGGGCCGCACCAAGCGCTGGGAGTACTGGGGGATCGTCACCGACCGGTTCGTGGTGGGGCTGACGGTGGCGGGTCTGGACTACCTGGCCAACTGCGCGGTCTATGTGCTGGACCGCCGGACGGGCGTGGAGACGACCCGAAGCGGCATCCGGCCCCTGCACCGGCCCCGCTTCGGCGACGACCCCGGTGACGGGACCCTCCACGCGTCGGCCGGCGTGGGTGCGGGGCGGGTGGGGATCGAGGTCGACGACGACGAGGGCCGCACCTCCATCCGTGTGCAGGCGCGGGGACTGCAGGTGAGCCTGGAGGTCGAGCGCGCGGGCCATGACAGTCTCGCGGTGGTGGTGCCGTGGAGTGAGCGCCGGTTCCAGTACACGCTCAAGGATCTCGCCAATCCCGTCACCGGCACGGTGACCCTGGACGGCACGACGCACGACCTCGGCAATGGGTGGGCGGTCCTGGACCGCGGGCGTGGCCGCTGGCGCTACGCCACCACCTGGAACTGGGGCGCCGGCAGCGGGGTGGTGGACGGCTCGACACGCGCGATCCAGGTCGGTGGGAAGTGGACGGACGGCACCGGGTCCACCGAGAACGGGATCCTGGTGGACGGCCGGATGCACAAGCTCGGCGAGGACCTGCGGTGGAGCTACGACCTCACGGATCCGGCGGGGGCCTGGCGGGTGCAGGGTGAGCGCCTCGACGCGACGCTCACGCCGTTCCATCTGCGCCGCGACATCACCGAGCTCGGTGTGCTGGCGGTGAAGACGCACCAGGCCTTCGGCGTCTGGAGCGGCACCGGGGTGCTGGACGACGGGTCGCAGGTCTCGCTCGACGGGCTGGTCGGCTGGGCGGAGCAGTCCCGCAACCGCTGGTAGCCGCCGGCGCGGCGGTGCCCGCGAGAACTTGGGTCGAATCGGCAGAAAGAAGCAGGGCCCGGACCGTGAGGTCCGGGCCCTGCGCTCGGGGTGGCTGACGGGGCTCGAACCCGCGACATCCAGAATCACAATCTGGTGCTCTACCAGCTGAACTACAGCCACCACCGCCGTCCTCGCGGACAGCGCTGACGACTTTACCCCGTGGGCCCCGTCGCCGAGAAATCCGCAGGTGGGGTCAGTCGACCGCGGGCAGATCGGCGGCGGCCTGCTTGACCTCGTCACTGGTCGGGCCGGGCTGGGGGACGAACGCGGTGGCCCGGTAGTACGCGAGCTCGCGGATGGATTCCTTGATGTCCGCCAGGGCCCGGTGCGACATGCCCTTCTCCGGCTGGCCGAAGTAGATGCGGGGGTACCAGCGGCGGCACAGTTCCTTGATGGAGCTGACGTCGATCATCCGGTAGTGCAGGTACGAGTTGAGCTCGGGCATGTCCCGGGCGAGGAACCCGCGGTCGGTGCCGATCGAGTTGCCCGCCAGGGGAGCGGACCCCGCCACCGGGACCCACTCGCGGATGTAGGCGAGGACCTGCTCCTCGGCCTCGGCGACCGTCACCGTGGACTCGCGGATCTCCTCGGTCAGGCCGGAGGAGGCGTGCATGTCGCGTACGACCGGCACCATCGCGTCGAGCTCGGCGTCGGGGGCGTGGATGACGATGTCGATCCCGTCGCCGAGAACGTTGAGCTCGGAGTCGGTCACCAGCGCGGCGATCTCCACGAGCGCGTCGGACTTGATGTCGAGGCCGGTCATCTCGCAGTCGATCCAGACGATGCGGTCGTTCTTGGACTCCTGGTGGGGAGTCGGCGAGGACGTGGGGGCAGGAGTCTCGGCGGAGGTCGGCTCTGGCATCACTCGACTATATCGCCGCAGGCTCGCGGGCCCCGCGCGGGACGATCAGCCCTCCTGCTGCCCCTCGCCGAGCTTGGCGTAGAACTTTCCGACGATCGGCGCCATGATGCCGCGCGGGGTGTAGTTCCCGGCCACGGACATCGCCTGGCTCAGCGGGCCGGGGACGATGCGCATCTTGTTGCGGGCGAGCGCGTCCAGTGAGACGCGGGCGGTGTACTCGGTGTCCACCCAGAGCCGGTCGGGGACTAGGCGGTCGACGAAGGTCTTCTCCTCCTCGGCGATCTCCTCGGTGCGCACCGGGCCGGGCGCCAACAGCGTGACGGTGACGCCGGAGCCCTTGAGCTCGCCCCGCAGCGACTCGGAGAAGGTGTTGAGGAACGCCTTGGATGCGGCGTAGGTGGCGTTGTTGGGGATCGGCATGTTGCCAGCCGCCGAGCCGACGTTGAGGATCGCCCCGGAGCGCCGCTCGACCATCCCGGGCAGCACCGCCAGCACCAGGTCGTGGCACGCCACGGCGTTGACCTGCACCTGGTGCTTCTCGTACTGCGGGTCCAGCGAGGCGACGGGGCCAAAGGTGGCGATGCCGGCGTTGTTGCACAGGACCGAGATCTCGCGCCCGGCCAGCTCGTCCAGCAGCGGCTGCCGTGCGGCGGGGTCGGCGAGGTCGCACGCGCGGACCTCCACGGCCACGCCGAACTCGCCCTCGAGCCGGGCGGCCAGCTCCTGCAACACGGCCTCGCGTCGGGCCACCACGATCAGCGAGTGCCCACGCCGGGCGAGTTCGGTGGCCAGGGCCATGCCGATCCCCGAGGAGGCGCCGGTGACGACTGCTCGGTTCGACGCGGTGGGCGTGGGCAGGGACATAGGGCTCCTCGGGTCTTCCACTCGGCTCGCCCGCGTACGGCGGGTGTGGCAGCGCTGACCTTACCCGCGTGCCGCCCTCCGGAGCGTGGTGGAGGTCCTAGCCTGATCGGCGTGAGCAGCATCGGAACACCGCCGCCGTCAGCGACCACCTCGTCGTCGTCACCATCGCGCCGTGGCGTCGCCCGCCGGCAAGTCCTGGCCTGGGGGACGTGGGACTGGGGGTCGGCGGCGTTCAACGCGGTGATCGTCACCTTCGTGTTCTCCGTCTACCTGACCGACTCGGTGGGTGCGGACCTCGACGGGCCGTTCTCGGCCGCCACGTGGCTGTCGATCTCCATCGCCGTGGCCGGGCTGGTCATCGCCCTCACCGCGCCGGTGATGGGCCAACGCGCCGACCGCGGGGGCCGGCGCCGCCGCGCGCTGGGCCTCTGGACCTACGCGACGGTGCTGCTCACGGCGCTGATGTTCCTCGTCGATTCCGACGCGCCCTACCCGTGGTTCTTCGTCGGCCTGGTGCTGCTGGCGGTCGGGTCGATCACGTTCGAATTCGCCGAGGTCGCGTACTTCGCGATGCTGCGGCAGGTCTCCACCCCGTCCACCGTCGGCCGCGTGTCCGGGTTCGGCTGGGCGATGGGGTACTTCGGCGGGATCTTCCTGCTGCTCGCGGCGTTCGTCGGCTTCATCTACGGTGACGGCCCCGTGCGCGGCGTATTCGGCGTCACCACCGACGGCGGGCTCAACGTGCGACTGGTCTGCCTCGTCGCCGCCGTGTGGTTCGCACTCTTCGCGCTACCGGTGCTGCGGTCGGTGCCCGAGCACCGCCCGGGGGCGGGGAGGAGCGACGACGACGCCCTCGACAGCGACGACGACGAGCCCGGCTTCCTCGAGTCGTACCGCATCCTCTGGCGCGACCTCAAGGCTCTCTGGCGGCGGGATCCGCGGACCGTGAGGTTCCTTCTCGCGAGCGCGATCTTCCGGGACGGGCTGGCGGGGGTGTTCACCTTCGGGGCGATCCTGGCCGTGACGGTCTACGGACTCGCCCCGGGGGACGTCCTGATCTTCGGCGTCGCGGCCAACGTCGTCGCGGCGCTGGGGGCGGCTGTCGCGGGACTGATCGACGACACGGTGGGCCCCAAGGCGGTGATCATCGGGTCGCTGGTGGCGATGATCGCGACCATGACCGTCCTGCTGGTCGTGGACGGCACGGGCATGTTCTGGATCTTCGGGCTGCTGATGTGCCTGTTCGTGGGGCCCGCGCAGTCCGCGTCCCGGTCGTTCCTGGCCAGGCTCGCCCCGCCCGGCGGCGACGGCCAGATGTTCGGGCTCTACGCCACCACCGGGCGCGCGGTCTCGTTCCTCGCACCCGCCCTGTTCGGGCTGTTCACGTGGGCTTTCTCGGCCGACCGCGCGGGCATCGCGGGGATCGGGCTGGTACTGCTGGTGGGGCTACTCCTGCTGCTGCCGGTGCGCACCCCGAGCCGCGCCGAGGCGGAGAGCACCTGGGAGGACGCGGGGCCCGCACGCTGAAAGGGCCGGGGAGTGCGGTCAGAGCCGGCCGGCATTCAGCAGGTCCAGCACCGCGGCGGCGTCGTCGACGATCTCCGAGAACCCGGCGGCGCGGAACTCGGAGTCGCCGATGCCGCCCGTGCGCACCGCGACCGAACGTATGCCCAGCTTGGTCGCCGCGATCGCGTCCCAGGTCGCGTCGCCGACCATGACGGCATCCGCGGCGTCGACACCGGAGCGCTCCAGGGCGATCTCGACGATCGTGGGATCGGGCTTGGCCCGGTCGACGTCCTCACCGGTCGTCACGGCGTCCACGTAGTCGTCGATGTCGAGCAACTCGCGGGCCTCGGCGAACTCCGACGGCGGCGCGGACGTGGCCAGCACAGTGATCCACCCCTGCTCCTTGGCGCCGCGTACGAGGTCGCGGGCACCGGGGAGCACTCGCAGCGACTCGGCCTGTTCGGCGTAGTACTCACCGTGCAGGTCCTTGGCCCGGCCCGCGATGCTCTCGCGCTCCTCGTCGTCGTCGATCCCCGCGATATCGAGCAGCTCCTCCACGATCGTCGAACCGTCCTTGCCGATCCGACGGTGGACGTCCACGAACGGCACCGGCGCACCGGCCTCGGCGAGAGCGCGGACCCAGGTCCAGACATGCACGTAGGTCGAATCCACGAGAGTGCCGTCGACGTCGAGGAGAAGAGCGCGCTGGGTAGTCATGTGTTCGACGGTGCCGCGCCCCGGGCCGGGCGGCAACCGCTTGGGGGTGTGGGGAGCCAGGCACGTGCGGCGGCGTCGATCCGACGCGGGGACCGGTGGCATCGCGGGACGGCCGCGCGCACGATCGATAGGCATGACGCGATTCGGATACACCCTCATGACCGAACAGTCCGGCCCCAAGGAACTCGTGCGCTACGCGGCCAAGGCCGAGCAGGCGGGGTTCGACTTCGAGGTGGCCTCGGACCACTACTTCCCCTGGCTCAGCTCGCAGGGGCACGCGCCGTACGTGTGGAGCGTGCTCGGAGCGGTCGCGCACGTCACCGAACGGGTCGACCTGTGCACCTACGTGACCTGCCCGATCCTGCGCTACCACCCGGCCGTGGTGGCGCAGAAGGCCGCGACGATGCAGATCATGTCCGACGGCCGGTTCATGCTCGGCATCGGCGCGGGGGAGAACCTCAACGAGCACGTCGTGGGGCAGCGCTGGCCGTCGGTGGACGAGCGCCACGAGATGACCGTCGAGGCGCTGGAGATCATCCGCGAACTGTTCGACGGCGGGTTGGTCACCTACTCGGGCGAGCACTTCCGCGTGGACTCCGCCCGACTGTGGGACCTACCCGATAAGCGCGTGCCGATCGGCGTGGCCGCCGGCGGCGAGAAGGCCCTCGCGCACCTCGGACCGCTGGGCGACCACCTCATCGCCACCGAGCCCGAGAGCAGCTACATCGAGAAGTGGAACGGCCTCGAGGGCCAGACCCGGATCGGTGACGGCGCCCGCGCGATCGCACAGATCCCCATCAGCTGGGACCCCGACTCGGAGTCCGCCGCCGTCGAGCGCGCGCACGACCAGTTCCGGTGGTTCGCCGGCGGGTGGGCCATGAACTCCGACCTGCCCACCACCGCCGGGTTCGCCGCCGCCACCCAGTTCATCCGCCCCGAGGACGTGGGGGAGCAGCTGGCGTGCGGGCCCGACCTCGACGCGATCGTCGAGAAGGTGCGGCCCTACTGGGAGGCCGGGTACACCGACATCGCGCTGATCCAGATCGGCGACTCCACCCTCGACCGGTTCCTCGAGGAGGCCGCCGAGCCGCTGCTGGCGCGGCTGCGGGAGGCCGCGGGCTGATCGCGGGGCCACGCAGTGGCTGTCCGGCCGGCCGGGGCGAGTGCCTCGGTCGGCCGGGCCCTTCGCGACGTCCCGCGGTCAGTGCTCGGCGCGGCCCTGCATGGCGGAACTGCCCAGATCGCTGCCGGTGAGCTCGGCCCCAGACGAGACGGACTCGACCCAGGCGTCGGTCGTGGCGACCGCGGCGAGATTCGAGTTGAGCACTGCCATCAGCGTCTCGTGGACCTGCTGTGCCGGGACCGACCCGGCGGAGTTGGAGATGTGGATCGCACCGGTGGCGTCGGAGAGGACCTCCACGGCGATGCCCAGCGGTTCCGCGGTCACGGCGGTGCCGAGAATG
Organism: Dietzia sp. IBK-p2-15D; assembly: GCF_057773105.1. Classification (NCBI taxonomy): domain Bacteria; kingdom Bacillati; phylum Actinomycetota; class Actinomycetes; order Mycobacteriales; family Dietziaceae; genus Dietzia; species Dietzia sp. IBK-p2-15D. The sequence continues at coordinate 139,043 of NZ_JBYMTK010000009.1, forward strand.
CAGTTGTTGGTCATGTAGCCGACGAGCGTCACCCGGTCGACGCCCTGCTCCCGAAGCCAGTCGACCAGCCCGGTGCCGTCGAAGACGCTGGCATAACTCTTGGTCACGCGCTTCCACTGCGGCTGGAGGCGGCTCTCGAGGCCCGCGTGCAGGGACCACCCGGCGCTGCCGTTCGCGAACACCGGAGCGCCCTCCGGCAGGTCGTGCTGGACGACCACCACGGGCATGCCGGCCTCGCTCGCCGCGTCGACCGCACGGACGATCTGGGCGAGCGACTCGTCACGGGGTGGGTACTGGATCTCGAGCGGACCGTCGAAGTACTCCTGCTGTACGTCGACGACGATCAACGCGCGATTCTGCGAACTCATGTGGATCCTCCGGATAGGCGGTACGGCCGGGAACTCGGCCGTTACCCCGATCCTCGCGGACCGACTGCGCTACCGTGAGCGGCACAAAGGAACACTTTCGATGGAAATGGGCCAACCTGTGCGTATCGCCGTTCACGTCTTCGACGGCATCACGATGTTCCACCTCGCGGCGCCCCTCCTCGTCTTCGGCGAGGTGACCCGGCTCGGACTCGCGGACGGGTGGCAGGTCGACACCTGGAGCACAGACGGCGGAGACGTCCACACCGCCGAGGGGATCGTGCTCGGCGACCTCGACGGGCCCGCGACGGCGGAGCAGGCCGACATACTGGTTTTCCCCTCATGGTCTCCGGAACTCCCCGACCGGGATCCGTGCCTGTTATCGATCGTGCGTGGCGCCCATTCCCGGGGCAGCCTGGTGGCGGGGTTGTGCCTCGGTGCCTATCCCGTGGTCGCGAGCGGAGTGCTGGACGGTCGTACGGTCGTCACCCACTGGGAGGGTGCGGCGGAGCTCGCCCTGCGGTACCCGGCGGTCGACGTCCGCTCGTCCGACCTGTACATCGACCACGGGGATGTGATCACCTCCGCGGGGACGGCCGCCTCGCTCGACGCGTGCGTCCACATCGTCCGATCCCGGCTCGGTGCCGCGAAGGCCGCCGTGCTGGCCCGCAGGATCGTGGTGGCGCCGCACCGCGAGGGTGACCAGGCGCAGTACGTGGAACTGCCGGTGCCCGACGGGGGAGACGACGGGGAGATCGGGGAGACGATCGACTGGGCGCTGGCCAATCTCGACCGGCCGCTCTCGGTGGACGACCTCGCCGGACACGCCTGCATGAGCAGACGCAGCTTCGCCCGGAAGTTCCGGGCGACCACCGGCGCGAGCCCCGGGCGATGGGTGCTGTCGCGCCGGCTCGACCACGCGCGGACTCTGCTCGAGACCACGACCCGCTCGATCGAGGACATCGCCCGCGACTGTGGGTTCGGCAGCGCGGTGACGTTCCGGCAGAACTTCGACAGGAAGTACTCGACGACACCGTCGTCCTACCGCGCCCGGTTCGGGGAGGCGCAGGAGTGAGTTCCACCAGGCCCGTCGCCCCGGACCATGCGGACGCGTCCCGACCGGTAGGAACGGCGCCTGCCCGGTGCGGAACGCGGCCGCAGACGTCATGGCCACGATCTGCGTGACCAGACCATCTAGCCGCCGGACAGGGGCAGGTAGTCGTTGGTCATGGCTGCGGCGCCGTCGACCTCGGTCTCCAGCAGTCCGTTGCCATGCATCCACGACGCGTAGGCCGCCCAGTCCCGGGCTGTCTGCCGCCCGAAATCCTCCTCGGGTAGAAGCGCCAGCGTGGCGTCGATCATCTTCTCCAGCATGTCGGGCTCGTAGGAGCCCTCGGTCACCGGGGTGAGGGACTCGAGGGCAATCCGGCGGTCCGCCAACGCGGCCTGCTGCCCGGCCTCGGTTCCGGTGAGGAAGTCGCCCACGCGCTCGGCATAGTCGGCGTCGCCGGCGAGCCGGTTCGGGTTCGCGATGATCACCAATTCCGCGTAGTCGGGCACCCCGAGTTCGGTGACCGGCATGATCTCGACATCGCCCCGGGCGCCGAGTTCCACGCCTTCGATGTTGCGGAACGCCCCGAAGATCGCGTCCACCTGGTCGGTGAGCAGCGACTGGTTGAGACTCTGCTGCACATTGGGGGTGGATATCGAGTCAGGATCGATTCCGGCCTCACGGGCGATGAAGTCGAGGGTCGGTTCCTGGGAGGCCAGCCCCGACAACCCCACGGTCTTGCCCTCCAGATCGGCTGCGGAGGTGATGCCGGACTCCGTCCTGGCGATCAGGGAGGTCAAGGACGTCGGGATCAGTGCCGCGACCGAGATCACGTCGAGTCCCTGTTCGAGGGCGATGAGCGTGTCGGGCTCGTAGGAGATGGCCAGGTCGACCCGCCCCAGGGACACCTCCCGGGCGGCGTCGGCCGTGTTGGACGGCGTCGTGAACGTCACGTCCACACCGGCGTCGGCGTAGGTGCCGGTGTGCTGCGCGGTGTACAGGGCCACATGGTCGGGATTGGGGCTCCAGTCGAGCAGAACACTGACCGGGGCGGCGCCGGTCTCGCCTGGCTCGGCGTTGTCCGAGGATGCCTGGCAGCCGGTCAGAGACACCGCGGCTGCGGCCACCATCGCGAGCATGCGGGCGCCGGGGCGCGTGAGAGTCCGGCGTCGGATCCTGCTGGGTCGTGTTTCCGTCATGATGGGTTCCTTTCCCCGGTGGGTGTGTTCCACGGGCAGATCAGGCGTTCGAGCATGGTCACGCTGGTGAGGAGGACGCTGGACATGATCGTCAGCACCGCCACCTGGGCAAAGACGAAATCGGTCTGGAGCCGGGGGATCGCCTGGAGCATGAGGTAGCCCAGGCCGTTGGTGGAGCCGGTGTACTCGGCGAAGACGGCGGCCACCGGCGCGAAGGTGACCGAGACGCGCAGCCCGGCGAAGCCGCGAGGCGCGGCGAAGGGCAGACGCACCCGCCAGAAGAGCGACCACCTGGTGGCGTGCAGACTCCGCAGGGTGTCGATCATCCGGGCGTCGACCGTGCGGACGCCGGAGAGAAGATTGAGGGCGACCGGGAAGAAGCACAACAGGGCGACCACGATGACCTTCGGTGCCATGCCGTAGCCGAGGGAGATCGTCAGGAGCGGGCCGATCACGATGACCGGGATGGCCTGGGAGGCGATCAGTAGTGGGGTCATGGCCTGCCCGACGGCGGGCACGAATGCGCTGACGATCACCACGGCCACGGCGACGAACACCCCGAGTACCACTCCGGTGATCGTCTCGGTGGCGGTCAGCAGCGTGGCGGAACCGAGCCGGTCGGGCCAGGTGGATACGAGCGAGTCGAGCACGGCGAGGGGTGAGGGAATGACGTACTCGGGCACGAGCTCGAGCGTGGTGACCGTGATCCACGCGGCGAGGACCAGCAGGAGCGTGACGCAGGCAGGGCCGGCGGAGCGGAGGAATCGCACGGTCATGGGGCGGTGCCGCCTCCGGTCAGGTGGGATTCCCGGGCCAGTGCCCGGAGCACTTCCCTGCGGGCTGCCGCGAACGCCTCGTCGCCGAGGAGGACCTCTCGGGGGCGGTCGTCGCCGAACCATCCCGGCCAGGTGCGGACCACACGCGCCGGGGCGTCGGCCTCGTCTCGTGCCAACAGGACCACGCGTTCGGCGAGGAGCAGCGCCTCATCGACGTCGTGCGTGACCATGACGAGGCTGGCCGAGGTGTGGGTGATGGTGTCGCGGAGCCACTGCTGGACCTCCGCACGGGTGATCGCGTCGAGCGCACCGAGCGGCTCGTCGGCCAGCAGCACGGGTTTGCGCGCCAGCAGAGCCCGCGCGAGAGCGGCGCGCTGGCGCATGCCCGCGCTGAGGGCTGAGGGACGGGCATCGGACCAGGCGCCCAGTCCCACACGGTCCAGCATGCGCTGGGCCTCGGATCGGGCCACGCGCCGGCGCACTCGTTGGTTGCGGAGACTGATCGCGACGTTGTCGAGCAGGGACAGCCAGGGCAACAGGCTGTCGCCCTGGGGCATCAACGCGCAGGACTCCAGGCGTCGTGCGGGCCGGCGGTCATCGAGGACGGCGGCGGTCCCGGTGGTCGGTTCGACGAGGCCGGCGATCACCGACAGCAGCGTCGACTTACCGCATCCGCTGCGTCCGACAACGGCGATGTGCTCGCCTACCGGAACGGACAGGTTGAGGTCTGCGAGAACCGGGCGGAGCGCGCCCGGATAGGTGTGTCCCAATCCATTTAACGCCACTGCCGTGGTTCCTGGGCGGCTCACGAAAGCCCATGCCAGCGCATCTGACATCCCTCCGCTCGTGTGAACGAGTTCAGGTTCAGCGGGTGTGATCTCAGCCCCGTTCGGTAGGGGCACCCCGTGTCATCGAAGCTGATCTTGCGAATCAGCTCGAAGTCCGAACGTACCACCGGCACGTCTCGGGATCTGATGTGCGTCCATGGCTGGAGCGAGGCGCGGGCGGGCCGCCGTCAGTGGAGAGCGGATTGCCGGCCCGTGTCGGCGTGAGTGCGCCCCCGAGAGGATTCGAACCCTTCGTGAACCGTTCCGGTTTACCTGCCGTGACCTGCCCGGATAGTTGATTGTGCTGGTCAGAGACGTTATCGCCTCTTGCGTATACGATAGCATGAGTTAGCACGAGACCGGATAGGTCTTGCATGCGAGTTGCACGAGAGAGGCCGCGATGGGAAACAAGCGGGGCGCCAGGCGCGGGTTCGGAGCGATCCGCAAACTACCGTCAGGCCGGTACCAGGCTCACTACGTAGGGCCGGACGGTGCAAAGCATCTCGCCCCGGCCACGTTCCACGCCCACGACGACGCCGCCGCATGGTGCGCCCACGAACGCCGCCTGATCGACCTCGACGTCTGGACTCCTCCGGCCGACAGGCTCAAGGCGCAAGAAGAGGTCCCGGCGGTAGTTCTCGCTGACTACGCCCGAACCTGGCTCGAGGAACGCAACCTGAAACCGTCGACCCGCACGGCGTACAGGTCCAAGCTCGAGACGCGCATCCTGCCCGAGCTGGGAGACCTCGAACTGACCGCGATCACCCCGGCCGTTGTCCGCAAGTGGCACGCCGCCCTCGTGGCTACCCCGTCCGCGCCGAACGGTGGCCGGGACCGGAGCGGGGCCACCCGCAACGCCCACTGTTACGCGCTGCTGCGGACCATCCTGGGCACCGCAGTCGACGATGGGCTGATCGAGGCGAACCCCTGCCGTATCCGTGGCGCGTCGCAAACCAAGCGTGTCCACGAGATCGAAGTGTTGCCCGCGGGGGACCTGGAACGCCTCGCTGCCGCTATGCCCGACGAGATTCGTCTTGTGGTGCTGCTGGCCGCATGGTGTGGCCTACGGCGTGGGGAAGTGCTCGCACTACGCCGCCGGGACGTGGCACCGGACGGCACCGAGGTTTACGTGCGCCGCGGTGTCACGTTCATACGGTCCAAGCCGGTGTTCTCGACCCCGAAGACCGACGCCGGGGTGCGTGACGTGACGGTGCCGCCGCACATCGTGCCCGCCGTGCTGGACCATCTCGAGCGGCACGTCGGCAGGGGCCGTGACTCGCTGTTGTTCACTGGCAAGGCTGACGGGGTACTCGACGAGTGGACCCTGCGCCGCACGTTCAAGGCCGCTGCCGAGTCCATCGAACGGCCGGGGCTAAGGTTCCACGACCTACGGCACCAGGGCGCCGTGCTCGCTGCCCGCGCCGGTGCCACAACCAAGGAACTCATGTCGAGGTTGGGCCACACCACGCCGGCCATGAGCATGCGTTACCAGCACGCTGCGGCCGGCCGTGATGCCGAGATCGCCGCCCGAATGTCTCAGATGATGGGGGAGTAGTAGCGCACGGTTGCGCACTTAATCACATGGGTGTAACTTCAGTGGCACGGGTAGTAATGCCCGCGCATAACGTCGAACGCTAGTCGAGGGAGAATCGCCGGCCACCTGGCCGAGCCGCACGGCACGCGATGAAGGTCTCGACGAACGGCCAGACAGCCCCGTAAGACACGGGAACCCCGCATGGGACGCCGAGCACAGACACCGAACTAGGTGGCTGCCGCTTGGCGTTTTGCCGTTTCACGGGAGTTTCTGTGTCTCAGTCACCAGAACGCCGGTACGTGTCGATCAACGACGCTGCCGAGTACGTCGACGCCCACCACCAGACCATCCGCCGATGGATCGCCGAGGGGCGGATCACCGGGTACCGCCTGGGGCCGCGCATGATCCGCGTCGACCTCGACGAGCTCGACGCCATGATGCGCCCCCTCGCCGCTGTGAAGCGGGGTGCGTGAGCGTGAGCGCAAAAGAGAACGCCCCCGCTGTGAACGAGGGCGCCCCAAACCATCCGACTGCTGACGATTCTACCCCTTCCGAGGCCGCACTGTTCGCCGCTGCCCGCGGGTACTGCGTGATTGTGACCTCGAGTGAGGGCAAGTATCGGCGCCGCTTGTACTTGAGCTTGCACTCGGCTGAGAAGGCGGTGCAACGCGCCAAGGCCCGGGGACTGTACGCGGCAATGGTGCTCGCCGTGATCGTCCCGACGGGGGTGGCGGAATGATCGCCCACGCCCTCGAGTACGCCGCGGCCGGCTGGCCGGTGTTCCCCCTACAGCCCCGATCCAAGGCGCCGCTCGCAGGATCTCGCGGCAAAGACGACGCCACGGTCGACCCCGCCCGCATCCGGCGCATGTTCGCGGGCCGCACCGACTACAACATCGGGTTGCGCCCGGTGCCCGGTGTCATCGTCATCGACATCGACCCCCGCCACGGTGGCACCCTCGACGCCCTGGGGCCGCTGACAGACACCTGGGCCGCCCGCACCGGGGGCGGCGGCTGGCACCTGCTGTACCGCTACCAAGGCCCCACGGTGGGCAAGGTTCGCGGCGCTGACGGGATCGACATCAAGACCGATTCCGGGTACATCGTCGCCGCCCCGAGTGTCCACCCCGACGGTGGCCGATACGAGTGGACCAACGCCTGCGCGGTGGCGCCGCTACCGGCTCACCTGCATGCGCGGGTACGCCGAGACCCACCCCGACCCCGCAGGGGCAAGGCAGGCACGGTGCCCGGTGGACTCATCGCCACGGTGGCCGAGGCCACCCCCGGCAACCGCAACAACATGCTGTTCTGGGCCGCCTGCCGGGCCGCCGAGGAAAACGCCCCCGATCAAGTCTGGGACGACCTACGCGCATCGGCGTTGCTGGCCGGCCTCGACGACCGTGAGATCGACCGCACCATCGCATCCGCGCTGGGCAGGACGGGGGCCGGCGCATGATCCCCAACGCACCCGCCACCACCGACACCCAACCCCTCGACGATGCGCACATGGCCGAGCGAATCGCCGACGACGCCCTCGCCGGCCGCTACCTGTGGGCCGCTGGCCTGGGGTGGCAGAAGTACGACGGACGCCGCTGGGAACGCGCATCGGATGCATCGGTGGCCGAGACCGTCCGTAAGGCGGTGATCGACTTCCACGCGGGCGAGGCGCACGCCGGCGCCGACGTGGACCGACTGCGCAAAATCTCGTCACTTTTCTCCGCGAACCGTATCCGCGCCATCGTCACGTTGGCCCGCGGGATATGCGAGGTCGACGCCGACCAGTTCGACCAACACCCCGACTTGCTCAACGCCGGAAACGGAGTAGTAGACCTGCGCACCGGGGAGCTGGGGCCGCATGACCCCGGCCTACTGTTCACCCGAGTCACCCCGATCAAGTACCGGCACGATGCCCGGCACCCCGACTGGGACACCGCCCTCAAGGCGCTACCCGCCGAGGATGCCGCGTGGATGCACCAGCGGATCGGGCAGGCTGCCACCGGGCACCCCACCCCCGACGACGTGTTGCCGGTCCTACAGGGCGGCGGCGCCAACGGGAAAAGCACATGGCTGGCCTCGATCATGCGGGCACTTGGCGACTACGCCGTCGCCGTACCCGAGCGGGTCCTGCTGGCCGACCCCCGCGACCACCCCACGGAACTTATGCAGTTGCGAGGCGCACGCCTGGCCGTGATCGAGGAAACCCCCGAGGCGCGGCACCTGTCCGTGAAAAGGCTCAAGGACACGCTGGGGACCGATCCGATGTCCGCCCGGTACATCGCCAAGGACACCGTGAGCTGGCACCCCACGCACTCGCTGGTGCTCGCATCGAACTACGTCCCGAGGATCGACGAGACCGATCACGGTACGTGGCGGCGCCTCGCCCTGGTGAAGTTCCCGTACACCTACCGGGCGCCCGGTAAACCGCTTCTGGGGTCCTGGGACCGGCACGGGGACCCCACACTCCGCGACCGGCTCAAGAGCGGCCGAGAGGGGCAACTAGAGGCCATTCTGGGCTGGATCGTCGCCGGTGCTCGCCGCTGGTACGAGGCGGGGCAGATCCTCCCGCCGGCACCGGACCGGATCGCCGCCGACACCCGCCGGTGGCGCACCGACTCCGACCTCATCCTCGGATTCCTCGACGACCACCTCGTCATCGACCGGGACCACCACGTCCTATCCAAAGACCTGTTCGGCACCTTCACCGAATGGCTCACCGCCCGCGGGCACAAATCGTGGTCCGACCAGACGTTCGCCGCCCGGTTCGGTCACCACGACGAGATCGCCCAATCGGGCATCGAGTACCGGCGCACCTACTCATCCGAGACTGGACTATCCCGCCCACCGGGCGACCTCGGATCGACCACGCCGACGCGCTACCGGGCGTGGCACGGGGTGAGATTCCGCTCGAGCACCGACGACGCCCAAGAGCAAGAAAAGGCCGCCAAAACCGCAGGTGGGACAAGGGGGACAGGGTACCCCGGTGATTCTCACGAGAGTCAGAGTGTTTCAACCTCCGAACCACCCCGTCCCCCTCGTCCCGAAGGCGCCCGCCCCGCTTGCTCGGAGTGCGGAAACCCGATCTACCGCCCCGGCGCAACCATCTGCGCCGCCTGCTCACCCACCGGACCAGAGAGGCTCACATGAACCCGCTGACCCGCATGCTCGCCGACCTCGACCCCAACCTTGACGGCGCCGCGTGCGCCGGTGATTGGCACCTGTTCGACCCGCGGGGCGAGAACGAACCCGCAGACCTCTACGCCTTGCGCAACGAGTACGCCAAAGCGATCTGCGGTGTCTGCCCGGTCCTCGAGCGGTGCCACGAAACCGCCATGAACATGCGGGCATCCGACCGCACGGGCACCTGGGCCGGAATGACGTTCGACCACCGCGGCCGACGGGTCCGCATCCACCAGAAGGGAACCGCCCAGTGAACGACTACAAGCTCAGGCTCATTGCCATGTACCGGGCACCGGTCCGCAACGGGGACACCTGGCCGACACACAAGGCCCGCGACCGACGCCGTCGCCGACGCAAGGGGAAGAAATGATGACCGGCCACATCACCCGCGTGCGCATCGCGCCCCGGTTCGCCGACCTCAACGTCGAACCCACCAGCAAGGGCGCCCGCCTGTCCGTCGGCAACGTGCATGTCCACCTGTCACCGAGGGACGCCCGCCGGCTCGCCGACGCCCTCGTCGACGCCACCGAGAAGGGAACCGAATGAACGACGAGCACGACATCAACGACATACGCCGGCTCATCGCCGACCGGGCCGACCGCCGAACCCGACCACCGGCCACCGACCGCGTCGACCTCGCAACCGGCTGGGACCTCGCCCAGCACACCGAGGTGACCGTCACCGAACTCGACGCCCACGGCGTCACCACCACCACCGAAACCCTCGCCGTTAGCCCGCTGCTACTCGGCATCGAACCCCCAGAAGGGAACCACCATGAGTGAGACCACCGACCCCACCCTCGAGGCCCCCGACACTGTCCCCGAGGACCAGGCCCCCGACGTCGACCAGCACGACGACGAGCCCGACAACCCCAACCACGAGGCCGCCAGGTACCGGCACCGCGCCAAGGAAGCCGAGGCCGCCCGCGACCAAGCGACCGCCCGCGCCGACGAGCTCGCCGCACACGTCACCGACCTACGGCGGGCACTCGTCGAAACCGAGGTCGCACGGTTCGGCATCAAGTCGGATGCGTTCTGGGCCGCGGAACCTGACCTCGACACCCTCGTCGACGACACCGGCCGGCTGGACCTCGACGCCGTCGCCGAGGCGGTCCGCGCCACCCGCGACCGGTTCGGCATCAAACCGCAGGGATACAGGCGGGGCGGGCGAGCGTCCGGCGCCACCGCAACCGGGGACACCGTCACCGCCTCATGGTCCGACGTGATCCGCCCCGGCAGAGGGTAGAATAAGCGGTGACGGCCCACCACCCGGCGGGCAGCGCGGGCCGTCACCGAGGCCCCAGGAGGGCAACCAAGGGACCGGCAGAGCCGGACCAGGGACACCCATTCACGCACTCCTGAGAGGCAAGCATTATGGCTCTATACACAACCACCAGTGACGTCGGCGGCATCCTGCCCGAACAGTACGGGCCGCTCATCGTCGAACCCGTCACCCGCGCCGCGCTCGCGTTCAACCCCACCGTCGCCGCCACCGTCCGCACCATCGGAAACACCTTCCACGTCCCAGTGGTCACCGAGGACGCCGGCGCCGCATGGGTCGCCGAGGGCGCCGAGATCACCCCGGACGATCCGACCATCGACGAGATCATCGTCACCCCGGCCAAGGTCGCCGGCCTGACCATCCTGTCGCGTGAGCTGGCCGAGGACTCGAGCCCCGCAGCCGCCCAGATCGTTGGCGAGGGACTGGCCCGCAGCATGGCCCGCAAGGTTGACGATGCGTTCTTCGGCAGCCTCGCCAGCCCCGCCCCCGCCGGACTCGGCAGCCTCACCGCAACCGCCACCGCGA
>NZ_JBYMTK010000010.1:0-147741 GCF_057773105.1 Dietzia sp. IBK-p2-15D
TACTCAAGCGCCAACCGCCGCCTCTCCTCAACGCTGCGCTCGCGTGATGGAACAACCACCGTCATCTCGACACCCTCCCGCCAGCGCCCATCGCCGACTCACAACCAGCCTGAGCCACAGGGGGCTAGTCCAATTGGGCTCGCCGATCCCGATTCGGAGTAGCCGATTTCGCGGCTGGGGGCGGCCGGGGTGCGTCGGCGACCGGCTGCACCGTCGGGTGTCGCGTGGTTGGGTGGAGTGATGAGCTCTCACATGACCCCCGCGAGCGACAACCGGGCGAGCGGTAACCCCGCTAGCCGTGACCGAGCGACAGGCCCGGGGCACACCGGTCTGCCGGGCGGGCCCGCCGACGCCGGCGGACCCGGTGAGCTGGGCGCCCCCACCGGCTGGGCGCTGCCCATCATCACCCTGCTGGGGACCGCCGCCGCGATCGTGGCCGCGTTCATCGGCAGCGGAGCGCTCGGCGGCACCCCGATCGCCGAGGCTGCCGGCGGGGTCCTGTCCGCCGACGCGACCCCGGTGGCTCCCGCCGGGTCGGCGTTCAGCATCTGGAGCGTGATCTACCTCGGGCTCGCCGCGTACGCGATCTGGCAGCTGACCCCGGTGGCCCGAAGATCGGCCCGGCAAGCGGCGCTGAGGCCGTGGGCTCTGGCCTCGGTGCTGCTCAACGCCGCGTGGGTCTGGTCTGTGCAGCTGGAGCTGATCCTCGGCTCGGTGATCGTGATCGTGCTGCTGCTGGCGGTGCTGATCCGCATCATGTTCATTCTCGGCGCGCCGCGCATCGGCGGGGTGGTCGAGACCGTGGTCACCGACGGCACGTTCGGCCTGTACCTCGGCTGGGTGTCGGTGGCGTTCTTCGCCAATACTTACGCGTGGATTGCGAGCGAAGGCATCGAGGTCGTGACTGAGGTGCCGTTCGGGATCGTCGGCATCATCGTGGCCGCGGCTGTTGGCGTGGCGACCGCACTCATCAGTGGCGGGCGCATCCCGCCGGCGCTGGCGACGGCCTGGGGTCTGGCGTGGGTCGCATACGGCCGCACCTCGGGCGCCCACGAATCGGCCGCGCTGGTGTGGACGGCGTCGATCGCGTCGGTCGTGGTGGTTGTCGTCGCGCTCACCCGGCGACTCACGGTCAAGAAGCGTCAGCCGGCGGGCAGGGCCCCCGAGCGCACGGCCCAGTAGGCGGCGGCGACGACTGCGCCGATCACCATGGCCGGGCCGAACGCGATACCGCTCTTGGCCCCCACCCGACCCGCGGCCAGCAGTACGAGCGCGACGACGGCGTTGATGACGAACGCCGCCAACGTCCCGGCGAGCACGGCGGGCCAGCCGAGCCAGCCGAGGAACGCGCCGAGCACGCCGGAGAGTTTGACGTCGCCCAGGCCGAGACCGGACGGATTGATGAGCGCCAGCACGAAATAGAACGCGAGCAGCGCGGCCGCGGCGGCGGCAGCCCGACCGAGCGAACCCCAGACATCGAACATCGCGGCCGTCACTGTAAGACCGCCGAACACCATGGGGTACAGGGGCAGGACGATCTTGTCGGGCATTCGGAAGACCGCGAGGTCGATAGCGATCAGGAGCGCGCACCCCACGGCGAGCGCGGCGAACGTCACCAGGTCGGCCCAGCCCAGAGCCAGGTACGCGGCGCCGAACCCGCCGGCCGCCGCCAGCACCACGTGCAGTCCACTGCGCAGCCACCGGGAATCGGATTCGGCGAGGGAGCGCATCCACCGCCCGAGCGCCGCCGCAACCCCGCCGGATACGACGGCCGACGCCACGGCGATCACGAAGAGCATGTCAGGAGAACGCCTCCATCATGTTGATCACGGTCGGTCCGAGCAGCACGATGAACAATACGGGCAGGATGCACGTCAGGAGCGGGAAGATCACCTTGACCGGCACCTGCTGGGCTTTCTCCTCCGCGCGCTGGCGACGTTTGACTCGCATCTCGCTCGCCTGGGTGCGGAGGACGTCTGCCACGGAGATGCCGTAGGCGTCGGCTTGGATGATCGCCCGGACGAAGCGCCGCAGGTCGGGGACGTCGGTCCGCAGGGCGAGCGATTCGTAGGCGGTGCGGCGTAGCTGCCCCACCTGGATCTCCTGCAGGGTGCGGATGAGTTCCTGGGCGAGCGGGCCGGTGCCGTTGCGGCCGGCGCGGGCCATGGCGGCGTCGAAGCCGAGGCCCGCCTCCACGGCAATGGTCATCTGGTCGAGGGTGTCGGCCAGTTCGAGCTGGATCTCGTCGTTGCGCTCCTGGCTGCGGCTGCTCAGGAGCAGCTCCGGCAGGAAGTAGCAGACCGCCGCCGTGCCCAGGACAAGGAGCAGGAGGAGCGGCTCAGGGTTGGCTCGCAACAGCATGAGGCCCAGCAGGATCACGACGAGCGGCAGGACGACCTTGGCCACCACCAGCCGCTGGAGTGACCAACCCGTGGGTCTGCCGGCGCGGACGGTCAACCTCTCGAGCCTGCGGATGGTGCCGGTCGGCGTCAGTCGGCGGGCGAACTCGTACAGGCGACTGCGGGAGTCGTCGTCGTCGACTCCGGTGAGGTCGACGGGCGCGGCGTACCCCTCGTCGATTCCGCGGCGGAGGTTGGCGACGGTGCGAGCGCGGACGGTGTCGCGGCCGGCGAATACCGCGAAGGCCAGGATGAAAATGGATGCGGTGAGGACGAACACGGCCACCGCGGCGGGCAGTGAACTCACGCGGGGCTCCTTTCGCGGGTCGAGGGGGAGGGGGGCGGTGTGGCAGCCCCGAGGGAGGGGGTCGGCCCTGTCAGAACTTGATGCGGACGACCTTGCTCAACCAGATGCCGCCGATGGTCAGCATCACGACGCCGGCCGCGATCATCCCCCAGCCGAGCGGACTCTGGGTGAGCACGCCGATGTAAGACGGGTTGGAGACGAAGAGGAATCCGCCGATGCCGAACGGCAGCGCCATGAGGACGTAGGCGGACAGTTTGCCCTCGGCGGCCAGCGCCGCGACCTGCCGGCGGATCTGGTTGCGCTCGCGGATGGTGTGGCCCACGGCATCGAGGACCTCGGCCAAGTTGCCGCCGACTTCGCGGTTGATCGCGATGGCCTGGGTGACCCACACGAAGTCCTGGCTGCCCATCCGGTTGGCGGTCTCATCCAGGGCGGAGCCGAGGTCGCGGCCGACGCGGGTCTCGTTGATAATCCGCGCGAATTCCTCGGAGGTGGGCTCCTCCGCCTCGCGCGCGACCGAGGCCAGCGCCTGCAGCATGGAGTGTCCGGCGCGCAGGCTGCTGGACATGAGTTGCAGGGAGTCGTCGAGTTGGTCGGCGAACTTGGTGCGGCGGCGGGCGGCGAGGATCTGCAGAAGGGCGTAGCCACCCGCGGGCGCGAGAAGTGCCAGGAACGCACCCATCAGCGGCCCGACGAGGATGAGGCCGAGGGCGAACGCGACGATCGAGGCGACGACGACGAGGAAGACGTAGTCCTGGAGCCCCATGCGGACCCCGGCGCGTTCGAGCTGGCCGGCTCCGGTGGTCCCCCGGCGGCGCAGGAGGGAGTCGATCGCCTCGGTGGCGGCGGTGGCCGCGCGGCTGATTGGCCCGGGGCCGTCGGCCATGCCGGGCCGTCGGCGCTCCCGGGGAATCCGCCCCGGCGCGGGGGAGAGGATGAGGTACCCGCCCGTGAGCAGCGCGAGCGTGAGGGCGACGATCGCGAACCCCGCGGGGGACAGCAGCGTCTGGCTCATCGGATGGATCCGGGGTTCTCGGTGGTCGCGCCGAACACTCGCGGGGACAGGGTGATGCCGAGTTCGTTGAACCGGTCGGTGAAGCGCGGGCGCACACCGGTGGCCTGGGGCTTGCCGAGGAACTTGCCGTCAGGGCCGAGGCCGGCGGAGTAGTCGAAGAGGAAGGCGTCCTGCAGGGTGACGGTCTGCCCCTCCATCCCCTGGACCTCTGTCACCGCGGTGACGCGACGGGTGCCGTCGCGGAGCCGGGTGAGCTGGATGATCACGTCGACGGCGGAGGCGATCTGCTCGCGGATGGCCCGCAGCGGCAGGTCCATGCCGGCCATGAGGACGAGGGTCTCCAGTCGGGCGATGGCGTCACGTGGCGAATTGGAGTGGACGGTGGAGAGTGACCCGTCGTGGCCGGTGTTCATGGCCTGGAGCATGTCGAGGGTCTCTCCGCCGCGGACCTCGCCCACGACGATGCGGTCGGGCCGCATACGCAGTGAGTTGCGCACCAACTCGCGAATGGTGATCTCGCCGCGGCCTTCGATGTTGGCCGGGCGGGACTCGAGACGGACCACGTGATCCTGCTGGAGCTGCAGCTCCACGGCGTCCTCGATGGTGACGATCCGCTCGCCCTCCGGGATGTAGGAGGACAGGACGTTGAGCAGGGTGGTCTTGCCGGAGCCGGTGCCTCCGGAGACGATGATGTTGAGCCGCGCCTCCACGCAGGCCTGTAGCAGCTCAGACATTTCCGGGGTGAGGGTGCCGAACCGGATGAGGTCGTGGACCTTGAACGGGTCCTTGGAGAACTTCCGGATGGTCAGCGAGGAGCCGTTGACGGCCAGCGGCGGGATGACGGCGTTGACGCGCGAACCGTCGGCGAGTCGGGCGTCGACCAGCGGGGAGGATTCGTCGACGCGGCGGCCGATGCGGGAGACGATCCGCTCGATGACCTGCCGGAGGTGTTCCTCCGAGGCGAACCTGGAGGGATGGCGGGTGAGCTGGCCTGCGCGTTCGACGAAGATCATGTCGGGGCCGTTGACCATGATCTCGGTGATCTCCGGGTCGTCGAGCATCTTCTCGAGTGGGCCGTGGCCCAGCACGTCGGCCTGCACGTCGGTGATCAGACGCACCCGCTGGTCGCTCGTGAGTGGGACGGTCTCGTCCTCGACGACCTTGTTGAGCTCGCTCCGCACCATGGCGTGGAGCTGCTCCTCGGTGAGCGACGGGTTGTTCAGGCGAGCACCGATGCGCTCGAACAGAGCGCTGGCCGCGCGTTCCTTGAGGGCGACCAGCGGATCGGCGGTGGGATCGTCGGCGGGTGCGCTCCCTGCGGTCTTCGTGGACGAAGTGCTGGTGGCAGTGGCCGGCTTCGTCGTCCCGGTCGGGGCGACCACAGCCGGTGTCGAGGGCGGCGCGGTGGGAATCGATGATGCGGCGTCGGACGCGGGCGCGTCGGTACCGGTGGCGCCCGGGGCGACGCGGGCCGCGCGGAGGCGTTCGGACAGGCTCATGCCTTCACCCGCTTCCGGCGGAGTCGGTGCCGACCACCCTCGGCGGTCAGTACGGCCGTCGCGGTGGGGCGCATGGGGGCCGGAGTGAACCGGTCGACCAGCTTGCGCAGTTGCTTGGCCATCGCATCGCGGCCATCGCTCTGCAGCAGGGGCACTCCCTGGTTGACCGACACGGGGACTGCCTTGCTGCGGGGGAGGACCAGGTCGACGCCGGTGCCGATGGTGGCCTCGACGTCCGCTTTGGTGAGCCCGCTGCGGGGGTGGGCGAAGTTCACCACGACGTGCCGCTTCTCGAGGTTCAGCCCCAGGTCGCGCAGGATGTTCAGTTCCTTGCGCAGCCCGCGGACCCCGGGCACATCGAGGCTGGTCAGCGTGACCAGTTCGTCGGCCTGGTCGATCGCGGCGAGGGCGTGGTCGTCGAGCCCGGGAGCCGTGTCCACCACGACGTATCGAAATTCCGAGGCCAAGGTCTGCAGGAGTTGGGCCACGTCGGCGGCGGTGATGTCGTCGGCGTCGGCGGGCGAGGTCGGCCCGCACACGGCGTAGAGGCCGGTCTGGTGCTGGGTGAGGAAGGTCTTGAGCACCATGGAGTCCTGCACGGCCGGGCCGCGGACCACGTCGAGGAGGGTGTGCTCGGGATCCAGATTGAGGGCGCTGGCCACGTCTCCGAACTGCACGTCGAGGTCAACGATCACTGTCGAGAGAGGGGCTGTCCGGGCGAGACCGACCGCGAGGTTGGTGGCGACGGTCGTCTTACCGACTCCACCCTTGGGCGAAACGACGCTGATGACGCGACCGCGCGTGCTGGCGCTGCCGTTCATGGCGGGGTCGCCCGGCCCCTGAGGTGCGGTCGAGGCGGCGACCTGGGCGGCCCGACCGAGCACAGCGGCGAGTTCGCCGACCTCGGCTTCGGGATGCACCACGTCGCATGCTCCGGCCCGGAGGGCGGCCAGGGCGAATGCGTCGGGATGTTCGCTCACCAGCACCACGGCCATTCCGGGGCACTCGGCGGCGAGGCGGGACGAGAGCTGCAGAGCCTCGTTGCGGCCGGCGGCGACGTCGATCACCACGACCTGGGGGATGGCGACGCCCGGCCCGAGCTGCTGGAACAACTGCGACGGGCCGGTCGGTAGCGGGACCCCGTCGATCACCGAGATGGGGGCGCCTGTAGCGGTGGCGACCTTCCCGCGAAGGCCGGCGGAATCGGAGGCGAGAAGAATGCGACTCATCAGAAGAAGTTTCCTGGATTGACCACGCGGGTGCCGTCCTTCGGGGTGGTGGGGTCCTCGATAGACAACCAGATGCTGCCGTTCTCGGCGGCGAAGACGACAGTCTCGGCCTGGCTGGCGGTGAGGGCCATGGTGATCATGGCGCCTCCGTCGGGCACTGGGGCGGCGTCCGGGTTCTCGGTGCCCTGGTTTGGTTGCGTGGCACCGAGGCCACCCTGGACCCGGGTCACCGCGATGTTGTGCAGGACCAAGTGGGTCTGGTCGCCGAGCGTGACGAATACTCCGACCTTGTCGCCAGGCGTGATCGTGCCGCCGACAATGCGCGGCGCCTCGAGTGAGATGGTCACCGAGTGGTAGCCCTCGGGGGCGGGGATGCCGCCGAAGCGCTCGAGCGACTGCCGGGTGACGAAGCGGGCGGCGAGGAGCTGCTCGCCGGGCTGCAGGTCGGTCGCGGCGACTCGGCCAGCAACCTCTGCGAGCGACCGGACGGCGTCGGGCCCCACGGCCGCTCGCGGAAGGCGTTCAGTGGTCACCGATGCGGCGATCTCTTCCGAGGGGGTGCCCTGGGCGATAGGCGCGGAGACCACCAGCACCTCGATCGGGTCCATGTCGGCCATGGCGCGGCTGTCCGCGTTGTTCACGTAGGTGACGAGCAGCACTGCGCCGAGGATCGCGAGTACGCCGGCCGCGATGGCTGAGACGAGACGTCGGTTCATAGGTCTCTCACTAGTCGGGTAGTAGGACGACGGCGGCGGCGCCGAGATCGGGCCCACCCGGTCCGTAGTCGAAGTCGGGGTCTTCCTGGAGCATTGTGGTGAAGTAACCGCTGATGCACCGTTCGCTTCCCCCGCATGGCGGGTTCCAGCTCTGGCCGGAGAAGTGGTACCCGGTCACCGTGAACGCCGCGTAGCCGTACACCATGTACCAGGCGCCTCTCCCCTGGCCACCTTTCTCATCCGGGTCGGCGTCGTCGAAGATCGGCACGAGGATCGTTCGGTCGCGGATCGTTGAGAGATCGCAGTGCTTTGCCGTGTTGCCCGGTTCGCTCTCGGCCTGGGTGCCGATCCGCGTTGTGGCGTTGCAGCTCTTCTTGACGTCGGTCTCCAACCAACCGAAGCCGCCCGGAAGGTACGTGGGGGAGTTGTCCGCGGAACCCGAGCAAGTTTCCGCTGGCGTCGTGACGATCACCTGCTCCCTTCCCGTGGGGCGACCCCCCACCGAGTACCGGTTGAAGTCGCACAGAGAGAAGATCATGGGCAATGCTGATGTCCCGCCCGTCGGGGAACCCCAGCCCGCAGTGGCAGAAGTAGTGAGTTCGGTCGAGTCCACACCCAGCACCGGAGCGAACCAATGCTGCCGGACTGCCGAGGTGCGAACAGTGACACGCCCGGAGTCTTCGGTGGGGACCGGGTCGACGTCTGCCTCTGCGGCCCCCGAGTTGCTGTTGAGCGTGGCAAGTGACTGTGCAGTGTCGGCCGGCGCACCGCAGTTCTTACGAGCGCAGTCCTGGGCGATCGCGAGCGCGGCCGCATCGGCGCCAGTCTGGAGCTGCTGCCTCTCGGCGTGAGTTGCCGCAATGTCGAGGGATATGGCTGCGAACCCGAGTAAGGGAACCAGGAGTATCGCGATGATTACGGCGATCGCCCCGCGATCATCGTCTATCCGAAGCATCGCATGGTCCCCTTCCCAGTCAGGATGAAGTCGTTAATGGGAAGAAATCCCGAGACCAGGGAGAACGGGTATTCGATCGTGACCGAGGCGAGCCCGGCACCCGTCAGGGCTGATGAGCAGCCCGTTTCTGGGGTGACGCGGATGTGGGCGTCGGCGAGGTCGAGGGGGCGCGCAGAAGTCTCTGCTGCCGCGATCGCGGCGGCGGCACTGTCCTGCAGCGCCATGACTCGGACTCCATCGCGCGCCGCGTTCGAGAGGGTTGTTTGGACGTGGTAGACGCGTCCAAATTCGAGGATTCCGAGGACCAGTAGCAGGAGTATCGGCAGTACGAGAGCGAATTCAACTGCGGCTGCTCCGCGGTCACGAGGTGGCGTGATCATTGCGGCGCCTGAGGGGAAGGGGTGGGAACCGGGACGACGGGAGGGTGCGAGAAGTGGATTGCAGTCAGACGAAGGGTTATGCCAATCTCCGGCGCAGCGCCCGGTGAGCGCTGCGCCGGAGAGGGATCGCGCGAATTACGCGCCGGGGCCGGTGCCGTCCACGCCTTCGATGTTGTCCTGCATCGTGGTGTTTGTGCTGTCAAAGATGGAGGCCAAGTTGTCCCCGAGAACCACGACGAGGGCGATGATTGCCACAGCGATCAGACCAACCATCAGGCCGTACTCCACGGCGGTCGCGCCGCGGTCCTTGCGGTTCTCGAAGCGATCGTCGAGGAACGCCTGGAAGGTGGCCATGAGGGCATAGACCTGGTTCATGATGAACTCTTTCTTGCGAGGGATTGAGCCCGCGGGCTCGAGGGGGAGGGACGCCCCGCGAGGGCCAGAGGAATCTGTGCGGGGACTGAGAAGAGTATGCACCCGCTTCTCAGGTTGTGCAAGCGTTCAGATATGTTTGCGTGATGAACTTCATAGGAGGCGCGCATTTGCCGCGCTCGCGGGCCTGCGCCCCGCGAGATATTGACCAGCGCAACGGGTCTGGGAGGCGCCGGTCTGCCCGCTCGAGCTCGGCATCAGGACATCAGTCCGTTAGTGCGGCTGCGAGGTGAACAGCACCTGAGTAAGAAGTGCAAGTGACTTCTTACTTTGTGGTAGAGGCCTTCGGTGTGTGATCTGCCAGCGAAAATGCCTGCCGCTGACGCGGTTGCGCGACGGGTCCGCCTCGGTACCGTCACCCTCACGACGCCGTCCGAGGAGGTTCTTGATGACCGCACGCGCCATGTCCACCGCCTACCGCGCCCGGAGGAGTTCAACCTTCGTGGCCCTGTCTGCAACCGCGCTTCTGCTGGTCTCATGCGGCACCGGAGAGGACTCTCCAGCCGCAGGGGGTGACGTCACGCCACGGGACGGCGCGGGCAACACGTCCGAGACCAGTACCTCCGAGACCACCACGCAGACGTCCGGGCAGAACGCCGGCGGCCAAGCGTTCGCGACCGCCGAGCTGGTGAACCCCGAGGGTGAGCCGCGGGGGATGGCCGAGTTCGCCGAGGTCGACGGTGGCACGCTCGTCACCGTCGAGGCGACCGACCTGGAGCCCGGCTTCCACGGCTTGCACATCCACGGAGCGGGCCTGTGCGAGCCCGACAGTGAGAACCCCACCCAGCCGGGCGAGCGGGGAGCGTTCCTGTCCGCCGGCGGTCACCTGGCCGGTCCCGGCGGCGAAGCCGGCCACCCCGAGCACGCCGGGGACCTGCCGACCCTCTACGTGACCGAGGACGGCACGGCCCGGATCGTCACGCTCACCGACCGCCTGGACCGCGACCTGCTCCTGGACGAGGACGGCTCGGCGGTGATGGTCCACGAGAACTCCGACAACCTCGCCAACATTCCCGAGCGCTACGCGCCCGAGGGGGCCGACGAGGAGACGCGCAACGCCGGCGACGGTGGGAGCCGCGCGGCCTGCGGGGTCGTCACTGAGCAGAACTGACACCGAGCAGAACTGACTACTTCTGCCGCGGCACCCGGCCCATGAGGTAGAACTCCGGGTTCGGGCGCATGTCGGTGGCGTTGGCCAGCCGGTTGCTCAGCCCGAACAGCCCGGTGATCGCGGCGATGTCCCACGCGTCCTCGTCGTCGAGGCCGTGCTCGTGCAGGGCGGCGAAGTCGGCGTCGCCCAGCTCGTCGGAGTGCAGGTTGACCTTGGTCGCGAAGTCGCAGATCGCCCGCTCGCGCGGCGTGAGGTCGGCCTTGCGGTAGTTCACCGCCAGCTGGTCGGCGAGCATCGGCGCCTTCTTGACGATCCGCAGGATCGCCCCGTGCGCCACCACGCAGAACAGGCAGCTGTTCTGCCCGGAGATGGTCACCACGATCATCTCCTTGTCCGCCTTGGACAGGTTGCCCTCGCGCTCCATCAGCGCATCGTGATAGGCGAAGAACGCCCGCGACTCGGCGGGGCGGCGCCCGAACATCAGGAACACCTCGGGCACGAACCCGGCCTTCTCCTGCTCGGCGAGGATCCGCTCGCGCAGGTCATCGGGCAGGTCGTTGAGCTCGGCGAGGGGATAGCGGTCCGACATGGAGGTCTCCGGGGCGTAGACGGGCGAGGGGTCGCCTCAGCGTAGGTCGCACGCGGGATCGCCGGACGCGTTCAGCGGGCCCTCCCCCGCGCTCCCCACCTGCGCTCAGGACTCGCGGAGCTGCCCCCACACGTGGACGTGGTCGATCTCCACCCACGCGTCCACGCGGGCGCGGTCGCGCACCGGGTACGGCTCGCCGGTGTAGTGCGTGCTCAGGGCGTCGATGCCGGACAGGTCCGGGTCGTCGGCGATCTCCACGACCCGCCCCTGGATGCTCGCGTGGGTGTACCAGTCCTCGGACGCGATGACGGACAGTGCCACCCGCGGGTCGCGTCGGAGGTGCTGCAGCCGCACTCGGCCGGCGTCGAGGTTGAGGTGGATCCGGTCACCCTCCACGAGTCGATACCAGGTCGGCACGGTGACCGGGGAGCCGTCCTTGCGCAGCGTCGCCATGACGGCCGGGTTGGGTGCGAGCAGGACGGCGCGGGTGTCGTCGTCCAGGTGGGAATCGGTCACGGCGGGGATCCTTCCATCGGCGTTGCGGTTCGCCCCCAGTGTGCGCTGCCCGACCGCGACGGCGCACGAACCGACCGGTAGCCAGATACCCCGCAGGGTTTTACGGTGGCTGATGTACCTGTTCCCCCAAGGAAAAAGGACGCAGCACAATGCTTTTCGAACGCATCTATGACTACGACCTGGCCCACGCCAGCTACTTCATCGGCTGCCAGAGCAGCAGCGAGGCGATCGTCGTGGACCCCAGCCGCGACCTGCGGGCCTATTTCGACATGGCCGACCAGCACGGCATGAGCATCGTCAAGGTCACCGAGACCCACATCCACGCCGACTACCTGTCCGGCACCCGCGAGCTGGCCGCCGCGACCGGCGCCACCGTCTACCTCTCCGACGAGGGCGGCGACGACTGGCGCTATGGCTTCGAGGGCGAGCGGCTCCGCGACGGCGACACCATCGAGCTCGGCAACGTCCAGCTCAAGGCCGTGCACACCCCCGGCCACACGCCCGAGCACCTCATGTTCCTCGTCACCGACGGCGCGTTCGCCGACGAGCCCGGCTACGCGCTGACCGGCGACTTCGTGTTCTGTGGTGACCTCGGCCGACCGGACCTGCTCGACGAGACCACCGGCGGCAACGCGTCGAACGACGAGGACACCCGCGTCGACAGCGCCAAGCAGCTGTTCGCCAGCCTGCGCGAGCGCTTCCTCACCCTGCCCGACCACGTCCAGGTGTTCCCGGCCCACGGCGCGGGCTCGGCCTGCGGCAAGTCCCTGGGGGCCTTGCCGTCCAGCTCGGTGGGTTACGAGCGGAAGTTCGCGTGGTGGCCCAAGTACGTGGAGAACGACGACGAGGAGGGCTTCATCTCCGAACTCCTCGACGGCCAGCCCGACGCGCCGGCGTACTTCGGGCGGATGAAGCGCGAGAACCGGGACGGCCCCTCTGTGCTCGGCAATCCCCTACCAGAGCTGCGGGAGCTGCCCGCCGAGGAGGTGGCCTCCGGCATCGAATCGGGTGACCTCGTCGTCGTCGACCCCCGCCCCGCCGACGACGTCCACGACGGCACCGTCGACCGCGCCATCAACCTCCCCGCCGGCCAGGCGGGCACCTACGCCGGTTGGGCGATCGACCCCGAGAAGGACGCCCGCGGCCTGGTCTTCCTCGCCGAGGACGCCGAGGAGGCCGACGAGCTGCGGCGCCACGTCATCCGCGTGGGCGTCGACACCACGCGCGGGTACGTCACCTCCACCGACGGGCTGCCCACGTTCCGCCCGGAGACCGTGGACCCGAAGGACCTGGAGTCCCACGAGCACGCCATGGTGCTCGACGTCCGCGCCACCTCCGAGTACTCCGGCGGCCACGTCCCCGACGCCACCCAGCTGCACGGCGGCCAGGTGATGTGGGAGCGCGACGAACTGCCCGACTCCGGAAAGATCGTCACCTACTGCCAGTCCGGCACCCGCAGTTCGGTGGTCGCCAGCTCACTGCGCAGCGTCGGCTACGACGTCACCGAGCTCGAGGGCAGCTACTCCGCCTGGGAGGACGCCGGGATGCCCACCGAGTGACCGGCAGGCCGTGGCGCCGCCACCGGGCGCGGTGCCACGGCCTCGCCCGAGGGGAGGAACCGGCCCGCCGCGAACTCCCGGCCGTAGCCCTCGGCGAATTCCCCGTCAGACCACACCACGTGGCCGCCGATGATCGTCGCCGCGACCGCCCGGTCGTTGCGGTTGACCATCCGGCGGATCCCGCCGAACTCGTCCATGGCCTCCTCGTGGTACTCGAGGGACTCGCCGTCGAGCCCGGACGGGTCCACCACCACCACATCGGCGCGCGCGCCCACCTGCAGGCGCCCGGCGTCGAGGCGGTAGAAGTCCGCCAGCTCGCCGGTGAGCTTGTACACGGCCTCCTCGGTGGTGAGGAACGGCGTGCCCTTGAGTTGCGCCTGGTGCACGCGCTCGAGCAGACGGATCCCGAAGTTGTAGAAGGCCATGTTCCGCAGGTGCGCGCCGGCGTCGGAGAAACCGATCGTCACGCCCGGGGTCCGCGCCAGCCGGTTGGCGACCTTCTCCCGCGCGTTGGCGATGGTGGTGGTCCACCGGAAGTCGGTGCCGTACTCCACCACCAGGTCGAGGTAGGCGTCCGCCGGGTGGAGCTTCCGGGCGCGCGCGACGTCGCCGACGGTCTGACCGACCAGTGACTCGTCGGGGCAGGCCACGATGAGCGCGTCGTCGAAGTCCCGGTGCCACACGCGCGGGCTGAACCGCTTCTCGAAGTCGCGGCGGAACCAGCGCCGGTAGCTTTCCTGCTCCAGCAGGTCGGTGCGGGCCATCTCGTCGACGAGGTGCAGTGCCTCGCGGCCGGAGCCGAACTCCTCGAACACCACAAGGTCGATCCCGTCGGCCCACACCTTGAACGTCGTGGGCAGGTGCTGCCACACGAACTTGCCCTTACCCACTGTGTTGGCGGCCCAGGCGATGGGCCGGAAGATGCGGTTGACCCACGGCTCGGCCAGCGTGTCCGCGGCCGAGAGCAGCGAGACCCGCAGGGGCTTGCGGAAGAGCCCCGTGCTGGTGGCGGCGTAGAAGGCCACGTCGACCTTGGTGTTGAGGTTGGGCACGCCCTGCAGGACGCGGTCACGGCGGCGCAGCAGCCGGCTGATCCGCCGGAACTCGCCCCACGAGGCGTGCGTGGAGGGCAGGGTCCGCGAGCGGTAGCGGTCACCGTCCATCTTGTCCCACGGATTGGTCATGGTGGACACGCCCAGGAAGCCCTCGTCGAGAGCGGCGTTGATGCGGCGGTCGATCTTGCGCAACTCGTCGCGGCTGGGGGACTGCGTGGGGTCGGTCGCCCGGCCCAACCCCATCACCGAGGCGCGGACGTCGGAGTGGCCGAGGAACGACGCGACATTGGGCCCCAGGGGCAGGGCCTCGACCGCGCGCCGCCAGTCCGCCGGGCCCGACCAGGTCTTCTTCTGCTCGAGCGCCGCGAGCACCGAGTCGCGGGGCAGGGCCTCGACGCGGCTGAACAGGTCGGCCACGTCGACGGTGCCCGAGTACACGCCCGAGATGGAGCAGTTGCCCACCAGGACGGTGGTCACCCCGTGCCGCACGGACTCGCCCAGGCCCGGGGAGACGAGCAGCTCGACGTCGTAGTGGGTGTGGGTGTCCACGAACCCGGGCGTCACCCACCGCCCCTCGGCTTCCACGACCCGCGTGCCGGGGGAGACGGGCAGCGGTGCGGGGCTGATCGCCGCCACGACGCCGGCCCGGATCCCGACGTCGGCACGGACGCCCGGGGCGCCGGTGCCGTCGAAGACCGTGCCCCCGCGGATGACGACGTCGAAGTCCGTCCCACCCGGGCTGGCGTTATCGGCGTTCTCAGCGCCCTCGGCGCGATCAGCGCGATCGGCGTTCTCGGTGATGCTCACGAGGAGCTCCTCTTGTTGTGATGTGGAACACAGCTACCCATAGGTTACTCGGACATTCGTCCACGTCCAGCACAGGTTGGCGCCGGGCTGTGTCGGGGACGCCGAGTAGCGTGGCCGCCATGACGACCCGCACGGAGCGCCTGGACGGCCTGCCGTTCACCCGCAAGCACCGCAAGCTGCTGCTCGGCTCGGGCGTGGGCTGGGCACTCGACGCCATGGACGTCGGCCTCATCTCCTTCGTCATGGCCGCGCTGGCCGTCCACTGGTCGCTCTCGCCCACCGAGCTGTCCTGGATCGGGTCCATCGGGTTCGTGGGGATGGCGATCGGCGCCGCGCTCGGCGGGCTGCTCGCCGACAAAATCGGTCGCCGCCAGGTCTTCGCCGCCACCCTGCTGATCTACGGCCTCGCCACCGGCGCGGCGGCGTTGTCGACCGGCATCGCCATGCTCATCGTGCTGCGCTTCATCGTCGGCCTGGGCCTGGGCGCCGAGCTGCCGGTGGCGTCCACCCTGGTCAGCGAGTTCGCGCCCCGCCGGATCCGCGGCAGGGTGGTGGTGATCCTCGAGGGGTTCTGGGCCGTCGGCTGGATCATGGCCGCCCTCATCGGCTACTTCGTGGTGCCGGTCGGCGACGACGGGTGGAGGTGGGCCCTTGCCATCGGGGTCATCCCCGCCGCGTACGCGCTGGTCGTGCGGTTCGGGCTGCCCGAATCGGTGCGGTACCTGGAATCGAAGGGCCGGGTTGACGAGGCCGAGCGGATCGTCCGCGACTACGAGGCCTCCGCGGGGGTCGAGCCGCCGGCCGCGCCGTCCGGGCCGTCCGCGTCCGCGCCCGCTCACGCCGGCGCCGACGGGGCCGCGTCCGTCGCCACCGGCGCCGCGCTCGCATCGCCCGCCGAGCCCGCCGAGTCCATCTGGTCCGCGCGCCTGCGGAGGCGCACCGCCGCTCTGTGGATCGTGTGGTTCGGGATCAACTTCTCCTACTACGGCGCCTTCATCTGGCTGCCCAGCCTGCTCGTCTCGCAGGGCTTCGATCTGGTGAAGTCGTTCGGCTACACGCTCATCATCACCCTCGCCCAGCTGCCGGGGTACGCGGTGGCGGCGTGGCTGATCGAGATCTGGGGTCGGCGGGTCACGCTCGCGGTGTTCCTCACCGGTTCGGCGGTGGCGGCCGGACTGTTCGGCCTGGCGGACTCCCCGGCCACGATCATCGCCGCGGGCATGGCGCTGTCGTTCTTCAACCTCGGCGCGTGGGGCGCCCTGTACGCGATCGGCCCGGAGCTCTACCCCACCGCGACCCGCGGGTCCGGCACCGGCGCCGCGGCGGCGTTCGGGCGGATCGCCTCCATCGTCGCGCCACTGCTCGTGCCGCTCCTGCTCGATCTGGGCGACACGGTCATGGTCTTCGGGGTCTTCGCCGCGGCCTTCGTCGTCGCCGCCCTCGCCGCCTTCACCCTCCCGGAGCGCAAGGGTTACGCACTCGAGGACACCTGACCGCAGACGCCTGGCGCCCGCACCACACGCCCCGCCCGCGCCCGGAGGGACGGATCAGCCCCGGTTCTCGCGCCCGTCACCCAGCTCGCGGATGCGGTCCTCCGCTGCGCGCAGCCGGTCTTCGCGCGCCTTCTGATCAGCCTTCTTGATCTTCTCGTAGGTCTTCTCGTCCGAATCGGTGAAGCGCAGGATCGCCCGCGGTGCGCCCAGCGTGACGATCATCGTCGGCCACACCATCCATGCGTACTGCCAGCCCACGATGAACTGCAGGACCAGGAACGCGATCATGGTGACGCCAAAGACGATCCCGTCGAGCGACTCGACCAGCTTGCCGCGCTTACGGAGGTCGTCCAGGTCGGCGTCGGGGTCGCGGGTGGCGGGAGCCGAGGACTGCGTGGGAGATAAAGACGACGACGACGAGGCAGGCATCAGCTCGCCGCGCCCGGCGGCCGCCGACTGGACGATCATGCCGTCGACCGAGGTCAGGGGGGTGCCGCCGGGCAGATCGCGAAACGAGCCGTGCAACTGACCCAGCGTGCGGGCGGCAGCCACGTCGCCGGAGCGGGCGTGGAAGTCGGGATCGTCGAGTCGGCCGGACGCGTAGTGGTCCCCGAGCGCAGTGAGGGCGTGCAGCCGCTCGGCATCGGAGAGCAGGAGATCGTCCGGGTCGGTCATGGGCTCAGGGTAGAAGGGAACGACGCCGGGCGCGACAGGGGATCGTCCCGATCCGCATCATCGGGCTACTGCCCCGAACCCGCTCGACGCGGCGGGGCGGGGGGCGCATCAGCTCCCGAGGTCGGCGATGTCCCAGGCCCACATGGTCAGAGACGTGATCGTCTCGACCGGGGCGTTCATCCGGGACAGCCCGTCGACGAGGTTCATCACGGCCGTGGAGATCGGGCCGAGGAAAGCAGGGTGTGGCATGACGATGCTCCTGACGTGAGCGAGTCGGGTCCGGGGTTACAGGCCGAGACCGAGTTCCATGACGCCGATGGCCATGTCGTACAACACATGGGCGAGCGGCTCCGCGGGGGTGTCGACGAGGAAGTCGATCGGAGCCATGAGCGAGCCGGAAACAGGGCCGAGAACTGAGGGATCCATGGGGGCCTCTCGTGCGGGTAGGGGGACGCGGAGCGTATAGACGACAACCGCCTTACGGTCCACCACACCACAGATTTCGAAGGAAACTATTACATTCGCATCACACTTCCCACCGTGTCTGTCACATCGGGCCGGCCTCGTGCGTCGACGAGACATGAGCACACCACGACGCAGTACCGAACAGCGCAAACAGGTCAGCGCGGGCGCGATGGCACCCATGCTGGCACTCGAGGCCTACTCGCGGGCGCGGGTCTCCCGTGAGGACAGCCACCTCATTCGGCTCCGCGTCTCCGCGGTGAACGGCTGCCGCTACTGCCTGGCCATGCACCGACGCGATGCCCGCAAGGACGGGTGGAACGAGACCCGGATCGCGGTCTCCGAGAACTGGCCCGCCCACGCCGAGGAGTTGTCCCCGGCCGAGCGGGCGGTCCTGGCGTTCGCGGACGCCGTCACCCACATCGACGGCGAGGACTCCGTGCCCGACGAGCTGTGGGACGAGGTGGTCCGCCACCGGGGCGAAGGTGGGGCTGGACAGCTGGTCATGGAGATCGTCACGATCAACGCATGGAACCGGATAGCGATCGCCACCCGCAAGGACCCGGCGACGCTGCGCGGTCTCGTCCCGAGCGACCTGGAACCGGCGACCCGGCCATGACCGTGGCTACACCCGCGACCCCCGTGGCCGATGGGGCGGCGCCGGTGGCCGACCGTGCCACGGCCAGCACGGCCAGCACGGCCAGCACGGCCAGCACGGCGCTGCCGGACCGCGCCGCGCTGGAGCGGGTGCGGGGCCGACTTCTCGGCGTGGGCTACCGCATCACCGGGACCTGGGCCGACGCCGAGGACGCCGCCGACGAGGCGCTCGCGCGATGGGTGGCGCTCGATCCGTCGTCCGCGCCCCGGAATGTCGACGCGTGGCTGACCACTGTCGCGACCCGGCTGTGTCTGGACCGGCTGCGCCGGCGCAAGCGGGAGGACTACGTGGGCGAGTGGCTGCCCGAGCCCGTCGACACCGCCCTGCTGCCGGCGGACCGGGCCGAGCGCCGCGACGATCTGCGGATCGCCGTGCTGCTGGCCTACGAACAGCTGGGCCCGGATGAGCGCGCGGCGTTCGTCCTTCGTGAGGCGTACGACCTTCCCTACGCGGAGATCGCCGACACCCTGGGCGCGGCCGTGGCCACCGTCCGCCAGTGGGTGAGCCGGGCCCGGCACCGCCTGGCGTCCGACCTGCGTCCACCCGAACCCGCCTCGGACGCGGTGATCTCGACGCTGGTGGAGGCCGTCCTGGCCGGCGATCTGACGCAGACGATCGCCGCCCTCACCGCGGACGCCCGCGTGATCTCGGACGGCGGTGGCAAGGTCAACGCCGCCCGGCGTGACATCGTGGGGGCCCGCAAGTGCGCCTACTTCCTCATCAAGGCCACGGAACTCTCGGGCGGGATGATCGCGCCCGTCGAGGTCAACGGCGAGGTCGCGCTGGCGGTCCTCGCCCGCGGGGTCCTGCGGGTGGCGCAGGTCGGTGTGGTCGACGGCCAGATCTCACGCCTCTACTTCCACAGCAACCCGGACAAGCTCACCCGGCTCGCACTGCCCGAGGGGTTCGCGCCGGCCGGACGGTCCTAGACCGGCGCCGGCACCCACATCGCCATCTCGCTCCCGCCGGGCTCCCGGAAATGGAAACGACGGCCACCGGGGAAGTCGAACGGCCCGAACGTCACCACGCCGCCGGCGGCCTCGACCCGCTCGCGGGCCTCGTCGAGGTCCGGCACGCGGATCACCATGAGCGGGGCGGGGGACTGCTCGTCGTCGTCCCCCTGCACGCCCACGTCGATGCCCCCGCCGGCCAAGCAGGTGTACGACCCCCCGTACACGGTGGGTTCCCAGCCGCAGACGGTCGCGAGGAAATCGCTCGTGGCGGACATCGAGGTACTGGGGAACTCGACCAGCGTGATTTCGAGAGGGATCCGTGGCATACCGCCGACGTTACGAGTGTTGACGCCGCTCAGTAATGACTTCCCGCACCAACTGTGGCCGACGCGGCGGCCGGGATTACCCTCTCGGCATGGTCTCGACGATTCCGGGGGTCCTGTCCTCGGGCGCGCAGGCAGCCCGGGCGTTCACTTACAGTTCCCCGGCCCGCTCGGCGCTCCTGGCGTTCGCCGCGGCGATCGTGGTCTTCACGGTGCTGCTGATGATGCCCTGGGCCACCTCCTCGGGAGAGCACGCGCACCTGCACGACGCGGTGTTCACCGCCACCTCCGCCGTGTCGGTGACCGGCCTGACCACCGTTGACACCGCGACCCACTGGTCCACGGCCGGGCAGGTGGTGATCCTCGCGGGCATCCAGCTCGGTGGCCTGGGGATCGTCACGATCTCCTCCCTGTTGGCGCTCTCGGTGACCCGGCAGTTCGGGGTGCGTACCCGGCTGCTCGCCCAGACGGGCGTGTCGGCGGGTGGGCTGGGCGAGGTCCGATCGCTGATCAAGACCATCGTCGTCTCGTCCGCCCTGGTGGAACTCGTGATCGCGCTCATCCTCGCGCCCCGGTTCATCGCCCAGCAGGGCACGTTCGGGGACGGGCTGTGGCGCGCGGTGTTCTACGCGGTGTCGGCGTTCAACAACGCCGGGTTCGTCCTCCACCCCGACGGCCTGGCCTCCGTCGCCGACGACCCCGTCGTGTTCTGGGCGCTGATCTGCGCCGTGTTCCTGGGCAGTCTGGGCTTCCCCGTCCTGTTGGTGCTGTGGAAGCACCAGTGGCACCTGGGACGCTGGAACCTCCACACCCGCCTCACGGTCGAGGTCAGCGTGCTGCTCATGCTCGTCGGGGCCCTCGGGTTCGCCGCGCTCGAGTGGAGCAACGGGGCCACCCTCGGTGGCGAGGGCGTGGTCGACAAACTGCAGCACTCGGTGTTCGCGTCGGTGATGATGCGCTCCGGGGGCTTCGCCATCATCGACCCCGTCGACACGACCGCGTCGACCATGCTCATCACCGACGCCCTGATGTTCGTGGGGGGCGGTTCGGTCTCGACCGCCGGCGGCGTCAAGGTCACCACCCTGGCCGTCATCTTCCTGGCCTTCCTCGCCGAGGCCCGGGGCCGGGAGGACGCCACGGCACACGGGCGCGCGCTGCCCACCTCGTCGATCCGGGTCGCGGTGTCCGTGGCCGGGATGGGACTCACGTTGGTCGCCGGGTCCGCCCTGTCCCTGATGATCCTCACCGGAGAGGATCTCGGGCGCCCCCTGTTCGAGTCCATCTCCGCCTTCGCCACCTGCGGGTTGAGTTCAGGTCTCAGCGCTGAACTCGAGCCGGCGGGGGTGTACCTTCTGTCCGGGCTGATGTTCGCCGGACGAGTCGGCATCATCACCTTCGCCACCGCGCTGACCATGCGAGCAAAGCGGACCAGGTATCGCCTACCCACAGAGAGGCCGATCATTGGCTGATCGCACCCGCCGCCAGTCCCCAGTCCTCATCATCGGCCTGGGCCGGTTCGGCGTCTCCCTCGCCACCCAACTCGTCGGCCAGGGCCGGGAGGTCCTCGCGGTCGAACGCGATCACGGACTCGTCCAGAGGTACGCCGACTCCCTCACCCACGTGGTGGAAGCCGACGCCACCGACCTCGAGGCGCTCCAGCAGCTCGGTGCCCAGGACTTCTCCACCGCGGTAGTCGGCGTGGGCACCTCGATCGAGTCGTCCGTGCTGGTCGCGGTGAACCTCGTGGACCTGGGGATCGACCAGGTCTGGGCCAAGGCGATCAACCAGGCCCACGGCAAGATCCTCACCCGCATCGGATGCGATCACGTGGTGTTCCCCGAGCACGACGCCGGCGTCCGCGTGGCCCACCTGGTGGCCAACCAGATGATGGACTTCATCGAGTTCGACGAGGACTTCGCCATCGTCAAGATGCGGCCACCGCGGGACGTCATCGGCAAGTCGATCGACTACTGCCACCCGCGCAAGCGCCACAAGGTCAACATCGTCGGCATCAAGGCCCCGGGCAGCCCGTTCCAGTACGCCCAGCCGGAGACCATCATCGGCCCGGACGACGTCATCATCGTGTCCGGCCACGTCCGCGACCTGGAGCGATTCGCCGACTTCTCCGAGCGCAAGAGGTAACGAGCGCCGCGCGCCCCGAGGGCCGGGCCGGACCTGCGCCCCGGGCCCGCATCCCGCACCCGCGCCCGGCCCCTGCACGCGCGCCTCGGATCAGCGGCGGGCGGCGTCCCAGCGGGCGAGCAGGTCGGCGGCCGCGGCCCGCGGGTCTTGGGCGGCCATGATCGACGAGACCACGCAGACCCCGTCCAGCTCGGTGGCGGCCAACCGCGCGACGGTCAGGGGCGTGACCCCGCCGATCCCCACCGCGCGGATGCCCGCGTCGGCGTCGCCGGGGACGCCCCCGGGTCGGCGGTACGAGTGCGCGGCCCGAGCCAACCGGTCCGCGCCCTCGGGCCCGAGCGCGGCGGCGGTGTCGGTCTTGGTGGCCGTCGACCACACCGGGCTCACCCCGATCACGTCCGGTGCCGGCCCCGGTCCCGCCATCGCCGCGGCCAACTGCGCGTCCGACTCGATCGACAGTCCCAGCATCAGCCCGTCCGGCAGCGCCGCGCGGGCCGCCGCGAACGGCACGTCCCGCTGGCCGATGTGCAGGTGCAGTCCCAGCTCCCGCGCGACGTCGAGACGATCGTTGACGAACACCGGCACGTCACGGCCCGTCTCGGTGCACGCCCTCGCGACGGACTCGGCGACGGCGGCGGCGTGTGTGGCGAACTCGTCGTCGTCGCATTCCTTGTCCCGCACCTGGACAACACCCACCCCGCCCAGCACCGCCTCGTGGACGATCCACGGCACCGCGTCGCGCCCGCCGCCCAGGTGGGGGTCGGTCACCAGGTAGAGCCGCCAGTCGACACCGGCGCCGCTCACGCCTCCGACACCGTGACCAGGCCCGCGATCTCCTCCGGGGTCAGCGTGTACAGGGCGTCGAGCCACGCCACCGCGAAGCTGCCCGGGCCCGCGGCGGCGCGCGCGGCGACCGTCCCCGCGGCGCCCGCGTGGGCGTGAGCGGCGACCACCGCGTCGTGGTCCGCGATCCCGGCCGACCGCGCCGCCCCGAGATAGGCCGCCGTGAGCGCGCCGAGGGCGCAGCCGGTGCCGATGACCTTCTGCAGCAGCGGGTGACCCGACTCGACCCACGTGGTGCGGGTGGGAGGCGCGGCTTCGCCGCGGTGGCCGGGGTGATGGGTGACGACGAGGTCCCGCGGCCCCGTCACGGCGACCACGGCCCCCGACCGGGCCGAGAGGTCCCGGGCAGCGGACTCGGCGGCGACGACATCCTCCGTGGAATCCACGCCCCGGCCGCCCGCCCCCGTGCCGGCGAGCGCGATGGTCTCCGACGCGTTCGCCCGGATCGCGGCCGGCCCGGCCTCCAGCCAGTCGGTGGCCAGCCCCGTCCGCAGGACCAGACCGCCGACCGCCACCGGGTCCAGCACCCACGGGGTGCCGGCGGCGCGGGCGGAGGCGATCGCGGCGTGCATGCCCTCGACCTGCTCGGCCGTCGGGTTGCCGACGTTGATGAGTACGCCGGAGGCGATGGCGGCGAAGTCGGAGGCCTCGTCGGGGTGGTCGACCATCGCGGGCGCCGCCCCGGCGGCGAGCAGCACGTCCGCGGTGATCTGCCGGACCACCGAGTTGGTCAGGCAGTGCACGAGCGGGCCGGTCTCGCGCATCACGGACACGAGGCGGGCGAGGTCGGCGGCGCGGTCAGCAGCGGGGGACATGCCCCCCAGTCTGCCGCCCCCGCCCCGCCGCCAACAGGAATAGCGTGCCGGGGGCCCGGGTTGCACGGGGCATGACCTCCCCCGAGACCAGCTCCCCCCAGTCCGGTACTGCCCTGCCCCTGTCCGTCATCGACTTCGCGACCGTCCGCCCCGGCCAGAGCATCGGGGAGGGACTGCAGGATTCGGTGGCGCTGGCGCAGAAGGCGGAGGAACTGGGCTACGAGCGGGTCTGGTACTCCGAGCACCACAACATGCCGTCCATCGCCTCCTCCGCGCCGGCGGTACTCATGGCGCACATCGCCTCGCAGACCGAGCGGATCCGGCTCGGCTCCGGCGGCGTGATGCTGCCCAACCACTCGCCGATCGTGATCGCCGAGCAGTTCGGCACCCTCGCCGAGCTGCACCCCGGACGCATCGACCTCGGCCTGGGGCGCGCCCCCGGCACCGACCCGCAGACCCTGCGTGCGCTGCGCCGCGAGCCGTCGGCGGCCGAGAACTTCCCCGACGACGTCCGCGAGCTGCAGGCGTTCCTCGGCGACTCGCCCTCCGACTTCGCCCGCACGCGCGGGATCGCCGCCATTCCCGGGCGGGGCACCAAGGTGCCGCTGTACATCCTGGGCTCGTCCCTGTTCGGCGCGCAGCTCGCCGCCGCCTACGGGCTGCCGTACGCGTTCGCCTCGCACTTCGCGCCCGACGCCCTCGAGCAGGCCTCGCAGGTCTACCGCGAGCGCTTCCAGCCCAGCGAGCAGCTGGCCGAGCCGTACATGATCGCCGCCGTCAACGTGGTGGCCGACGACGACATCGAGCGAGCCGAACTCGAACTGCACTGGTACCGCCGCCAGCGGGTCAAGCTCATGGCCGGCCGCGGGCGCGAGTTCTCCGACGAGGAACTCGACATGATCATGGAGTCCGCCGGCGGTCGCCAGATCCTGCACATGATCCACTACACGGCGGTCGGGAACGGGCCGGCGGTCCGCGAGTACCTCACCGACTTCGCGCGCATCGCGGGGGCCGACGAACTCATGATCGCGCCGGTGGGATCGACGGTCGAGCGGGTCCACGGCTCCCTGGAAGTGTTGCGGCGCGCCTGGAGTGACTGACGGTGCCGGATCGGGTGCCCTTGATCACGAAAGCAGGGCTGCCGGACCCGCAGCCGTAGCCGCGGGCACCCGAACCGGCCTATCCTGGATGTATGGCGATCTCCGATGTCGGCGAATACGCCCACCTCAGCTCCGACCAGATAGAGGAGCTCGGGCGGGAGCTCGACGCTGTCCGCGCCGAGATCATCGCCTCCCGGGGGGAGCGCGACTACCGCTACATCCACAGCATCATCAAACTCCAGCGAGGC
The DNA here is from genome assembly GCF_057773105.1 of Dietzia sp. IBK-p2-15D. NCBI lineage: Bacteria > Bacillati > Actinomycetota > Actinomycetes > Mycobacteriales > Dietziaceae > Dietzia > Dietzia sp. IBK-p2-15D. Next base: position 24,282 of record NZ_JBYMTK010000010.1, read on the forward strand.
CTGGAGTTCGGTGCCCGCGCGCTGCTGTACTTCGGCGCCCGCAACCGCACCGTGTGGGCCCTCGGGACCGGCACCCTCGCCGTGGCCAAGATCCTCGAGAACATGGAACTCGGCCACAACATCATGCACGGCCAGTGGGACTGGATGAACGATCCGGAGATCCACTCGACCAACTGGGAATGGGACCTCGTCGGCAGCTCCGCCGACTGGAAGCACACCCACAACTACCTACATCACAAGTACACCAACATCGTCGGCGTCGATGACGACGTCGGGTTCGGTGTCCTGCGCGTGACCCGCGACATCCCCTGGGAGCCCCGGTTCGCCGGGAACGTCCTCGTCAACGCCGTCCTCATGCTCGGCTTCGAGTGGGGGATCGGCCTGCAGGCGGTCGACACGGCCGACGCGTTCGACCGCGAGGCGTCCCCGGCCGACCGCCGCCGAGCCCGCGCATTCCTGCGCAAGGCCGGCCAGCAGATCCTCAAGGACTACATCCTGTTCCCGGTGCTCGCCGGACCGAGTGGCCGCCAGGCCCTCACCGCCACGATCACGGCCAACATCATCCGCAACATCTGGACCAACGCCGTGATCTTCTGCGGGCACTTCCCCGACGGTGCCGAGAAGTTCACGATGGACGACATCGAGACCGAGACGCAGGCGGAGTGGTACCTGCGGCAGATGCTCGGCAGCGCCAACCTCGACGGCGGCCCGGCGATGAACCTCATGTCCGGCAACCTGTCGTTCCAGATCGAACACCACATGTTCCCGGACCTGCCGTCCAACCGGTACTCGGAGATCTCGCTCAAGGTCCGCGAATTGTGCGAGCGATACGACCTGCCGTACGTCAGCGGGCCGCTGTGGAAGCAGTACCTGCAGTCGTGGCGCACCATCGCGCGGCTGTCACTGCCGGACCGCTTCCTGCGCCGCACCGCCGACAACGCCCCGGAGACCCGCAGCGAGAAGATGTTCGCCCTCGGGCCGCGCATGCCCGGCCTGGCCACCGCGCTGGCCGGGGTCCGGAAGGGACGCACCCACCAGAGCCGCTGACCCCCGGTGACAGAATGACCGCATGTCGCTGACGAGCATGTTGGAGGCCGCTGCACGCGGCGGGACCGTCGAGGTCGAGCAGGGATGGACACAGGGCAGGGCGATCTTCGGGGGCCTGACCGGCGCCCTGCTGCTGTCCGCCATGAAGGGGTGCCTGCGTAGTCGGGACACCGGAGACGGCTCGGCCCCCGTCGTCCACCCGCTGCGGTCGATCACCGTGTCATTCATCGGTCCCGCGACGACCGGCCCCGTCGAGGTCGACGCCGAGATCCTGCGCGTGGGCTCCAACGTCGTCCAGTGCCAGGCGACCGTTCGGCAGGAGGGCGCGATCGTCGCGACCGCGCTGGCCGCGTTCGGCAAGCACCGGCAGTCGGCGATCTCGGTCTCGCCCGCCCATCCGATGCCGGCGCTGGGCGATCCGACGGCGATCGAGGCGTTCCCCTACATCGAGAAGCTGACGCCGGAGTTCTACCAGTTCGTCGAGCTGCGGCAGGTCGGCGGCCAGTTGCCGTTCTCCGGTTCCGAGACGGCCGACCTGTCCGGGTGGGCGTCACTGCGCGAGGCCCCGGAGCGGTTCGAGGAGGAGCACCTGGTGGTGTTGGCCGACGCGTGGCCGCCGGCTCCCATCCAGATGCTCGACGGGTTCGCGCCCGGCAGCAGCCTGACGTGGACGCTGGAGCTGATCGCCGAGGTGCGCCCGGAGGCGTTCCCGGCCGAGTCGATCCTCGGCTACGCCGCCGCCACCGATGCCGCCCGCGACGGCTACGCGCACACCCACGCGATGCTGTGGCGGCCGGACGGTGAGCTGGTGGCGATCAGCCGGCAGACCATCACCGTCTTCGGCTGACCGGCGCCCCACGCCAAAATCCGCTATTCGAAATCCGGATCGGCTAGTCCGATTGGAGTAGCCGATCCGGATTCCGAGTAGCGGATTTCCGGGAGGGGAGGGGAGGGCGGCTCCCCTCAGGTCAGCCGGCGGTGCGGGTGGAGCGGCGACGCTGGTCGCTGCGGGGCCGCCCGGCCGCCTGGCCCACCGACTGGCGGGCGCCGGAGCCCTGGGTCGCGGAACCCTGGCCGCCCGAGCGCTGGCCGCCCGAGCCCCGGGTGCCGGAGCCCTGACGTGCGGAGCCCTGGCGGGGCGCACCGTGGGCGTCGGCGGTCTGGGGGCGACGACGACGAGCGCCGCCGGTGCCGGAGCCCTGCTGATCGCGGCCACCGCGCTCCGAACCACCGCGCTCCGAACCGCCGCGCTCCGAAGCACCGCGCTCCGAACCACCGCGGCCGGCGCCGTCGCGACCCTGCCCGCCACCGCGGCTCTGCTCACCGTCACGGCCGTGACCGCCACCGCGGCCCTGACGCTGCTGGTTCTGATTCTGACGGCCCTGGCCACGGCTGCGACGGGCCTGCCCGCGGACGGACTGGCCCTCGGCACCGTCGTCGGACGGCACGTGCGCGGGCGGCTCGGGGGCGTCGGCCAACGCGACGGCGGCATCGGCCCCGATGGGCAGCTCGATCTCGCCGGCGGTGACCCCGGCCGCGCGCAGCAGCGACCGCACCTCGCGCACCTGGTCGGAGGTGGCGACGGTGACGACGGTGCCGATGGCGCCGGCGCGGGCGGTGCGGCCCGAGCGGTGGACGTAGGCCTTGTGCTCGGCCGGCGGGTCGGCGTGGACGACCAGCCCGACGTCGTCGACGTGGATGCCGCGGGCGGCGATGTCGGTGGCCACGAGCACGGTCGCCTGCCCGGAGGAGAACGCGTCGAGGTTACGCACGCGGGCGTTCTGCGACAGGTTCCCGTGCAGGTCCACGCTCACGACTCCGCGCCCGGTGAGCTGCTTGGCCAGACGCTTGGCACCGTGCTTGGTGCGGGTGAACATCACGGTCCGCGGGTGCGCCACGGCGAGGTCGGCCAGGGCGCGGACGCGGTCGTCGGCGTCGACGCGCACCACGTGGTGGGCGGTCGGGCCGGAGGTGGCGGTGCCGTCGTCGACCGAGTGGTCCACGGGGTCGGTGAGGAACTTGGTCACCAGCTTCTGGACGCCGGAGTCCAGGGTCGCGGAGAACAGCAGTCGCTGCGCACCGGACGGGGTCGCCGCGAGGATGCGGGTGACGCCGGGCAGGAAGCCCAGGTCGGCCATGTGGTCGGCCTCGTCCAGCACGCTGATCTCGATCGAGTCCATGCGGCAGTGCTTCTGCCCCATGAGGTCCTCGAGACGACCCGGGCAGGCCACGACGATGTCGACGCCACGATTGAGCGCCTCGACCTGACGGCCCTGGGAGACGCCGCCGAAGATGACGGTGGTCTTCAGGCCCATGGAGTTCGCCAGCGGCTCGAGGGTCTCGTTGATCTGCCGGGCGAGCTCACGGGTCGGCGCCAGGATCAGTCCACGCGGGGAGTTGCGGGCGCGGCGGCCGCCGGACGCGGCGAGGCGGGCGACCAGCGGGATGCAGAACGCGTAGGTCTTGCCGGAGCCGGTGCGGCCGCGGCCCAGCACGTCACGGCCGGTCAGGGCGTCCGGCAGCGTGGCCGACTGGATGGGGGTGGGGGTGGTGATCCCCGCGCTGCCGAGAACGTCGAGCAGGGGGGAAGGAACGCCGAGATCGGCGAAAGAACGTGACAAGGGAGAAGGCTCCGTACATAGAGAATGGCGTCTTGCCCGGCGCGCTCGCGGGGAGTCGCATCCACTTCGATGAGCGATGCGCCCGGTGCGCGACCACGGGGAGGTCGACAACCGCACGGCCCGAGGCAAGAGTGGTGCGGGCCGTCCGAGGACCACCCTACGCGTAGCGGGCCCCACACCCCAGCCCCGCGGCCCGGGTGTGACGAGGGCATCACGATCGCCTCCCCGTGGTGGCACGATACGAGGCGTGCGAATAGACCTGTCCCTGCTGCGTCGACCGGAACTGGGGTCTGTGCTTCTCGGCCGGGAGGAGGAGTCCGCCCGCCTGCGCGCGTGGCGCGTCCGGATCCTGCTGCTCCTGACCCTGCTCGCCTCCAACCTGGTGGGCGTCGCGGTGGCCGTGGTGCTGGTCTTCTTCGTGCTGCCGGGCCCGGCGGTGCTGTCGCGGGAGTTCCTCGTCCCCTCGGTGATCGTGGTGCCCGTCTACGTGACGATGGCGATCATCGTGGGCACGATCTGGGTGACCGGGGCCGTCTACCGCCGGGTCCGGTGGTTCCTCGACGGCCGGGACCCCACCGATCGTGAGCGGGTCGCGACGCTGCGCCTGCCCGGCCGCGTCACCGTCATCCAGGCGTTCCTGTGGCTGCTCGGCGCGGCCGTGGTCACCCCCGCGTACGGCGTGGTCGACCCGTCCTCGATCCCGGTGGTCGGGTTCACGATCGTCTTCGCCGGGATGGTCGTGTGCGGCGCCGCGTTCCTGCTCGCCGACTTCGGCCTGCGGCCCGTGGCGGCGGTCGCACTGTCCACGGGCCGCGCGCCGCGGACCCGGCTCCTCGGCGCCATGACGCGGCTCCGGGTGGCGTGGGCCCTGGGTAGCGGGGTGCCCATCACGGGCCTGATCATCGTCGCGATCTACACCCTCGCGGGCCGAGCCCTGTCACTGGAACGCCTCGCCGTCGTCGTCATCGTCCTGGGCGCCACGTCCCTCCTGGCCGGTTTCCTCCTCATCTCCCTGGCGACGGGCTCGATGATCGCCCCACTGCGCAGCGTCCGGTGGGCGATGCAGGACATCAGCGACGGCACCCTGTCACGGCGGGTGGTGGTCTACGACGCCACCGAGCTCGGCGAACTGCAGCGTGGCTTCAACCGGATGGCCGCCGGGCTGCAGGAACGCGAACGGCTGCGCGACCTGTTCGGCCGTCACGTCGGTCGCGACGTCGCGGAGGCCGCGGAGCTCGACGATCCCGAGCTGGGCGGGCGCGATTCCCGCGTCGGGGTGGTGTTCGTCGACCTCATCGGCTCCACCGAGATGGCCGTGCGGTCCGAGGCCGGCGAGGTGGTGGACGTGCTCAACCGGTTCTTCTCCGTGGTGGTGGAGACCGTGGAGGAATACGACGGCATCGTCGACAGCTTCCTCGGCGATGCCGCGCTCGTCGTGTTCGGCGCGCCCCGGTCGATGGCGGACCCGGCGACCGCGACCCTGGCCTGCGCGCGGGTGCTTGCCGAGCGCCTGCCCGCGCGGGTGCCGGACTGCCGCGCCGGCATCGGGGCGTCCTACGGGGACGTCGTGGCCGGGTACGTGGGCTCGGACGACCGCTTCGAGTACACCGTCATCGGCGACGCGGTGAACGAGGCCTCGCGGCTGTGCGAGCTGGCCAAGGAGCAGCCCGGACTGGTGCTGGCCTCCGGCGTGGCGGCCGACGCCGCCGCGGAGGCCGAGCGCGGCCGCTGGCAGCAGGTCGGGTCCGAGGTCGTGCGCGGCCGCACCGAGCCCACGCGGCTGTGCGCGCCGGCGACCGACTGACTACCCCTAGCGCAGCACCACGTCACGCCCGCCGAGCATCACCTCGAGGCCGTCGTCGACCACGCGCGCGTCCTCGATCACCACGCCCTCGGGCAGTGAGGCCATGGTCGTGTCGACGGTGCCGGTGATGCCGGAGAACAGCCCGTCCGGCAGCGGGAAGCCCAGCAGCGAGGTCTGCTGCGGCGTGAGCGTGAGCTGCCCGTCGTTCACCCCGGGCTGCACCCCGATCTCCGCGATGCCGCCGATGTCGGCGCGCAGCAACCCTGCCGCGGCGTCGGGGCGCACCGAACGCACCTCCGTCATGCCCGCGACCGGCGAGCCCTCCGCCGGGTTGCCCTCCGCCGCGGCCGCCGCGAGCTGATCGGCGCTGAGGGTGGCGGTGCCGTCCGCGGACTCGGCGCGGATACCGCCGTCGACCTGCGAGACGGAGTAGCCGGTCACGTCGATCCGCGGCACGGTGGCGTCACCGGGGGAGGTCAGGCGGACCGTGCCCACGGCCTGCTGCGTGGCCAGGTCCCACAACACGGGGCTGGTCCCGAACTCCACGGACACCGGCGCCCCGAGCTCCGCCGACGCCTCGCGCTCGGCCCGGTCCGACAGGTACCAGCGGGCGCCGAACTCCGCGGCCACCACCAGACCCGCCAGAAGCAGGAGCAGCGAGCACCCGCACCCGCACCCACCGCGCCTACCGTCGCGACGTCCTCTGCGGTCCATCCGATCTCGTCTGCCCATGGTCGTATCGTGCCGGACCGGAGCACCCGGGTCCACCGTCGGCGGACCGGTTGCGGCGCGGCGGGCAGGACCTCACGATCGGGGTCATGACAGAGACACAGGATGCAGGGACAGATACCCGGACCGTCGCCTTCCTCGTGGCCTCCGAGGGCATCGAGCGCGTCGAGCTCACCGAACCGTGGGACGCCGTCTCCGACGCCGGCCTCCGCCCGGTCCTCGTCAGCACGGAGGACGGCGAGGTCGGGCTGGTCGATCACCTCAGCCCGGCCGGCACCCGGCCCGTGGACCGCACGAGTGCGGACATCTCCGCGGCCGACGTGGACGTGCTCGTCCTGCCCGGCGGCGTCGCCAACCCGGACGCCCTGCGCGGGGACCAGCACGCGGTGACCCTCGTGCGCGAGATGGTCGAGGCCGGCAAGCCGGTGTTCGCCATCTGCCACGCGCCGTGGGTCCTCATCGAGGCGGACGTGGTGCGCGGCCGGAAGGTCACCTCCTTCCCGAGCCTGCGGACCGACCTGATCAACGCCGGCGCGGAGTGGGTCGACTCCGAACTCGTCAGTGACGACGGGGTCTTCACGAGCCGCCGGCCCGACGATCTCCCGGCCTTCTGCGAGGCCATCGTCGGCGCCGCCCGGGGGTCGGCCTAGGGACGACCGGGCGATGATCGGCGTGTACGTCCACAACCGTGGACGGGGGCACCTGCACCGGGTGCTGCCGGTCGTCGCCGCGCTCCGCGACCGGGGCGACGAGGTCACGATGCTCGTCACCGGCCCCTTCGACGACACCCAGCGTCCCCCCGGGACCCGCGTGGTCCACCTTCCGACGGAGCCGGACGCACGGACCGGGCCCGCCGCCGCGCACCCGGCCGGACCGCCGGCGCGGGACGAGATCACCCTCGCCGCCCGTCGTGCCGCCGTGGCGTGGATGGACCGCGAACGCCCCCGCGCGCTGTGGGTCGACGGCTCCCCGGCGATGTCGCTGGCCGCCCGCATGACCGGCACGCCCATGGTGAGCACCCTGCCCCCGGGCGTGCGCGACGACGAACCGCATCTGCTGCGGTGCCGGGCCGCCGAGAGGCTCATCGCCGCCTGGCCGCCGGGCGTGCACCGGGAGGCCGTGGCGCGGGCGGAGAAACGGGTGAGCGAGATCGGCGGCGTCTCCCGGTTCGAGCGACGCGGACGCGAGCCGCGGGCTCGTCGTCGTCCCCGTGTCGTCCACCTCAACGCCTCCGGTACCGGCGGTGACCACCGCTTCTGGCGCGCCGTACGGACCACCGCGGCGGAGCTGGGCGTGACGGACTGGCTGGAGTTGGGCGGGCCCGACGGCGAGTGGCACAAGGATCCCTGGCCGGCGCTGAGCTCCGCGGACGTCGTGGTCACCGGCGCGGGACAGGCGTCCGTCGCCGACGCGGCCTGCGCCGATGTGCCGCTGGTCGTCGTCCCCGGTAAGCACGAGTACGGCGAACACGACGCCACCGCCGAGGCATTGGCCTCGATCCCCGGCGCGTCGGTCCTGCGCTACGGCGACGGTCCGACGGCGGTCGCGCGCGAGGTGCGCGCGCAGGTGGACCGCGCCCTCGACGGCGAGGCCGCCGGGATCAGATCGTGGTGGGGGGTGGACGGGGCGGCACACCGCGCCGCAGAGGTCATCCGGGCGACGGCGACGACGACGAAGTAGGCCCCTTTTCGGGTGATCCACGCCACCCGGACCACGCCTAGGCGTTTTCTCACGATGCCATCACGAAGGCTGATAACTGCTGCACACATGCCGTCCCCGGGGCGATACTTCATCTCACGACCCCGAAAGTGCGGCGCGACGTCCCCGGAACCCTGACAGTATTGCGTCATCGACTGCGAACGACGAACTCTCAGGGCTCGAGGCAGGGCACTTCGCGAGGCGCAGGGACGGAGGATGAATGCCGAGATACAGGAACCTCGAACCCACCTCGGACTTCTGGTCCTGGCGTGACAACGCCGCGTGCATCGGGCACGAAGACCTGTTCTACAGCCTGGAGGAGGAGTCGAAGGGGGAGCGGCGCAAGAAGGAGGAGCAGGCCAAGTCGGTCTGCGCCACGTGCCCGGTCTTCGATACCTGTCGGCAGTTCGCCCTCAATTCCGGTGAACTCTACGGAGTGTGGGGCGGACTCACCGAGGCCGAGAGGCACAGGATCTCCGGCCGCCACCGCACCGGCTGACGACCCGGGCGGCGAGTCGGCGGCCGTGTACCCGGGTGGCAGGCTGGCGGTCCGCGGGACCTAGTTGCGATCCTGCGGGGTGGCCTCGTGCCCCCGGCGGCCGCCGGTCCGGTTGGCCTCCTTCATCTCCGCCTCGTGGACATGCCGTCGTCCTCCGGTGAGCTCGTCGCGCACCGCACTGTCCAGGGCGCGGGCCGTGCTCCAGAACCCGTCGTCGAACTCCTCGACGATCTGGAACGTCCAGCGCCCGTGCAGGACGTTGACCCCCACCATCTCCTCACGGATGCGCGCGGCGAGCTCGGACCGGCCGGCATCGTCCAGCTGGTCGGCGGCCTCCTGGAAGAGGATGTCCGCCCGGCCGATCAGCTGGTGCAGGTCGTACAGGTGTCCGCGGGCGCGCTCGATGTACTCCATCGCCTCGCCGACGGTCCCGGCCGCCTCGATCTCGGCGTCGGTCGCGCCGTCGGGTCGGCGATGCGTCCCGTCGACGCTCGGGGTCCGGTCGCCGGGTCCCGGGCCTGCCACGCTCAGACCGTCCGGGTCAGACGGCGGAGCTGGTCGGGGTCGGTGTGGTGCTTGAGCGCGGTGACCAGGCCGGAGCGCGGACCCACGGCGTCGTCGTAGGTCGTCGGCTCGCCGGCGAACATCTTCTCCGAGCGGGTCTCCGGCGCGTCGTCCGGCGTGGCCTTGAGGAACCGGTTCGGGAGCGAGAGCTTGGCGATGGTGCGCCAGGACTGCCAGTACTGCTTGTACAGCGGCCCGGTGGTGTACGGCAGGTCCCACCGCCGGCAGACGTCCTGGACCTTCTCCGAGAGCTCCGCGTACCGGTTCGACGGGAGCGTCGGGAAGAGGTGGTGCTCGATCTGGAACGACAGGTTGCCGGACATGAAGTGCGTGAGCTTGCTGCCGGTGAAGTTCGCGGAGCCGAGCATCTGGCGCAGGTACCACTGCGCCTGCGTCTCGGACTCGAGATCGTCGAGCGTGAACTTGTCGGCGCCGTCCGGGAAGTGGCCACAGAAGATCACGGCGTTGGACCACAGGTTGCGGATGATGTTCGCGGTCATGTTGGCGCTCATGGTGGACTTCCAGTTGGGCCCCGACAGCAGCGGGAACCACACGTAGTCCTTGCCCACCTGGCGCCGGGCCTTGCGGAGGAACTGGCCGATCCGCTTCTTGCGCTCGGCCCGCCCGGAGGAGTTGATCGTCGCCGGCGCGATCTCCAGGTGCTGGACGCCGACGCCCCACTGGAAGGCGAGGGCGAGGATCGTGTTCCACACCAGGTTGAGCGAGTTCGCCGGGTGCCACGGTTGGTCGCGGGTCACCCGCACCACGCCGTACCCGACGTCGTCGTCCATGCCGACGATATTGGTGTACTTGTGGTGGTGGTAGTTGTGGGTGGCCTTCCAGTGCTCGGACGTGCCGACGATGTCCCACTCCCAGGAGCTGGAGTGGATGACCGGGTCGTTCATCCAGTCCCACTGCCCGTGCATCACGTTGTGCCCGAGCTCCATGTTCTCGATGATCTTCCCGGCCGCCAGTAGTCCGGTGCCCACCAGCCACGCGGGTCGGTACCCGGAGAAGAGGAGGACGACCCGGCCGCCGGTCACCAGTCCGCGCTGCAGGCGGATGGTGTTCTGCACGTAGCGGCGGTCGTCGTCCCCGAGGGAGTCGACGACCTCCTGGCGGATCGCGTCCAGTTCCTCACCGATGGCATCGACGTCCTCGGCGGAGAGATGGGCGTATTCCCTTACATCAGATATCGCCATGTAAGAACGGTACGTAGCGATCAGCGTCATGTCGACCGTTCCGGGAAACCCGAACTGCGGGCAACTACTGCCGAGTTGAACGGCAAGCGTTCATCGGACGCTTATGATCCCACCATGGCTCTCGTCGAGATCTCAGGCGTCAATAAGCACTTCGGTGACTTCCACGCGCTCAAGGACATCAACCTGTCCATCGAGCAGGGGGAGGTCGTCGTGGTGATCGGCCCGTCGGGGTCCGGGAAGTCGACGTTGTGCCGCACGATCAACCGGCTCGAGACCTTCGAGAGCGGCTCCATCACCATCGACGGCAAGCCGCTGCCCGAGGAGGGCAAGGCGCTGGCGAGACTGCGGGCCGACGTCGGGATGGTGTTCCAGTCGTTCAACCTGTTCGCGCACAAGACGATCCTCGAGAACGTGACGCTGGGTCCCATCAAGGTCCGCAAACAGTCCAAGTCGGAGGCCGAGAAGCGCGCGATGGAACTGCTCGAACGGGTCGGTGTCCACGAGCAGTCGTCCAAGTACCCGGCGCAGCTGTCCGGCGGTCAGCAACAACGCGTGGCGATCGCCCGGTCGCTGGCGATGGACCCCAAGGTCATGCTCTTCGACGAGCCGACGTCCGCCCTGGACCCGGAGATGATCAACGAGGTCCTCGACGTGATGACGGGGCTGGCCAAGACCGGTATGACCATGGTCGTGGTGACCCACGAGATGGGCTTCGCCCGCAAGGCGGCCGACCGCGTGATCTTCATGGCGGACGGAGAGTTGGTCGAACAGGCCACCCCGGAGGAGTTCTTCACCAATCCGCAGAGTTCCCGGGCCAAGGACTTCCTGTCCAAGATCCTCACCAACTAGTCGGGCCCGTCCGCGGACCCGAACGAGACCCATCCACCCATCCCACGAGGAGAACCCATGAACATCCGACGGATCGGAGCGGCCACGGCGGCCGTCGCCCTGGCACTCGGCGTGAGCGCGTGCGGTAGCGACGATGGCGGCGGCGAGGACCAGCTCAAGGTCGGCATCAAGTTCGACCAGCCGGGACTCGGGCTGAAGGAGGGCAACGACTACACCGGCCTCGACGTCGACGTGGCGCGCTACATCGCCGACAAGCTCGGGACCCCCGAGGACGAGATCGAGTGGGTGCAGGCCCCCAGCGCCCAGCGCGAGACGCTGCTGGAGACCGGTCAGGTCGACATGATCGTGGCCACCTACTCCATCACCGACTCCCGCAAGGAGAAGGTCGGCTTCGCCGGCCCGTACTTCATCGCCGGTCAGGACCTGCTGGTCCGCTCCGACGACGACTCGATCACCGGCCCCGACTCCCTCGACGGCAAGCGTCTGTGCTCGGTCACCGGGTCGACGTCGGCCCAGACGGTCAAGGAGCAGGTGCCGGGTGTGAACCTGCAGGAGTTCGGCACGTACTCGGAGTGTGTCTCGGCGCTGGTGTCCAATGCGGTCGACGCGCTGACCACGGACGACACGATTCTCGCGGGGTACGCCTCCCAGGACCAGTACCAGGGCCAGCTCAAGGTGGTCGGCGAGCCGTTCTCCGAGGAGCGGTACGGCGTCGGCATCGCCAAGGGCGACACGGAGATGTGCGAGCAGATCAACGAGGCCATCCGCGAGATGATCTCCGACGGCAGCTGGGACACGGCCGTCGAGGAGAACCTCGGCGCCGCCGGCTTCACCCCGGGCGAGGGCAACCCGCCCGAGCCGGAGGCCTGCGCCTGATCTGATCCGACCCGGCCGGATCGGCACCCGATCCGGCCGACCACCGCCTCCCTCCCCGCGCCGACCCACCGGCGCGGGGAGGAGGGCGGGCACCTCACCACGGAAGGTGGACCATGGGCGACATCTTCGCCGACTACGACGTCCTCGGGGCGGTCTGGGTGACGATCCAGCTCTCGGTCCTGGGCACCATCGGGGCCATGGTCCTGGGGACGATCATCGCCGTCCTGCGCGTGTCCCCGGTGGCTGTCCTGCGCGGCCTCGGTACCTCGTACGTCAACACGTTCCGGAACCTCCCGCTGACGTTGCTGATGGTCTTCAGCATCCTGGGGTTGTCCTTCATCCTCCAGCTGTCGGTCTCGGACGACTTCGCCCGCAACGCCTTCTGGTGGGCCGCGATCATGTTGGCCGTCTACCACGCCGCGTATGTCTGCGAGGCCCTGCGCTCCGGCGTCAACACCGTCCCGGTGGGGCAGGCGGAGGCCGCCCGCTCGATCGGTCTGGCCTTCGGCCAGTCCATGCGAGAGGTCATCCTCCCGCAGGCGTTCCGCGGGTCCATCGCCCCGCTGGGGTCGGTGGTCATCGCACTGATCAAGAACTCCACCGTCGCGGCGGTCATCGGCGTCGGGGACTCCGCCGGCCTGCTCCAGGTCATCACGGAGAACGAGGGCGCGAGCCTGCTGACGTTCTTCTTCTTCGCCATGGTCTTCGTGGTCCTCACCCTCCCGATCGGACTGTGGACCACCTCCCTCTCCCGGAAGCTGTCGGTGAAGCGATGAGCACACAGGCGGTACTTTTCGACGTACCCGGCCCCAAGGCCCGGCTGCGGCACAGGATCCTCACCGCTGTCGGCGTGGTCCTCGTGGTCGCCATCGCCTACGTCATCTATCTCCAGTTCGAGAAGGCCGGCCAGCTCAAGGCCTTCATGTGGGAACCGTTCGTCACCGACCCCGAGGTGTGGACGTCCTACCTCATCCCGGGCCTCAAGGGGACGTTCACGGCGGCGGCGATCTCCATCGTGCTCGCCGTGGTCTTCGGGCTGCTCTTCGGCATGGGGCGGCTCTCGCCGTTCGCACCGTTGCGCTGGTTCTGCAGCGTGATCGTGGAGTTCTTCCGCTCCGTGCCCGTGCTGCTGATGATGGTCTTCGCCTACTTCGGCTACTTCGCCACCTCCGACATCGTGCCCAACCAGCACGCGCCGCTCGCCGCCGTCGTCACCGCGCTCACCCTCTACAACGGCGCGGTCATCGCCGAGCTCGTCCGCTCGGGTGTCCACGGGCTGCCCGCGGGGCAGTCCGAGGCGGGACTGGCCGTGGGCCTCACCCCGGGGCAGGTGCTGCGCTCAATCCAGCTCCCCCAGGCACTCACGGCGATGCTCCCGGCCCTCGTCGGCCAACTCGTCGTCGTCCTCAAGGACTCCGCACTGGGCTACGGCATCACCTACCTGGAGCTGCTCAACTGGTCCAAGACCCTGGGCTCGGCGTACGCGAACACCGTCCCCGCCTACATCGTGGCGGGCATCCTGTTCATCCTCGTCAACTACACACTCACCAAGTTCGCCGTGTACCTCGAGGGCCGGATGAAGAAGCGCCGCGCGAAGGCCTGACCCGCACCCGCACCGTCGAAAGCCCGCACCGTCGAGGACCCACACCGTCGAAAAGGACGTTCCGCGCACATCGCCCGAAAGGGGAGTGCGCGGAACGTCCTTTTCGATGCCCGGGGGCGTGGTCGATTCCGGGGGCGTGCTACTTCGGTGGCATCCGGATGCCACCGTCGACGCGGATGGTCTCCGCGTTCATGTACGGGTTGGTGAGCAGCTCCATGACCATGGACGCCAGTTCGTCGCCCGAGCCGAGACGCTTCGGGAACAGGACATTCGAGCCGAGGTTGGCCTTGAACGCCTCCGAGTCCGGGCCCTCGCCGTAGATCGGGGTGTCGATGAGGCCGGGCGCCACGGTGTTGAGGCGGATGCCGGCGGCCGACAGGTCACGCGCGACGGGCAGGGTCAGGCCGACGATGCCGCCCTTCGAGGCGGAGTAGGCGGCCTGGCCGATCTGGCCGTCGAACGCGGCGACGGAGGCCATGTTGACGATGGCGCCCTTCTGGCCGTCCTCGTCGGCCTCCTGCGTGCTCATCTTGGTGGCGGCCAGCCGCAGCATGTCGAACGAGCCGATGAGGTTGATGTCGATGACCTTGCGGAACGAGTCGATGTCGAAGGCCGACGAGTACTCACCGTCGCGGCCGATGGTGCGCTGCGCCCAGCCGATGCCGGCCGAGTTGACGAGGTAGCGCAGCGGACCGAGCTCGAGAGCGGCGGCGACGGCCTTCTCGTTCTGGTCGGTCTTGGTGACGTCGACGGAGACGAACACGCCTCCGACCTCGTTCGCCAGGGCCTCACCCTTCTCGGCATTGAGATCGGCGACGACGACCTTGGCGCCCTTGGCGGCGAGCTGACGGACGACGGCGGCGCCGATTCCCGACGCACCGCCCGTGACGATGGCACTTGCTCCAGAAATTTCCATGCCAGAACGGTAACAAGCACGAGCGCTGGATAAGGGTGGCTTGGCCGGGTCAGTGCGTAATCAGTCGCCGGTGCCCGGCACGACGACGTCCCAGCGGATGCCGAACCGATCTTGGACCTGCCCGTACCGGTCACCCCACGGGGCGACCTCGAACGGCATCGCCATCTCGCCCCCGCTGCCGGTGACCTTGTCCAGGAACGCACGGGCCTCGTCCTCGGTGTCGAATCCCAGCAGGAACGAGTAGACGTCGCTGCGCGGCTGCGGGAGGCTCTCGCCCATGGCGTCACCGCCGGTCAGGCTGATCCCGGGGGCCTCGAGGGTCGCGTGGGCGACCGAACCGTGCGGTGGGTCGAACGGGAAGTCCTCGGTGGAGGGGAACTGGTCGTAGGTCATCACCTCGAGCTTCCCGCCGAAGAGTTCCTGGTAGTAGGGGAACGCCTCCGCCGCATTGGCGGGGAAAGAGATGTAGGGGACGCAGGTCATGGCCATGTCGGAGCCTCTCGTCGTGGGCGACCGCGTGCCGGTGCTACCCGGTATTCGCAACGCTAGACCCGTCTGCGGCGCCGGTCACGTTAATTCTGGGCGTCGCCGTCGCCGTCGCCGACCGGTCCGGCCGGGGAGGGGCGCCGTCCGGACAGTGCGAGCAGTCGGGCGCGCGAATCCGCGCCGAGCGTCACGGGGCTCGCCTCGGCGAGCACGTCGAACGACCGCATCAACTCCACCACGCTCCGCGCGTGGTCGAGGGTCCAGGCGGCGAGGTCCTCCGCCTCCGTCGAGTCCCACGTCCGCGGGTCGAGATCGTGGGCGTGGACCAGGAGTTCGAAGACGCGCAGGGCGAGGAGGTCGCGGACCGGGATCTCGGCGAGCCGGTGCTGGACGATCGCGTCCGCGTCCCGGGCCCGCGCGAGTTCCCTGCGCAGACCCGCGGACGTGCGGTGCAGTGCGGGGATCGGCTTCTCACCGGCGTGGTCGGCGGTGCGGGTCCACTCGATCTCCGACTCCGGCAGCCGTGGGAAGTAGGCGGCGTAGCGCAGTCCACCGCCCAAGACGTGGTTGGCGCAGTCGCGGCGGGTCCATCCCGGGCAGGCCTCGCAGTCACCGTCGAGTCCGCCGGCGAGCGCGCGGCCGAACAGGGTGGTGGCCCGGTCGAGGACCGCGAGGTCCTCCGGGCTCAGCGGGGTCGGGGTCACGGGCACCTCACCTCCAGGAATGTCTGGGCTTCACACTAGGTTGACTGGGACGGTGTGAACAGATCGCGCCAGCCCTTCAGCCGTGACGAGAAAGGACCGATACCCGCCATGAGCCCGCAGACCTCCGGTGCAGCAGAGACCCGGGAGTTCCAGGCCGAGACCCGGCAGCTGTTGGATCTGATGATCCACTCGATCTATTCGAATCCGGACACCTTCCTGCGCGAGGTCATCTCCAACTCCTCGGACGCGCTGGACAAGCTCCGGTTGGCCGCGCTGCAGGATTCCTCGCTCGGCGCGGACACCTCGGATCTGCACATCGAGCTGATCCCGGATGCCGCCGCCCGGACGCTGACGATCCGCGACAACGGCATCGGCATGTCCCGCGACGAGGTGGTGGACCTCATCGGCACGCTCGCCAGGTCGGGCACCGGGCAGATGCGGGAGGCACTCTCCGCGGCCCGGGCGGCGCAGGAGTCCGGTGAGGTCTCGGAGCAGGCCACCGCGGACCTCATCGGTCAGTTCGGCATCGGCTTCTATTCGACGTTCATGGTCGCCGACACCGTCACGTTGGTCACCCGCAAGGCGGGCGAGAGTGTGGGGACGCGCTGGACGTCGAGCGGCGAGGACACGTACACGATCGAGGACGCCCCGGACGCTCCCCAGGGCACCTCGGTGATCCTGCAGCTCAAGCCGGCCGGTGGGGACGCGGCGCTTCCGGACTACGCCGAGGAGCACACGCTGCGCCGGGTGGTGCGCACCTACTCGGACTTCATCGCCTGGCCGATCCGCATGGACGTCGAGCGCCCGGCGCCGGAGTCGACGGACGGGGCCGGTGCGGACGGAGACGGCGCAGACGATGCCGCCGAGGACGCCGCGCCCGAGGCTCCCGGCACGGTCACCGAGACGGAGACGCTGAACTCCCAGAAGGCGCTGTGGACGCGGCCCCGCTCGGAGGTCACCGACGAGGAGTACGCCGAGTTCTACCGTCACGTCTCGCACGCGTGGGACGAGCCGCTGGAGACGATCACGCTCAAGGCGGAGGGCACGTTCGAGTACCAGGCGCTGCTGTTCCTTCCCACGCAGGTGCCGTTCGACCTGTTCTCCCCGGACACCAAACGCGGGGTGCAGCTCTACGTCCGTCGTGTCTTCATCATGGACGACTGTGAGGAGCTGGTCCCGCCGTTCCTGCGCTTCGTCAAGGGCATCGTCGACGCCCAGGACCTGTCGCTCAACGTCTCCCGCGAGATCCTCCAGCAGGACCGCCAGATCCGGGCGATCCGCAAGCGCCTGGTCAAGCGGGTGCTGCAGACGATCGAACAGATCAAGACCGACCGGCCGGAGGAGTTCCGCAGCTTCTGGGCCAACTTCGGTGCCGTCCTCAAGGAGGGCCTGATCGCGGACGTTGACGCCCGCGAGCAGTTGCTGGCCGTGAGCACGTTCGCCTCCACGCGTCCCGCCCAGGCCGGCGTCGGGGACGCCGCGTCCGGATCGGACGAGACCCCGCGCGACGACGAGCGTGACGACGACGAGGTGGGCACCACCATCGCCGAGTACGTCTCCCGGATGGCCGACGGGCAGGAGGAGATCTACTACCTCACCGGGACGTCCCGCGCGGCGGTGGAGAACTCCCCGCACCTGGAGGCGTTCCGTGCCCGTGGCGTCGAGGTCCTCATCCTCACCGACCCGGTCGACGAGGTTTGGGTGGACGCGGTCGGCGAGGTCGACGGCAAGCGCCTGCGGTCGGTGGCCAAGGGCGACGTGGACCTGTCCGGCATCGGCTCGGAGAGCGAGGATCGCGAGAACGAGCCCGACGCGGCCGAGTTCGCCGACCTGCTCACCTGGCTGGGCGAGGAGCTGTCGGACGAGGTCAAGCAGGTCCGCCTGTCGCACCGGCTCACCGAGTCGGCCGCGTGCATGGTGGGCGACGAGTTCGACATGACCCCGCAGCTCGAGGCCATGTACCGCGCTTCGGGCATGGAGCTGCCCACGAGCAAGCGGATCCTCGAGCTCAACCCCACGCATCCGCTGGTCGAGCGACTGCGCGAGCAGTACGCATCGGATCCGTCGGCGCCCGGCCTTACGGACACCGCCCGGCTGCTGTCGGGTGCGGCCGTCCTCGCGGAGGGCGGCACGCTGTCCGACCCGGCCGCGTTCGCCAAGCTGCTGGTCGACCGCATCTGACCTCGCCCCAGCGGCCCCTCGCGCCGCGCCGCTGGCCCGGCCGCCTCGTCGGCTCGACACGCCCGCCGTCCCGCAGGACCCCGTCAGGGCTCCCGCGGCGCGGCGGGCGTTGTTGTCGACCTCCCCGCCCACAGCGACGGCCGGGGCGACGACTACCCGGCTGCCGGAGTCCGGCCCCCGGCCAGGGATCCGCAGGCCACGCCGATCACCGCTCCGAGCGCGGTCTCGGTCGGGGTGTGGTGGCTGATCCGCACGCGCGCCCAGGCCACCGTCGGTACGAGGGCCAGCAGTCGCCAGTAGCGGGGTGAGAGTTCGCGGGCGAGCACCGCGACGACCCCGGCGAACACGGCGGTGTGGAACGACACCTTGATCCGGAGCGTCGCGGCCCCGGCCACGCCCAGCGCCACCAGTGCGGCCCGGGACATGCGACGCAACTCGCCGGGGGCGCCGCGGCGGTGCTGTGCCACCAGCAGGGTCGCGACCGACCCGGCGATGCCGACGATCACCAGGGGGCGGTCCTCCCGCCGGGTGACGTGGTGGTCGGACAGCGTCTTCCGTCGGACCCGCCAGGTGATCGCGGCCTGCGGAACGATGCCCAGGCCGGCGGCGGTCGCGAGCCCCCACCCGGTCGACCCCACCGCCCGGCCGAGGTGCACCGACCCGACGGTGAGCACCACCCACGGGGCGCAGACCTCCGTCAGAACCGTCGCCGGGAGCACGCCACGCGTCCGCCCGTCCGGCGCGACCGAACCCCGGGCCGACGCACCGCTCTCGACCACCACGCTCTCCGCCACCCCCCGAAAATCCGCTATCCCGAATACGGATCCGCTGGTCGGATTGGATAGCGGATCCGGAGGGAGAGTAGCGGATCTGGCCGGGGCGGATCGGAGTGCGAGGCGGGCCGGGAGGGGCGGTTCAGCGGGGCAGGATCTCGGCGAGGCACTGCTCGGCCAAGCTCAGGGTGGCTGCGTCGAACAGCAGCAGCGTGGCGGACTCCACCTCGGTGTCGATGCCGGCGAGAGTCCCGAGCGCGGTGCGGATCGCGTCCTCGCGCGGCCAGCCGTAGGCCCCGGCGGAGATGAGCGGGAAGGCCACCGTGCGGGCGCCGAGCTCATCGGCCACGGCGAGGGAATTGCGATAGCAGCCG
Source organism: Dietzia sp. IBK-p2-15D (assembly GCF_057773105.1). Classification (NCBI taxonomy): domain Bacteria; kingdom Bacillati; phylum Actinomycetota; class Actinomycetes; order Mycobacteriales; family Dietziaceae; genus Dietzia; species Dietzia sp. IBK-p2-15D. The sequence goes on from NZ_JBYMTK010000010.1 coordinate 43,208, forward strand.
GCCAGCAACGCTCCGCCGCCGGTGCCGCCCGTGCCGCCCGTTGCTTCGGCGCCACCGGTGCGTTCGTAGACCGGGCCCACGGTGTGGATGACCCAGCGGGCGGGGAGATCTCCGGCACCGGTCGCGACGGCCTGTCCCGTCGGCAGCCCGTCGCGCAGGCGGCCCGCCCTCAGCTCCCGGCACTCGGCCAGGATCGTCGGCCCGCCCGCGCGGTGGATCGCCCCGTCCACACCGCCGCCCCCGAGTAGGGAACTGTTGGCCGCGTTGACCACCGCGTCGACGGCCATCCGGGTGATGTCGCCGTGGCCCAGCTCGATCCGGGCGCGCCTCGTCGTCATCATCCCGACACCCCGGGCGCCACGGCCTCGCGGGCCGACCTCCGGCGGGTGATCATCGGCGTCGGCGAGTCGTCGAGGCGGTCCATCAACCACATGATGGTCGCCACCTCGCCCACCCACGCCAGGCTCACGCACCAGCCGGCCAGGATGTCGCTCGGGAAGTGCACACCCAGGTACATGCGGGTGACGCCGATGGCCGGGACGTACCCCGCGGACCCGACGATCACCGGGTAACGCCACGCCGTGGGCCAGGCCAGGACGCAGGCGCACCCGGCCAACGCCGCGCTCGCCATGGCGTGACCGCTGGGGAACGAGTAGCTCTTCTCCTCCACGATGTGGGTGAAGAACGTGGGCCGACCCCGCCGGTACAGGGCCTTGAGCACCGAATTGATGATCGTCGACCCCACCAGGGACACCGTCAACAGTGCGGCGGGCCGGCGACTGCCCCGGACGGAGACCAGATACGCCGAGGTGGCCAGGGCGAACAACGGCACCGCAGTGACTCCGCCGAGTTCGGTGACGGCCCGGACGATGCGCGTGTTGCGCGGCGAATGGCGACTCTGCAGCCACAGCATGACGGGCCGGTCGAAGGGCAGGCCCGCATCGCCGCGGATGCGCTCGGCCAGCTCGACGAATCCGATCACCGGGGTCGCGAACCCCACGAACGCCACCCCGAAGATCGTCCACGTCCCGCGCGGCAGCGGCATCTCGCGCCGGTCGACGATGCTCCCCAGCACCCCGTCCGACGGGTACAGCTGCCGCAGGATGTCCCGAGCGGAGTTGAACGCTCGGGAGCGACGGGAGGTCGTCGTGCGCGACATGCCACCACACTAGGCAGAGCGGCGGCCTTCCCGCCGGTGGATCGCCGCGAGGTCGGGTGCGGCGCGGTTAGGGTGGGCCGCAGGCGACCCGAGAGGCGGAGGACGAATGAGCCAGACCCGTGTGGAACATGACCTGCTCGGTACCAAGGAGGTCCCGGCGGAGGCCTATTACGGCATCCACACGGTCCGGGCCGTCGAGAACTTCCCGATCACCGCCACCACCATCAGCGACATCCCCGACTTCGTGCGCGGCATGGTCATGGTGAAGAAGGCCGCCGCGCTCGCGAACCTCGAGATGGGTGTCCTCGACGAGACGGTGGCGAAGGCGATCGTCGGGGCCTGCGACGAGATCCTGGTCGACGGGCGCTGCATGGACCAGTTCCCCTCCTGCCAGTTCCAGGGCGGCGCCGGCACCTCGGTGAACATGAACACCAACGAGGTCGTGGCCAACCTCGCCCTCGAGCGCCTCGGCCACCCCAGGGGCTCCTACGACATCGTCAGCCCCAACGACGACGTCAACCGTTCACAGTCCACCAACGACGCCTACCCGACCGGATTCCGCATCGCCCTGTGGCACGCGCTGGAGCGGCTCGAGCCGGCGATCGTCGCCCTGCGGGAGGCCTGCTACGACAAGTCCGAGGAGTTCCGCGAGGTCCTCAAGATGGGGCGCACGCAGCTGCAGGACGCGGTCCCCATGTCGATGGGCCAGGAGTTCGGCGGCTTCGCCGTGACGCTCGACGAGGAACTCCACGTCCTCGGCGCCGCGGCCCGGATGCTGCTCGACGTCAACCTCGGTGCGACCGCGATCGGCACCGGAGTCAACACCCCGCCCGACTATCGTCGCGCCGTCATCAAACATCTGCGGGCCGTCACCGGACTGCCGGTCACCGGCGCGATGAACCTCATCGAGGCCACCAGCGACACCGGCGACTACGTCAATGTCCACGCCGCCCTCAAGCGGACCGCGGTGAAGGTCTCCAAGATCTGCAACGACCTGCGGCTGCTGTCCTCGGGGCCGCGCGCCGGCTTCAACGAGATCAACCTGCCGGAGCTGCAGGCCGGGTCGTCGATCATGCCAGCCAAGGTCAACCCGGTGATCCCCGAGGTCGTCAACCAGGTGTGCTTCAAGGTGATCGGCAACGACGTCACCGTGACCATGGCCGCCGAGGCAGGTCAGCTCCAGCTCAACGTCATGGAGCCGGTGATCGCCCAGGCGATGTTCGAGTCGATCTCGCTGCTGACCAACGCCATCGAGACGCTGACCGAGAAGTGCGTGGAGGGGATCACCGCCAACGTCGAAGTGGCCCGCCAGAACGTGATGAACTCGATCGGGATCGTCACCTACCTCAACCCGATCATCGGCCACCACAACGGTGACCGGGTCGGCCGTGAGTGCGCCCGGTCGGGCCGCGGGGTCCGGGAGGTGGTGCTGGAGATGGGGCTGCTGTCGGCGGCGGAGCTCGATGACATCTTGTCGCCGTCCAACCTCCTGCGGCCGAAGTACAAGGGAAAAGGTGGTACACGGGACGTGGCACAACCCGGGCAGGATATGACCGGCCCCACGGACTGAGCCGCCGGGTCGGAGTCGGACCAGGGCGGTCCGACTCCAACCCGGGTGAGCCGTGTCAGGGTGAGCCGTGTCAGGCGGGGGGCTCGCCGACGCGGCCGATGCTGCTTACGGCGAGGTTCCCCAGCGAACTGTCGAAACCGAACTGCTGGTCGATGAATGCGGACGAGCCCGAGATCGCGGCGTTGATGGCGGCGGACGAGCCGACGGTGTAATCGAATTGGGCGAAGAAGTCGGCGATGGCCTTGAGCATGAGTGCCTCCAGATGGATCGGTGGTCGCGCCGCGAACCGGGCGGCGGGACGTGAGCTGGCCTACACAGGTGATATCGGACCCGCCGCCCCGATCGTTAGCCGCGCAAACTGATGATTCCGGCCCGCTCGACCGCTACCGTCGCACCATGAGCTCTCCCACCTCCCGCGTCGTCGCCGGGCGCGAGATCACCTTCCCGGTCCCCGTCGTGTCCGCCTCGGTCTCCGGCGCGGCGTTCCTCACCCGGGCAGCCGTCGTCCGCCGGCTCATCGCCGCCGGCCGCCAGTCCGCCGTCCTCGACGCCGCGGGCGCCGAGCCGGTGGCACTGCCCGGCGGCCGGACCCCCGCGATCATGATCCACGTGCGCTACCACGACGTGCCGGGCAACGTCCTGGGTGCGTACCACGAAATGGGACTGGCCTTCCAGCTCAAGGTGCCGGGCCACGGAACGCTGGTGCACATCCACGAATTGCCCGTGGACCAGGACTTCACCCTCGCGGCGGGCAACGAGCTGTGGGGCTTTCCCAAGTGGAAGGGCGCCATGGTCGGCACCGCCGGCGGGGCGCTCGACGATGCCCGCCTCGGGGCCGTCGGGTCGGCGGGCGCGGGCGGGGTCGATCTCAGGCTGGACACCCGCGTCGGGGTCCCGATCCCCGGCAGCCAGTCACTCGCCATGAACTGCGTGCAGGTCCTCGACGGTCAGCCGGTGCGCGTCACGGCCGAGGCCACCGCCCGGGGTGGGCGGATGCGTCCGCTGAGCGGCGCGCGCGTGACGATCGCGCCGGGCGCGGATGACGGCGACGCCGATGTCGCGCGGTTCGCCGAGGCCGTTCGCGAACTCGGGCTGGACCGCGCCCGCGCCCTCGCCACCTTCTCCTACGACAGGTTCGAAGCCGAGTTCCAGGCGCCCGAACGGATCGGCTGACGGCGCCCGGGGGCGCCGCCCAGAGCGGCGTCGCCGAGTGCGGCGTCGCCGAGCAGCATCGCGAACGCGGCGATTCCGCTCACACCCTGCGCGTTGCCGATGAGCCACTGCAGCACGTGGGCGGCTGGGTCGACCGCGGTGAGCGCGTAGGCGTAGTGCGTGCCGATCAGGTGGGTGAGGACCAGGACCGCCACCGCGATCCGGACCGGTCTGCGCCGGGCGGTCAGTAGTAGCGGGATGGCGATGACCACGCCGGACCAGTGGTGGGTCACCGCCACCGGAGAGGCGATGAAGACCCCGAGGGCGACCAGGAGTAGGGCGTCGACGGGCCGGTTGTCCCGGGTCAGTCGCCAGGCTCCCCAGGTGGCTGCCGCGGCGACGAGCAGGAAGAAGCCGTAGACGGGCGGGTCGAGGTGCTCGGCGGGGATCCGGGCCCGGGCCAGCAGGCCGCTCAGGGCCTGGTTGGGGACGAAGTGCCGTGTGCCGCCCCGTTCGGTGAGGAAGAACTCGGCGGTCCAGAAATGCCAGGACTCGGCCGGGCGGATGAGGTGCCCGAGGCCGATCGTGGCCGCGACTGTCCCAACCGCCCGTGCCAGGGACGCCCAGTCTCTACGGACGAGGAACAGAACGCCGAACGCGGCCGGGGTGATCTTGATGCCGGCGGCCAGGCCGAGCAAGACGCCGCGGGCGCGGCGGGGAGTGAAGCCCAGGACGTCGGCGGTGACCATGAGGAACAGGAAGATGTTGATCTGGCCGAAGCCGATGTTCGCGCGGACCGGCTCGAACAGCAGCGCCACGCCGGTCAGTGCCAGGGCCAGGGTTCGTGCGCCCTGAAGCTGGAGCCGGGACGCGGCCATGGCCAGGATCGCCCAGACCGCGACCACCGTGGCGGCGGTCCAGGCGAGTTGGGCGACAGTGGCTCCGAGTGGCGCCAGCGGCAGGAAGACGACGGCGCCGAACGGCGGGTAGATGAACCTGAAGCCCGAGCGGGTGGGAAAGCCCTCGGAGTACAGGTCCGCCCCGGCCAGCAGGGCCCGTCCGGCGTCCTGGAACACCTGGAGGTCCAGCATGAACTCGGTCGCGGCTCGCACCATGACCGCGGTGATCACGGCCGCGGTCAGGATCAGACCTGCCAGGCGCAGCGCGCTCCCCGGCTTCGGGAGGGTGTGCATCGGGTAGCGCTCCTTTCGGTCCGGAACGGGGTGCGGTCGACCAGGATACGGTCTGGTCAGGCCGGGTCGGGTCAGGTCAGTGCCCCTCACCGAGGTTGCCGGAGAGCTTCTCCAGTCGCTCCTGGCTGGCCCCGTCGAGGCCGATGATCTCGACCGTCTTGCCCTTGGCCGCGTACTTGTGGCTGATCGCATCCAGGGTGGCCACGGTGGAGGCGTCCCAGATGTCGGCCTCGGTCAGGTCGATGACAACGTGCTGGGGATCGCCCGAGTAGTCGAACTGGTAGACCAGATCGTTGCTGGAGGCCCAGAACAGTTCCCCGCGGACCCGGTAGGTACGGATGTCGATGGTGCCGTCGTGATTCACGTCGAGCTCCGAGACCTTCTCCAGGCTCGTCATGTGCGCGACCCGGCGGGCGAACATGACCATCGCGGTGAGGACGCCGAGGACGACGCCGATGGCCAGGTTGTGGGTGATCACGGTGGCGGCCACGGTGACGATCATGACGACCGTCTCGCTGAGCGGCATCAGACGCAGGGTGCGGGGATGGATGGAGTGCCAGTCCAGGGTGGCCACGGAGACCATGATCATCACCGCGACGAGAGCGGCCATGGGGATCAGGCCGACGATGTCGCCCAGTGCGACGACGAGGATGAGCAGGAAGACGCCCGCCAGGAGGGTCGACAGGCGGGTGCGGGCGCCCGACTGCTTGACGTTGATCATGGTCTGGCCGATCATCGCGCAACCGCCCATGCCGCCGAAGAAGCTGGTGACGATGTTGGCCACACCCTGGCCCCAGCCCTCGCGGGTCTTGTCGGTGCGCACCTCGGTTATGTCGTCGACGAGTTTGGCGGTCATCAGGGACTCCATGAGTCCGACCAGGGCCATCGCCAGGGCGTAGGGGGCGATGATCCGGAGCGTCTCCATGGTCCACGGCACGTCGGGGAAGAACAGCGACGGCAGCGAGTCGGGCAGTTCGCCCTGGTCGTGCACGTTTGGCATGGCCCAGCCGAACAGCACCACGACCGCGGTGATGGCCACGATCGCGATCAACGGGGCGGGCACCGCGGCCGAGAGCCTCGGGAAGAACACCATGATGAGGAGTCCGACGGTGACCATCGGGTAGACCAGCCACGGCACCCCGAGCAGGTGCGGGATCTGCGCGGTGAAGATGAGGATCGCCAGGGCGTTGACGAACCCGACCATCACGCTGCGGGGGATGAAGCGCATGAGCCGGCCCACGCCGATGAGGCTGAGGACCACCTGGAAGATGCCGGCCAGCAGAACGGTCGCGACCAGATAGTCCATCCCGTAGTCACGCGCGACGGGGGCGATGACCAGGGCGATCGCGCCGGTGGCGGCGGAGATCATCGCGGGCCGACCGCCGGTGAAGGCGATCGTCACTGCCATCGTGAACGAGGCGAACAGCCCCACCCGCGGGTCGACCCCGGCGAGGATGGAGAACGAGATGGCCTCGGGGATCAGCGCGAGGGCGACGACCAGCCCGGCCAGCACCTCGGTGCGCAGTCGCCGGGCCGACGAGAAGGCGTACTTCAGCGAAGCGAGGACACCGACGGGCGCCAGATCGTCATCGGCGACGCCGGGAGCGGGAGAGGCCCCGGGCGCGGTCGCGGGAGCTGTCACGGAGAATTTTCCTCACCACGTAGGGGCATGACAGACTCTCCCGTAGCGGGAGATTCTGAATGTACCGTAACGGTAGAGTTGGCCGAGCGCGACCCCGAGCCCATGAGTGTGAACAAGCCCACAAGGAGAACGATGTCGGACGACGCGGTGCGCAAGATCGGCGAGGTCGCCGAGATCACCGGATTGTCGATCCGCACCCTCCGTCACTACGACGAGCTCGGCCTAGTGGTGCCCTCCGGTCACACCGCCGGTGGGTTCCGGCTCTACACCGATGCGGATGTCCAGCGACTGCTCCTGGTGCGGCGGATGAAGCCCCTGGGGTTCTCGTTGGAACGCATGAGGCAGTTCCTTCGGGCGACGGACGTCCTCTCGGCGGGCCGCGGCTCGGGTTCGGTGGAGCTCGACGACTGGCACGCGGCCCGGACGACGGTCGAGGAGATCCGCTCGGAGGCGGAGGCCCGCTATCGCGACCTGCAGACCCAGCTCGACTACGGCACGGAGTTTCTGCAGCTGGTCCGGAGATTCGACTAGGGCCTCCCGGCGCCCGTCGGCTCCAGTCGGGTCGCGACAGGCGCGGAAGGCGTACCGGCAGTCAGTCCGCGGCGGCCCGTCCCGCGGCGAGGGCCTGACGGGCGACCGGCTCGGCGGCGGCCCGATCGGTGGCCACCAGCCCGATGCGGCTGCGACGGTCGAGGACGTCGTCGACGGTCAGCGCCCCCTCGTGGGTGACCGCGTAGGAGAACTCGGCGCGGGTGACGTCGAGGCCCTCGGCCACCGCCTCCAGCGGCCGGTCCAGCAGGCTGGCCGCCACCACGGTGCCGGCCTCCTGGCCGTAGCGCGCGACCAGGGAGGCGGGGAGGAGTCCGGCGGAGGTGGCCGCCACCGCGGCCAAGGGATGCCCCGGCGCCCCGACGAGCGGGAGGTCGGCGGTCCGGCACGGACCGGCGGGGAGTCCTGCACGCCCCGCGACGAGGTCGACCACCTGCTCGGCCATGAGCCGGTACTCCGTGAGCTTGCCGCCGGTGATCGTGACGAGGCCGTTGTCCGAGGTGAGCAGGGCGTGATCGCGGGAGAGGTCGGCCGTGTCGCCGTCGCCGGAATCGACCAGGGGGCGCAGGCCCGCGAAGGTGCCCAGCACATCGTCGCGGGTCAGCCGCACCTCGAGCGCCCGGTTGACGACATCCAGCAGGAAGTCGATCTCCGCCTCGGTCGACTCCGGCACGTCCGGCACCGGGCCGGGGGCGTCGACGTCGGTCAAGCCCACGTGCAGTCGCCCGAACTCGGCCGGGATGGCAAAGCAGAAGCGGTTGGTCTCACCCGGCACCGGCACGGTGAGGGCGCCGACGGGATGGCCCAACGCGGCCGCGTCGAGGACCAGGTGGGTGCCACGCGAGGGACGCACGCGCACGCCGGGAGTGGTCTGGCCGGCCCACACGCCGGTCGCCGACACGACGGCCCGCGCGGAGAGGGTGAACTCGTCGTCGCCGTCGCTGTCGTCGTCGCTCCGCGCCGCGCCACCGACCCCCGCGCCGCCGACCCCCGCGCCGCCCACGACAGCGCCGCCCGCGCCGAGCTCGTCGCGGACGGTGACCCGCGTGCCGCTCGCCTCCAGCACCCGCGCCCGCGTGATCACCCGGGCCCCGTGCCCGGCCGCGGTGCGCGCGACGGCGGTGACCAGGCGGGCGTCGTCGACGAGCTGACAGTCCCAGTTGAGGTGGCCGAACCGCAGGCCGTCGCGGCGCACGCCCGGCACGTACTCGGCGACCCGGCGCGGGCCCAGCACCCGCGCGCCCGGCAGGCGGTCGGCGCGCGTCCCGGCGAGACGGGAGAGCACGGTACCGGCGACGAACCCGAGGCCCGGCAGCACGGCCCCCACCGGCTGGGTGTCGCGGTAGACGGGCACCACCTGCGCGAGCGGGCGCACGAGGTGGGGGGCGGTGCGCTCGAGCATGATGCCACGCTCGACGGCCGAGCGGCGCGCGATCGCGACGTTGCCGGTCGCCAGATAACGCAACCCGCCGTGGGCGAGCTTGGAGGACCACCGGCTGGTGCCGAATGCCAGGTCGTGGGCCTCCAGCAACACGGTCTCGAGCCCGCGGGAGGCGGCGTCGAGCGCGATCCCCGCGCCCGTGATGCCGCCGCCGATCACGATGAGGTCCACGGGAGTGGAGCGGCCACGCAGCTCGGCGAGCTCGCGCGCGCGTCGACCGGCGGACAGCGCGGTGGACGGGGCCGTCGCATCGGTGGGCCCGGGGCGCGCGGTGGGCCCGTGGTCCGCTTTCGCGTGCCCGGTCACAGGCCCAGGTACCCGGTCACGAGCAGGTGGAGCTCGGCGCGCCACGAGTCGGCGTCGAGCGGCGGGTCGGCCAGTGGAGCGGACAGCACGGCGCCCTGGACCGCGAGGTAGAGCATGGTGGCCATGCGGTCGGGGTCGCGGCCGGCGAGGCGGGCGTCGGCCGCGATGGCGCGGGCGAGGACGTCGCGGAGGAAATCGATGAGTCGGTGCTGGGACGTGCCGAGCCGGCGGAACACGTACTCGGCGAGCATGCCGCTCTCGTGTCGGCGCAGCGCGTCGAGCAGGGGGTCGGTGCGCACCTCGTCGGCCATCGCGCACAGCAGGCGGGCCAACTCGCCGGCATCGTGGACCGCGCCCTCCAGCAGGTCCGGGCCGACGCGCTCGACCACGCCGGTGAGTTCGCGGGTGAGGAGGTCGGCGACCAGTGCGCTGACGTCGGGCCAGTGCCGGTAGAGGGTGGTGCGTCCGACGCCGGATCGGCGCGAGACCTCGACCATCGTGGTGCGGCTGGGGCCGATCTCGAGGATCGCGGCCCGGGCGGCGGTGAGCGCGCGGTCCCGCGTGGTGTGGCGCGAAGGGGAGGAAACGGTCACCGGGCCTCCTTCGCGGCGGGTCCCGCGGGGCGCGGGTCGGTGCCGGGACACCGGACGAAAACCCGTGAGCGGAACAGATCGTGCTCTAGTGTCCCAGTATGAGCGACGTGAACCCCGCTGACAAGCACCGATCCGGCCGCCTGCCGCTACCGCCGATGGACCTGTCCAGGTGGGGGACGGACACCGAGGCCACGGAGCTGAGCGAGAGCATCCGCGCCCTGCTGCGCGACGTGCTCGGCGTGACCGCGGAGACCGGGCGGACGTTCGACCCGTCCGCGGTGACCGCCTCGCCGTCGCGATTGACCGACGCCGATCTCGCCGCACTGGCCGACATCGTGGGCCCCGGCGACGTCTCGGTCGACGACGCGCAGCGCCTTCCGCGCGCCCGCGGCAAGTCGACGCCCGACCTGTTGGCGTGGCGGACGAGGCCGGCCGTGGACTGCCCCGATGCGGTGGTGGCCCCGGGGGACGACGACGAGGTGGCCGCCCTCCTGGACTGGTGCACCTCCGAGAAGGTCGCGGTCGTCCCCTTCGGCGGCGGCACCTCCGTCGTCGGCGGCCTGGACCCGGACACCGGGACGAACAGGGCCGTGCTGAGCGTCGACCTGGCCCATTTCGACGGTCTCGAGTCGATCGACCCCGAGTCGGGGGAGGCGGTCCTCGGGGCGGGCGTCACGGGTCCGCGGGCCGAGGAACTGCTGGCTGAGCACGGTTTCTCGCTCGGGCACTTCCCGCAGTCCTTCCCCTACGCCACGCTGGGCGGCTACGCCATGACCCGGTCCTCGGGACAGAGCTCCGCCGGGTACGGGCGCTTCGACGAGATGGTCAGCGGGCTGACGGTGGTCACTCCGGTCGGCGTGATCGAGGCGGGCCGGGCCCCGGCGTCGGCCGCGGGCCCGGACCTGCGGCAGTGGCTCTTGGGATCGGAGGGGGCGTTCGGCGTGTGCACCCGGGTGCGCGTGCGGATCCATCCGGTGCCGGAGGTGGTGCGGCACGAGGCGTTCCGCTTTCCCGACTTCGCCACCGGCGCCGCGGCGCTGCGCGCGGTCGAGCAGCAGGGGACGGGCCCGACGGTCATCCGCCTGTCCGACGAGACAGAGACGATGGTGAACCTGGCGACCGCGACCGACTCGATCGGCGAGCAGACCGGGGATGTCGAGGACAGGGCCGGGGGTTGCCTGTGTCTCTGCCTGTTCGAGGGCACGGCCGCCCATGCCGGGTCCCGGCACGCGGAGACGCGGGAGGTCCTGATCACCCACGGCGGCACCTCGCTGGGCCCGGGGCCCGCGCAGTCGTGGGAACACGGCCGCTTCGGGGCCCCGGTCCTGCGCGATGCGCTGCTGGACAACGGCGCGCTGGTGGAGACCCTGGAGACCGCCACCGACTGGTCCCGCCTGCCGGCACTGCGGGCCGCGGTCACGGAGGCGCTGACCACCTCGCTCGAGGCCTTCGGAACGCCGGCGCTGGTCATGTGCCACATCAGCCACGTCTACCCGACGGGTGCGTCCCTCTACTTCACCGTGGTGGCTGGCCAGCGCGGGCCGGACCCCGTCGCCCAGTGGCTCGATGCCAAGCGGGCGGCCTCCGAGGCGATCGTGGCGGCCGGCGGCACGATCACCCACCACCACGCGGTCGGCGTCGACCACCGCCCGTATCTGGAGTCGGAGATCGGCGAGGTCGGACTGCGGATGCTGCGCGCGGTGAAGAGCGCCGTCGACCCCCACGGCGTGTGCAACCCGGGCACACTCATCCCATGAGCGCGCAGCTGTCCGACCGCCGGATCGGGGCGGTCACGCTGCTGGTCAACCCCGCCGCGGGCGGGGGACGCGGAGAGAAGGTGGCGGGCCGGGCCGCCGACCGGCTGCGCGCGCACGGTCTCGAGGTCACCCGGCTAGCCGGAGGCGGGGCGACCGAGTCCCTCGCGCTGGCGCGGCGGGCGGTGGCCGACGGGACCGACGCGCTGGTGGTGTGCGGCGGAGACGGGATGGTCTCGATCGCCGTGCAGGCGCAGGCCTTCACCGATGTGCCCGTGGGCATCATCCCGGCGGGCACCGGCAACGACCTGGCCCGCGAGTACGGCATCCCCCTGGGCGATCCCGAGGCCGCCGCGGACGTCGTCGCCGACGGCCGGGTCGAGACCGTCGACCTCGGCCGGGCCACCCCGGACGGCGGGGAACCGACGGTGTTCGCCTCGGTGCTGTGCGCCGGGTTGGACTCCAGGGTCAACCGGCGGGTCAACGAGATGGGGATCCTCCGCGGGCCCCTGCGCTACGTCCTCGCCTCGATCATCGAGTTCCCGACCTACCGTCCCCGGCGCTTCCGGATGGTCTTCGACGCCGGACTGCCGACCGAGGACACGGTCGAGACCGAGGTCCTGCTCAGCGCGTTCGCGATCACCCGCAGCTACGGCGGGGACATGAAGATCGCGCCCGACGCCGACCGGAGCGACGGGTTGTTCGACGTCTGCTACGTCGGGAAGATCTCCAAACTCCGCTTCATGCGGCACTTCCCCTCGATCTACTCCGGTGCCCACGTGGGTCTGCGCGGCGTGTCGACGAGGCGGTGCCGGACGGTCCGACTCGAGGCCGCGGACGTCGAGGCCTTCGCCGACGGGGACGCCATCGCGCCCCTTCCGGTGACCGTCGAGGTGCTCCCCGGAGCGGGTCGGTTCCTCGTACCCCGTGAGCCACTCCAGTCACACCAGCATCGCTGATATCTGCTGGTCACAGCATTGACGCCGTCCCGCGCCCGTCCTGTTACCTCATCGGCCAATCGGTTCGCTTCAGGCGCACCGAGACGGCATGATCACCACCATGCGCACCAGTCCCATCGCGTCACTCGCGACGATCGCCGTCACCGCCGCCACCCTTCTGGGTGGGGCCGCGACCGCCTCTGCCCAGACGGCTGACCGGACCCTGCCGTCCTTCATCCCGCAGCACCTGATCCCGGCCCACCTGGTCCCCCAGGTGGACGGTCTCGTCTCCCAGGTGCGGGCCGCACTGCCTCCCGAGGCGTGGGCTGCGGTCGGCTCCAGCGAGATGGCCTACCAGGACATCACCGCCCTGGCCGTCGGCGGCGGGTTGCGCGAGGGCATCGTCCGCGAGATCGACGCGTACCGCATCGGCCGCGCGCTCGGGACGCTGGCGCCCAACCCGGAACTCGACCGTGAGGCCCAGGCCTGGGCCGACCGACTCGCCGCCCGCGACGAGGTGGTCCACAACACCGCCCTGATCGGCCGTGGCTACGGGGAGAACATCGTCGCCGCCGGGACCCACTGCGGCGCGACCTGCCTCGTCGACCTGTGGAAGAACTCGCCCGGACACAACGAAAACCTCCTCGATCCCGGGTACCGGTCCGCCGGTATGGGAATCGCCTATTCGAGCGGCGGGAAGGTATTCGTGGTACACAACTTCGCGTACTAGAAGCAGGACCACAGGTTGAAGCACGACCACAAGTAGAAGCACCACCACTGGTAGAAGCCCGACCACTAGTGGAAGCAGCACTCTGACTGAACCACTCGATCCGGCGGCACCGGCGCCCGGGTAGAGCCGAGACGACGGGGGAGACCATGTCCGAACGGATACTGAGAGCACTGAGGCTCAAGACCGATCCGGGGGTGTTCTTCACGACCGTCGGGGTCATCCTTCTCTTCGTCGTGGTGACGTTCTTCGCCGGCGACTGGGTGGGCAGCGTCTTCGGTTCCGCCTCCGGGTGGATCATGACCAACCTCGGCTGGTTCTACATCTTCGGTGTCACCGCGTTCCTCGGCTTCCTCATCTGGATCGCCCTGAGCCGATTCGGCCACGTCCGTCTCGGCGGGGACGACGAGCTCCCCGAGCACTCCACGCTGAGCTGGTTCGGCATGCTGTTCGCCGCGGGCATCGGCACGATCCTCATGTTCTGGGGCGTGGCGGAGCCCATCTCGCACTTCGCGACCCCGCCGCGCGGGGGCGTCGAGCCCGGCAGCCGGGACGCGGCCACCGAGGCGATGGCGTTCACGCTGTACCACTTCGGCCTGCACACCTGGACGATCTTCGCGCTGCCCGCCCTGGCGTTCGCCTACTTCATCTACAAGCGCAAGATGCCGCCGCGGGTGAGCTCGATCTTCGCGCCGCTGCTGGGCGACAAGATCTTCGGCCCGATCGGCAAGACGATCGACATCGTGGCGCTCGTCGGCACCGTGTTCGGTGTGGCCACCTCGGTCGGCCTGGGCACGCTGCAGATCAACGCCGGCCTGGACGAGCTGTTCGGCATCGCCATGTCCCCGGTCGTCCAGGTCCTCGTCATCGTCGTGGTCACCACCATCGCGTGCATCTCCGTGGCCCTGGGCCTGGAGAAGGGCATCAAGCGGCTGTCCAACCTCAACATCGCGGTCGCGGTCGCGCTGCTGATCTTCGTCGTGGCCACCGGGCCGACCCTGTTCCTGCTCAAGGGCACCGTCGAGTCGCTGGGGATCTACCTGTCGACCCTGCCGGAGCTGGCGCTGTGGAACAACGTCTTCCCGGCCAACGACGACCTGGCCTCGTGGCAGAACACGTGGACCGTCTTCTACTGGGCGTGGACCATCACGTGGTCGCCGTTCGTGGGCATCTTCATCGCCCGGATCAGCCGCGGCCGCACGATCCGCCAGTTCGTCTTCGGCGTCCTCGGCCTGCCGGTGGGCTTCTCGGTGCTGTGGTTCGGGATCTTCGGCATGGCCTCGTTCCACATCGAACTCTTCGGTTCCGGTGGCCTCACCGAGGCGGTGGTAGACGACGGCGACATCCCCGGCGCCCTGTTCGCGTTCCTGTCGAACTACCCGCTGGCCACGCTGTTGTCCGGTATCGCGGTGCTGCTCGTCGTCGTCTTCTTCACCACGTCCGTCGACTCGGCGTCGATGGTCGTCGACATGATGGCCTCCGGCCGGGACGACGACTTCGAGCCGACACCGACCCATCAGCGGGTCATCTGGGGCGTGCTCATGGGAGCGGTCGGCGCGACGATCCTCGCCGGTACCGGCGAGGGTGGGCTCACCGCGCTGCAGGAGGTCATCACCGTCGTCGGACTGCCGTTCTTCATCATGGGCTTCGTCATGATGTACAGCCTGGTCCGCGGGATCAGCAACGACATGGGGGAGCGGCCCCCCACGGTCACCAGGCAGTGGCGCCGCGCCTACTCGGCCGAGGAGCTCGAGAAGCACGAGGAGGCGCCCTCGCCCGAGCCGGTGCACCCGCTGTACCACATCCCGGGGGACGGGGAGCAGGACGACGGTGCCCCCCTGTCGGCCGGCGACGACAAGGGGACGGCAACCGAGAAGGACTAGTGGCCGCGGACGTCGAGCATCGTCATGCCCGCGTGCATCTCCCACGCGAGGATCTCGGCGCCGTGGTCGCCGGCGGTGACGCGTCGGCCCCCGGCGGCGGTCATCCGCGCGGCGTCGCCGGTGTCCAGCAGGCCCTCGCCCTCCAGCGTCACCGAGCCCAGGGGCACGTAGAGGTGGACGTAGGGCGCGTCGGGGAGCTGGACGGACCGGCCCGGTGCCAGCCGCGCGGCGTGCAGCGCGGACGAGCGGTCGCGGATCCGGATGGCGGCGCGGTCGGCGTGGGTGGGTAGCCCTCCGGCGACGACGACGAGCTGGTTCTCCAGCTCCGCCGGTTCGATCTCCAGCTGTTCGTAGCCGGGATCCCCACCGGAGGAGTCCGGGACGACCCACATCTGGACGAGGTGGACCGGGTCGGCGGGGGCGGCCTCGGGGCGGACCGGGCCGTCGCGCCAGCCGTCGTTGCGTTCGGAGTGCAGGATCCCCGAGCCGGCGCTCATCCGCTGCGCGAGTCCGGGGTAGATGATCCCGCTGTGTCCCTCGGAGTCCTGGTGCACGAGCGAGCCGGACAGGACCCACGTGACGATCTCCATGTCCCGGTGGCCGTGCGTGTCGAAGCCGGAGCCGGCGGCGATGCGGTCGTCGTTGTTCACCAGCAGGCGGCCGAAGTGCGTGTTCATCGGGTCCTGGTAGTTGCCGAACGAGAACGAGTGGCGGGAGTCCAACCACCCGCCGGCGTCGTGTGAGCGCGACCGGGACCGGTGGATACGGATGTCGGACATGGGCTCTGCGCCCCCTCCCCAGCGGTGGATGACGCATCAACTATAGCACCGGCCGGTGGCGGGATGGCGCTCTCGCGCGTTCGGTGGCGGCGATGGAGGGGGCACTTTAGGGTTCGAAACGACTGTTCGGGCGATCGTTCAGAACGCCCGTCCAGAAAGATTGTTTATCTGTCAGCGGCCCGCCGCCGACGAGCGTAGAGTGACGGGAGTCACACCGACTAGCAGGAGGTTCCACGATGTTGCAGAACGCGCTGGCCGCCACGGTGCGAGTAGGCGTGGCCACGTACAGCGGGGTGGCGCAGATCGTCGTGGACAACACTCTCGGGCGGGTGCTCGACACCAACCCCGACAAGGTCCGGTAGGTCGTCGGGGCCCTTTCTGCTCCGCGGGCGCCCTACTGATCGGCTCCGGGCGTCGCATCCCTGACCTCGCCGACGAGTTCTGCCAGGACGTCCTCCAGGACCAGCAGCCCACGCGGGTCGGGTTCGCCGGGTTCGCGATCGTCGACGACCGCGAGGTGGGCCCGCGCCCGCTGCATCGCCTCCAGGACGTCGTCGAGGGGGGTCTCCGCGGGCACGATCCCCAGTTCGCGGATCCGATCCCGGCGCAGAGGCTGGGACAGGTCGTCGCCGAGGGTGTCCTTGACGTGGACGTAGCCGACGTACGCGCCGCCGCGGCGCACGGGGAACCTCGAGTGCCCCGTCCGCACGCACAGTTGCTGCACGTCTCCGGTGGACCAGTCCTCCTCGATCGAGTCCACCTCCGCGATCGGCCGGAGGACGTCGGCGGCGGTGATGTGATCGAACTCGAGCGCGCCCTCGAGCAGCAGCGTCTCGTCCTCGTCGAGGAGGCCGGAGTCCTCGGCCGCGGCGACCATCCCGTGCATCTGGTCCACCGTGAAAGTGGTCTCCACCTCGGAACGCGGTTCCACCCGCAGTACGTACCTCACCACCGCGTCCGCGGACTTGTTCATCAGCCAGATCGCGGGCAGGAACACCAGCACGAAGACCCGCAGGACCGGGCCGAGCAGGAGGGCCGCGGCCGCGGGCCGGGCGATCGCCATGTTCTTGGGCACCATCTCGCCGAGCACCATGTGCAGGAATGTGACGATGAGCAGGGAGATCACCAGAGCGATCGGGTGGGCGAACCCGGTGGACACGCCCAGCCAGCCCAGCGGCTGCTCGATGAGATGGGCGATGGCGGGTTCGCCGACCGCGCCGATGAGCAGCGAGCAGGCCGTGATGCCGAGCTGCGTGGCCGCCAGCGAGAGCGACACGTTCTCCATGCCGCGCAGCGACCACAGTGCGCGCGTGCTGCCCTCGGCCGCGTGCGGCTCCAGGTTGTCGCGCCGCGCGGAGACCATCGCGAACTCCGCGGCGACGAAGAACCCGTTGCCCAGCAGGAGGGCCACCAGGACCAGTAGCGCGACACCGTCACTCATCCGGATCCACCGCCTCGGGCTCGTCCCGCAGGACGGTGGCGCGCACCCGCTCGGCCCGGTGGGCGCGCAGCGACTCCACCCGCAGGCGCACACGCGCCCGCGTCGGCAGGTCGTCGTCGTCGCGGTTGATGTGGTCGTGCGCGTCCAACTCGGTCTCGTCGCCGACCCGGGGGAGTCGGTCCACCGCCTCGGACAGGAGCCCGGACAGGGTGGACACCGTCTCCACCGGCGGGATCTCCAGTCGCAGGATGGCGCCCAGTTCGTCGGGCCGCATCATCCCGCCCACGAGCACGGTGTCGTCGTCGACCCACTCGTGGGTGCGCGACGCTCGGTCCTGCTCGTCATCGATCTCGCCGACGATCTCCTCCACCAGGTCCTCCAGGGTGACGATCCCCGCGGTCCCGCCGAACTCGTCCACCACCACGGCCATCTGCAGATCGGTCTGACGGAGCAGCCGCATGAGCGGGTCGAGCGTCATCACCTCCGACACCACGGTCGCCTCGGTGGCGATCTCCCGCACCGGCGTCCGGGCGCGCTCGTCGACAGGCACGGCCAACGCCTGCCGGTAGTGGACGACGCCCACCACCTCGTCGACGGTCGCGCCGAGGACGGGGAACCGCGACCGGCCCGTCGCGGCCACCGTGTCGAGCAGGTCCTGCGCGGTGTGGTCACGCAGGAACGTCACCAGCGGACGGGGCACCATCACGTCCGCCGCGCGGTGTTCCCCGAACGAGATCGAGCGGGTCACCAGCTCGGCCGTGTGCGGGTCCATCGCGCCCTGACGGCCCGACCGCGCGGCCGACGCCCGCAGCTCCTCGGGTGACCGTGCCTCGCCGGGTTCCTCCTGCGGGGTGAACCCGAGCAACCGCAGGACGACGTTGGCGGTGGTGTTGAGGCCCGTGACCAGCCAGCCGAACACCGCCATGAAGATCCTCTGGGGGATCACGACCAGCCGCGCGACCCGCATCGGAGCGGCGATGGCCCAGTTCTTGGGGACCAGTTCGCCGAAGACCATCTGGAGGAAGGTGACGACGACGAAGGCCACCGTCATCGCGATGCCGCGGGCCGCCGGCTCGGACATCCCCGACAGGCCGAGGGCGCCGGTGATCAGCTCCCCCACGGAGGGACCGGTGAGGTATCCCGCCAGGAGGCTGCTGACCGTGATGCCCAGCTGGGCCCCCGACAGGTTCGTCGAGGTCCTGGCCAGGGCCCCGTCGAGGGTCGTGGCGATGCGATCGCCCTCCGAGCCGGCCGCGCGGACGTCGTCCCGGTTGACGGTGAGGAACCCGAACTCGACGGCCACGAACAGGGCGTTGGCACTGATGAGCAGTACCAACGCCAACGTGAGGGTCAGGGCGATGGCCATGTCAGGCCCGACTACTGGCCGTCTGCCGTACCGTCCGAGCCGCCCACGGCGTGATCCGGCTGCTCGGGGGTCTGGTACACCTTCTTCTGCTCGGCGCGCTCGGCGGCGCCGTCCCCGCCCGCGCCGGACGTCGCAGCGGAGCTCGCCGCTCCCGCGGAGTCGTGCGGGGTCGCGCCCCCGGCGGCCCGGTCGGTGGCGGACTCGGTGGCGGCGGACTCGGTGGCGGTGTCCGCCTCGTCCCCGCCCCGGGAGGTGCTGCCGTCGCCGGCCCCCGATCCGTCGATGGTGTTGCCGAACGACTCCGGGGGCTCCTCCGGGATGCGCGCGGGGTCGTCGGGTCGGGTCTGGTCGGTCACAATCGCCTCCGCGGTCTCGGTGGTGGACGCCGGGCCCCGGCGCCGGGGTGCTGACGACCCTAGTCCCGTGGGGACCCCTCACGTCGGAATCTCCCGACCGCGTCACCGTGGCTTAGTCTGGTGCGCATGTCGGACAATCCCTTCGGTCGGGTCATCACCGCGATGGTGACCCCCATGCATGACGACGGCTCGATCGATTTCGACGGCCTGCAGCGGCTCGCGGTCCATCTCGCCGATCACGGCCACGACGGACTGCTGGTCAACGGCACGACCGGCGAGTCCGCGACGACCACCGATGACGAGGACTACGACAGCGTGGCCGCCGTCGTCGAGGCCGTCGGCGACCGGGTGAAGGTCATGGCCGGTTGCGGCACCAACGACACCGAGCACTCGATGCGTGCGGCGCGCGAGATGATCGCCCGCGGCGCCGACTCCCTGCTCGTGGTGACGCCGTACTACAACAAGCCCACCCAGCACGGGATCGTCGAGCACTTCCGCATGATCGCCGAGGCGGCCGACCGCCCGATCATGGCCTACGACATCCCCGGCCGCACCGGCACCGCCCTGGCCACGGACACCATCCGGCGGATGGCGGAGATCCCCCGGGTGCGGGCGGTCAAGGACGCCAAGGGCGACCTGTTCGAGGCCAGCCGACTCATGGCGGAGACGGACCTGCTCTGGTTCTCCGGCGACGACGTGCTCAACCTGGCCTTCCTGGCCCTCGGTGCCACCGGCATCGTCTCGGTCGTCGGCCACGTCGCCGGCGACGACTACCGGGCGATGATCGACGCCGTCGACGCCGGTGACCTGCCGCGGGCCCGCGAGATCCACACCCGCCTCATCCCGGCCGTGGACGCGATCATGCACACCTCGCAGGGCGCCATCCAGGTCAAGGCGGCCCTGAAGGAGGCCGGCCTCATCGGCTCGGACCGCCTGCGCATGCCCCTCCTCCAGGGGCCGCCCGAGCACCGGGCCAAGTTGCGCGACGGGCTGGCCGCGGCCGGGCTCGGCTGACCCATCCCGGCCACCGGCCGACCACGGTCACCACTCTGCGGGGGATGACCTCGTCGTCGTCGTGACCCTCGTCATGACCGCTGGAACGCGGCCATCTCCGTGCACCGCCGCCACAGTGCGGCGGCCGTGGTCCGGTCGT
Source organism: Dietzia sp. IBK-p2-15D (assembly GCF_057773105.1). NCBI lineage: Bacteria > Bacillati > Actinomycetota > Actinomycetes > Mycobacteriales > Dietziaceae > Dietzia > Dietzia sp. IBK-p2-15D. The sequence goes on from NZ_JBYMTK010000010.1 coordinate 63,210, forward strand.
GCGAACGGCGACCCGACCGGGCGGGCTTCGGATGCCCGCGCAGGCCCCCGAGGCGATCGGGGCCGACGAACTCGCCACCGGCGAGGCCGGGCACCGTCGCCGCGTACAGCACGGACAGCGCACCCATCTCCGGTGTCAGGCCCGCCCACGTGATGGAGTTGCCCAACTCGAAGAAGCGGTCCTCCAGTGGGTTGCCGCTCTGGCGGATGAGGTCGGTCGCCGTGTAACCGGGATGAGCGGCGACCGACCGCAGCCCGCTGCCGGACCGCTCGAAATGGCGCTGCCATTCGTAGCCCAGCATGATGCACGCCAATTTGGAATCCGCGTACGCCGCCATGGGGCGGTAGCCGCGCACGTCCATGTCGAGATCGTCGGTGTCGAGGCGTCCGCGCAGGTGGGCGAGCGAGCCCAGCCACACGACCCGGTCCGTCAGCATCTGCTCCAGCCCCAGGGTGAGCGCGTGATGTGCCAGCACGTTGACCCCGAACTGCATCTCGTGTCCCTGCGCGGTGCGGGCGTGAGGGATGTTCATCACGCCGGCGTTGTTGATCAGCACGTCGACCGGCGCACCCTCCGCCGCCGTGGCCGCCACGAACGCGTCGACGGAGTCCAGGTCCGCCATGTCGAGCAGGCGCACCTGCGCGCGCTCCCGGTCACCGGCGGGGAGCGTCGCGCGCGCCTCCTGCGCCTTCTCCTCGTTCCTGCAGGCCATGACGACCCGGGCGCCCCGGGCGGTGAGTGCGGCGGTGGTGGCCAGCCCGATCCCGCCGTTGGCGCCCGTGACCACGAAGGTCCGGCCCGTCTGGTCTGGGATGTCGGTGGCGGACCATCTGTGCGCTCGAGTCATGAACATCAGTCAACCAGCCGTGCCTGCGCTGTGGTGGTCCGTCCGTGTGGTAACGCCGGGATATCCTTCGCGATGTCCTTGTGACACACTCGTCGGGTGTGCGAGTCCCACGTGTCACACGTGCCCCCGCGTGCCCCTTCCTCGAGATCCCGGAGTAGCTCCATGACGTTCGACCGCCGAACCTTCCTCCGCCGCGCCGGCATCGGCGCCGCCGGGGCGGGCGCCCTCGCCGCGGGCATCACCCCCGCGGTGGGTGCCCAGTCCTCGATCCCCGCCGGGCTCGGTGCGCTGCCGGGAGCGGGTGTCGGCGTCCCGATCGGCACCCTGCTCGACTACGCCTCCGGCCCGCCGTCGGCGGCGTCGATCCGCGCGGCCGGCCACATGGGCGCCGTGCGGTACTGCTCCAACCGTCGCCCCGGCGCCGAGTGGATGACGGGCAAGCCGCTGCTGCGCCGCGAGGTCGACGACTTCCGCCGCAGTGGCCTCAACATGGTCTCCTGCTACCAGTACGGGCGTGCCGAGACCGCCGACTGGAGGGAAGGCGCCGCGGGCGGCGACCGCCACGCCCCGATCGGGATCCGGATCCACCGCGAGGCCGGCGGGCCGTCCGGCGTGCCGATGTACGTCGCGATCGACGACAACCCCACCCGGTGGCAGTTCGACAACCAGATCCGCCCGTACCTCGAGCGCTGGCGCGCCCAGCTCCACGGCGCGGGGATGGAGCTCGGCGTGTACGCCAACGCCCCCACCATCGACTGGTGCCGTCAGACCGGCCTCGGGCGGTACTTCTGGCAGCACGACTGGGGCTCCGGTGGGCGCCTCAACCCGAGCGCGACGATCCACCAGCTGCCGGTCCGCCAGCAGGTCACCGTCGGCGGGGTCGTGTCCGACCTCAACCGTGTCTACGCGCTCGACTACGGCCAGTGGTGGCCGGTCGACCCGATCGCTCTCGCGCAGTCGGCGCTCGGCAGCTCGATCTGACGCGACGTCCGGCGGGGTCGTCGCCTACCCGACGGTGATCTCGCCCATCGTCCCCCACTCCTCGCCCTCGGCGGTGGTGTTGATGATCCGCGGGGTCCGCTCGAGGTGCCGGGCGGCCGAGCCGGTGAACTCGGCGAAGTGGTCGGAGTTCACGTGCTGGGCGGGGGCGTCGCCCTCCCGGAAGGCCTCGCACAGCAGGAAGGTGTTCGGGGACTCCGGCGACCGGTACCAGTCGAAGAAGAGGTTGCCCGGCTCGGCGCGGGTGGCCTCGGTGAACTCGCGGGTGAACTCGAGCCAGGACTCGGCGAACTCGGGCTTGACGTCGAAACGCACGTTGATGAGGATCATGGCCCCATCCTGCCGCGCGGGGAGCGGGCCGTCGAGGGAGGTGTGACTCGCCCCGACCGCCGGGGCAGGCATACGCTGTATCAGGTGACCATCGAGATGAGCACCGAGAACCCGTGCGTCCCGCGGGCAGAGGCCGACTCCTCCGTCCGCGCTGTCTGGAACCGCCTGTCGCTGGACGCGACCTCGAGCAGGAACGAACCGCTGATCGCGGGACTGGTCCTGGACCTCATCGACGGCTGTGATGACCTCGGCGAATCCCTCGCGCGCCTCGCCGCCTCCCGGGTCGCGACCCCCGAGATCGGTCGGCACGTGCTGGAGAAGGAGATCCGGGCGGTGCTGGTGGAGCATCCCCACGTTCTGGAGGCCGTCGCGGCCGACCTCGTGGTGAGCTTCGAGCGCAACCCCGCGTACCCCAACTACCTGGTGCCCTACCTCTTCGCCAAGGGCTTCCTCGGCCTGCAGGTGCACCGCGTGGCCCACGAGATGTGGAACTCCGGGCGCGTCATGGCGGCGTCGTTCCTGCAGAGCCGGATCTCCGAGGTGTTCGCGATGGACATCCATCCCGCGGCCCGTGTCGGCTCGGGCATCCTCGTCGACCACGCCACCGGGATCGTCGTGGGCGAGACCTGCGTGATCGGCGACGGCGTGTCCATCCTGCAGGGCGTCACCCTCGGCGGCACCGGCAACGAGGACGGCGACCGTCATCCCAAGATCGGCTCCGGCGTGCTGCTGTCCGCGGGATCGATCGTGCTGGGCAATGTCCGGGTGGGCGCCTGCTCCAGGGTGGCCGCGGGATCGGTGGTCCTGCACGAGGTCCCGCCCCACACCACCGTGGCCGGGGTCCCCGCGAAGGTGGTCCGGCGGCACGCCGACTCGCTGGTCCCCGCAGAGCGGATGGACCAGGAGATCGACCCCGAGGGGTAGGACGACACGCCGATGCGGGTCCTGGTGGTCGACGATGAGCCGGCGCTGCGCGAGAGCGTGCGCCGGGGACTCGTCACGGGCGGCTGGGCCGTGGAGACCGCCGCCGACGGTGAGGAGGGCCTCGAGATGGCCTGCGCCGACGACTTCGACGTGGTCGTGCTGGACATCATGATGCCGCGGCGCAGCGGGTACGAGGTCGTCCGCGAGATGAGACGCCGCGAGGTCTGGACCCCGGTGCTCATGCTCACCGCCAAGGACGGCGAATACGACGAGGCCGACGCCTTCGACCTGGGCGCCGACGACTACCTGGTCAAGCCGTTCTCGTTCGTCGTCCTCGAGGCCCGACTCCGGGCTCTGGTGAGGCGGGGGGCGCCGGAGCGCCCGGCGACGTTCGAGGCCGGCGACCTCGTGGTGGACCCGGCCGCGCGGGAGGTCCGCCGCGGAGATACGCGGATCACCGTGACCGCGCGTGAATACGCGGTGCTCGAGTACCTCATCCGCCATCGCAACCAGGTGGTGTCCAAAGTCCAGATCATGCGGGCCGTGTGGGACGCCGCGTACGACGGTGACGACAACATCGTCGAGGTCTACGTCGGCTACCTGCGACGCAAGATCGACGCCCCGTTCGGGGCCCGCGCCATCGAAACCGTCCGCGGGCAGGGCTACCGACTCGTCGACAGCGTCGCGGCGCGCCCCTGAGCCGGGCCACTTCGCCCACTCCTCGCCGGCGTCTGCGCGTGGCCATCCGTCCTGCCACAGCCGCCCGCCGGCGCAGGAGGCGGGACCCTGTGCGGGATGACCGCTCAGGCGGGCCGGGCCGGGCCGGTGGGGATGTCGTCGACGTCGTCGTCCAGTGACTCGACCGGCAGCTCGACCACGAACCTCGCGCCCCCGCCGGGGGCGTCCTCCGCCCGGACCGAGCCGCCGTGGGAGCGGGTGATCTCGGCGACGATCGCCAGACCCAGGCCCGATCCGCCCTTGCCCCGCGCGCGGTCCGCGTCCAGGCGGGCGAAGCGATCGAACACTGAATCCCGTTGATCAGGGGGAACGCCCTCGCCGTCGTCGTCGACACAGACTACCGCGCGCGGCGCCCCGGGGGTCGTGCGGTCGACGGTGAGCCGCAGCGCGATCCGGTCGCGCGCGTGGCGGCGGGCGTTGTCGACGAGGTTGCGCACCACGCGCTGCAGGGCATCGGCGTCGCCCACGAGGCGCGCGGGCTCCACCGAGGCCGCCACCTCGAGCCCGCCGCCGTCGCCGCCGCTGCCGTCGCCGCCGTCGCCTCCGTCGCCTCCGCCGACGAGGCCCCTCAGCCGGGCGGCCTCGGAGAGCACGATGTCGTCGAGGTCCACGTCGTCGCGGCGCAGCGGCCGGCCGCGCTCGTCGTTCTTGGCCAGCAGGAGCAGGTCCTCGACCATCGTGCGCATCCGCTGCACCTCCGGCAGGAGCAGTTCGTCGACGGTCTCCACGTCCACCGGGGTGCCGGAGGTGGAGGACAGCTCGAGCATCGTCGACAGCGTGGACAGCGGGCTGCGCAGTTCGTGCGAGGCGTCACCGACGAACGCGACCTGTGCGGTGCGGGCGGCGTCGAGGCGCGCGAGCATGGCGTTCATCGTCCGGGCCAGGCGGGAGATCTCGTCCTCGGCCTCGGGGACCGGGACCCGCTCGCCACGGCCGGAGGCGGAGATCTCGGCGACGCGGGAGCGGATCGACTCGACCGGCCGCAGCACCCGCCCCATGGCGTAGTGGACGAACACGGCTGTGGCCAGGCCGGCGACGGGGACGAACGCCAGGAACAGCACCGCGCCGGTGGCCAGGAGGGAGTCGTAGCGGTCGGTGTCGGTGGCCACGTCCACGGCGAACGTTCCCCCGCGGACCTCCACGCCGACGGAGGTGAGGCGGAGGTCGGCGCCGTTCGGGGCGTCGAGGTCGCGCTGGATGACCTGACCGGGGGCGGGAGAGGGGAGCGCGGGGACGTTCTCGAGGCCGCGGGTGACCTGACCGGACAGGACGCGGCCGTCGGGCGCGACGACCCGCACCAGGTCCACCCCGGACAGTGGTTCGGAGACCAGCTCGAGGGACGCCTGCGGGCCCCGGGCCGCGAGCCCACCCGCCACTTCGACCGCCCGGGCACGGTCGGCGGAGTCGATCGCGCCGTGCACGGCCGACCGCAGGAGCAGCCACGCACCGCCGGCCGCTGCCGCCAGCACGAGGATGACGATGCCGGTGGCGATCACGGTCGTGGCGACGCGGATGGGCCAGCGGCGGGGGGTCGTGAGGGCCTCGCGGTTCAGTGGCACGTCTCCATTGTGCGGACGCGATCCGGCGCGCGCGGTCGCGGGGAGTGAACGAGAACACGTGTTAGCGTCGGCGGGTGAGAGAATCGCAGCACGACGGCCCGGAGCCCCGCCTGGGGTTGACGTTCAGCCCGAACCCGGACGGGTCGGTGAGCTGGCGCCAGCCGGTCGGCGACCAGTTCATCGACCCGTCGGGGCGTTTCGCCACCGGCGGTCTGGCGGTCCTGGTGGATTCGGGCCTGGGGTCGGAGAACCACCGCCGCCGCCCCGAGGGGATGTGGACGGTCACCACCGAGCTGCGGATGGACCTGCTGGCGCGCCCGCGCGCGGGATCGGCGGGACTGGGCATCCGCACGGACCACCTGGGCGACGACGGTCACTGCCTCACGACGCGCGGCGAGGTCGTCGACGACGACGGCGAGGTGATCGCCTCGGGACTGGTCAAATCCATGGAGATCGCGGGAGCCGTGGACCCGGACGGGTACGACGACGAGCCGCCGTGGCCGTCCAGGCTCGCGCCGGGAACGCTGGCCGAGGTCCTGTGCCTGACGCTGGACGAGCGGGACGACGGCCCGGGCGGAACCCGCGTCGTGGAGGGCGTGATCGCGCCGGAGCCGACGTTGGCCAACCCGCTGGGCAATCTGCACGGCGGCGTGTTCGCGGCGGCCGCGGAGGTCGCCGGGGCGGCGGTGTTCCCGCACGAACGCGAGGTCAGCTCGTCCTCGCTCGACGTGCGGTACGTACGACAGATCCCGCTGGTGCAGCCGGTGACGGTCCGGGCCGAGGTCCTGCACGACGGCCGGAGTTGGGGCATCGCCCAGGTGACGACGAGGGATGAGCGGGGGCGCGTCTGTGCCGTGGCGACGGTCACGGTCTACGGCCACCGGTAGTAGGTGTCACGTCAATCAAGTAGAGTTCTCGTCATCAGCAACCCGCACGACGAGAGGGGACCGTACGTGAAGATCGGCATCATTCTGGGCAGCATCCGCGAGGAGCGTTCCGGGCAGACCGTGGCCGAGTGGGTCGCGCAGGAATCGCAGGCGCGGCAGGACGCCACCTATGAGCTGGTCGACCTCAAGTCGTTCGACGTCCCGCTGCTCACCTCGGCCACGGTGCCGGGCGCGGCGAACAAGCAGTACTCCGACGAGCGGGTGCAGCGCTGGAGTTCGACCATCGACTCCTACGACGCCTTCGTCTTTGTCACCCCCGAGTACAACCACAGTGTCCCGGGCGGCCTGAAGAACGCCTTCGACTCGCTCGGTAGCGAGTGGGCGAACAAGCCCGTCGCCTTTGTCTCCTACGGAGCCGAGGGTGGTGTGCGCGCCGTGGAGCACTGGCGGCAGATAGTGGCCAACTTCCACATGTACGGCGTGCGTCAGCAGATCTCGCTGAGCTTGTTCACCGAGTTCGGCCCCGAGGGCGTGCAGCCCGCGGAGCGCCGCTCCGAGGAGCTGGCGACGCTGTTCGATCAGCTCGAGCAGGCCACCCGCCGCTTCTCCCTGGTGGACGCGAGCGCCTGAGTCGCGGCGCGCTACACAGGCGCAGTAGCCGGACGCAGTAGTTGAGCAAGGAGGCCCGCCCCCGTTTCTTCGGGGGCGGGCCTCGTCGTTCGCTGCGGTGCGTTCGCTGCGGTGCGCTCAGTTCACGGCGGCGAGCGCGGCGTCGTAGTCCGGCTCGGTGGTGATCTCGTCGACGAGCTGCGTGTAGACGACCTTGCCCTCGGCGTCGACCACGACGACCGAGCGGGCCAGCAGGCCCTCCATGGGGCCGTCGATCATCTTGACGCCGTAGGCGGAGGCGAAGTCACTGCGGAAGGTCGAGCCGGCGGTGGCGTTCTCGATGTCCTCGGCGGCGCAGAAGCGCTTGTGCGCGAACGGCAGGTCGGCCGAGATGTTGACGACCTCGGTGTTCTCCAGGCCGGAGGCCTTCTCGTGGAAGGTGCGCACCGACTGGGCGCACACGCCCGTGTCGACGCTGGGGAAGATGTTGAGGATGAGCTTCTTGCCGGCCAGCGACCCGGAGGTCACGGGAGCGAGGTCGGTGCCGACGAGTTCGAACTCCGGAGCGTTCGAGCCGACGGCGGGGAGCTCGCCGGACGTGCTGACGGGGTTGCCCTTGAAATTGGTGGTTGCCATGCGTCCGTTCTACCGGATGGCGGCGGTCGGCGGTGGTCCGGCCGGTTCCGGGGTGGGGCGGCGAATGGCGGGTTCCTCGCTCCCGGTCCCGCCGAACTCCTCATCGGGGGGTCGCCACGTAGACGGCGATCCCGTCGGGGACGCCCTTGACCCCGCCCCACCGGAAGGTCCGCTTGGGGCGGGTCGCCACGCTGTCGGGGTCCAGCCCAGCGCGGGTGGACTCGCTGACGAGGATCTCGCCCGCCCCGGCCTTCTCCGCGAGCCGCGCGGCGACGTTGACGTCCATGCCGAGATAGTCGTCCCCGATCCGGCGCGGGCGCCCGGTGTGGACGCCGACCCGCAACCGCGGACGCCAGCCGGCCACCTCCACGCCGGCGACCCCGTCCAGGCAACCGGCCACCGCGTCCAGCGCCAGCTGGGGAGACGGGAACGTGGCCATCAGTCCGTCGCCGAGACGTTTGACGACGGCGCCACGGTGGGCGAGCACCTCGGGTTCGGTGGCCGCGGCGACCCGTCGGAGGAGCTGCAGCGACTCTTCATCGCCGGCGCGCATCGCCCAGTCGGAGAACCCGACGATGTCGGTGAACACGATGGTCACCTCGCTCCCGCCGCCGGCCCGCCCCGTGCGCTCGAGCACGGCGTGCCACACCTGGAGCCCGCCGAGCGTCACCTCCCGGGACGCGGTGGGCTGCTCGTCGAACAGTCGGCCGGCCACCCGGGCGATCGTCCCCGCGCTGTCGCGGCCGGCGGCCGAGAGCGGGTCGCCGAAACCGGCGTCCCCGGGCAGGGCCCGCCGGGCCCGCCGCAGCAGTTCGACCGACGTGGGATGACGGTTGACGTCTCGTGCGCCCGCCGCGGCGCGGGCCGTCGCCGTCCGCACCCGCTCCCAGTAGAGGTTCGCCATGGTCGTGAAGCCTAGGACGAGGAGGTGGGCGCCGGGGCCGCCTCGCCCGTCTGGTCCACCGCCCGCCACAGGTACCAGGACGCCACCGACCGGTACGGTGCCCAGCCAGCCGAGTGTTCCAGCATCATCGCGGGGGAGGCCTTGTCGTCCAGGCCCAGCACCCGTTCGAATCCCCGCCGCACCCCGACATCGGCCACGGGGAACACGTCGGGTCTGTCCAACAGGAAGATCAGCAGCATCTCCACGGTCCATCGGCCGATCCCGCGGACCGTCGTCAGGGAGCTGATGACCTCGTCGTCGTCGTAGTCCCTCAGTTCCCCCAGGGTGGGGATCCGGCCCCCACGCACCGCGTCGGCGAGGTCCCGCAGGGCGGCCACCTTCGGCCGCGAGATCCCGCACGCCCGCAGTTCCTCGTCGGACAGCGCGGCCACGAGCGCGGGGTCGAGCTGGGCGTCGCTCGTCGCCCGCCCGCGCAGCCGGCCCGCGATCGTCGCCGCGGCCTTGACCGAGAGCTGCTGGGACAGGATCGACGAGGCCAACCGGTCGAAGAGGGTGTGCGGCCCCGTGTCCGGCGTCGGGGTGAGGGTGCACGGACCGACGGCGTCGATGTGCGCGCGCAGGTGCGGGTCGGCCTCGTGGAGGTACCGCACGGCCGTGACCCTGTCGTATCCTTCCGGCATGCGGTGAAGGGTACGCGGGCCGATCGTGACCTCCCCGTGTCACAGGTAACGACCTTCACGCGCAAAGCGATAACCATCTGGTCACGACACTGCTTGGGAGAGGACCGTTATCGTGCGTAGAACTCAGAGGCGTCTCGCCGCCGTCGCGGCCGCCGCCGCTCTCGCGCTGGGCGCCGGAGCGGGCACCGCCTCCGCCGGGTCGGCCGAGGTGCCGTCGGGCGTCGCGCTGTACAGCGGCCTGACGATGCTCGGCTGCCAGAACGTCGGCCAGGAGCTCCTGGCGGTGTGTGGGGACTTCGAGGTCCCCACCGTGGACGATCCCGCGGTGCTCACCGTCAACCCGTTCACCACCGACATCGTCATCCTGGGTGCCGGACTTCTCCCCGACGGCGGCATCCGCCCCGTGCTCGAGGAGCGACTGCGGACCGGATACCGGTTGGCGCAGGCGTACCCGACCGCCCGCATCATCGTCACCGGCGGCGTGCCGCAGAACGGGCGCACCGAGGCGCGCGCGATGGGCGACTGGCTGCGTGGCGCCGGGATCGCGCCGTTCCGGATCACCGAGGAGGGGAACTCCGCCTCCACGGTGCAGAACGCCCAGTTCACCGACCGGATCTTCCGGGAGCGCGGCACCACCGGCGCCGTCGTCGTGACCACCGGCGACCACGTCAAGCGCGCGGTGCTCAACTTCCGCCAGGCCGTGGACGGCCGGATCCCGGTCACCGGCGTGGTCGCGCGGGGCTGATCGAGGTCGCCGCTCCTGTGGTCCTTTCGACCGAGGGTGATCTCGGCGGGATCGCCGGCTGGGCCGTGGGCGTCATGGAGGCGCTCGGCGGGCCCGGCGCGGCCCTCGTCGTGGGTCTGGAGAACGTCTTCCCGCCCATCCCCAGCGAGGTCATCCTGCCGCTGGCGGGGTTCAGCGCGGCGCAGGGCACGTTCACCCTCGCCGGTGCGATCTTCTGGACCACCCTCGGGTCCGTGCTGGGGGCGATCCTCGCCTACGGTCTGGGTTTCTGGCTCGGTGCCGAGCGGGTCCGCGCGCTGTTCGACCGGGTCCCGCTGATCCAGGTCGCGGACTTCGACAAGGCCGAGGGCTGGTTCACCCGCCACGGGCGGGGCGCGGTCTTCTTCGGTCGGATGGTGCCCGTCGTGCGCAGCCTCATCTCCATCCCGGCGGGTGTGGAGCGGATGAGCCTCCTGCTGTTCGTGCTGCTCACCACGGCCGGCAGTCTGATCTGGAACTCGCTGTTCGTCGTGGCCGGGTATCTCCTGGGTGAGCAGTGGCACCGGATCGAGTCGGTGGCGGGATGGGCGTCCAACGCCGTCGTCGCGGCGATCGTGGTGCTGCTGGCGGTGTTCCTGGGGCGGCGTGCCTACCTGGAGTTCAGGGAGCAGCGGGAACACCGCGACGCCCCACGCGGTTAACTGATGTGACAGCAAAAAGTCGTGTCAGCTCACCCGTGCACCCCAGGAGGAAACCATGTCCGCCATCCGCCAGGTCGTCCCGCTCGGAGGCCAGTGGCCGGGTCTCGACCCGTTCCTGTTCGCCGTCCACCACCGCGACGAGTTCCCGCCGGCCGACGGCGAGACAATGCGCCCCGCCGCCTCCCTCGCAGGCCGGTCCCTGGGGCAGGACTTCTCCGGAAAGGACGGCTGGTCGATGTACCACGGCCAGACCGTCCCCGGGTTCCCCCAGCATCCGCACCGCGGCTTCGAGACGGTGACCGTGGTGCTCGACGGAGTGGTCGACCACGCTGATTCCCTCGGGGCGGCCGCCCGCTTCGGCCACGGCGACACCCAGTGGCTCACCGCGGGCTCCGGCATCTCGCATTCGGAGATGTTCCCGCTGCTGGACACCGAGGGGCCCAACACGATGGAGCTGTTCCAGATCTGGCTCAACCTCGCCCCCGAGGACAAGTCCGCCGAGCCGCACTTCGACATGTTCTGGTCCGAGCAGACCCCGGTCGTCGTCCGCGGCGCCGACGGCGCCGCCGCGCGGTTCCGCGTGATCGCCGGGGAGGTCGACGGCGTGCGTGCCCTCGACCCGCCGCCGCACTCCTGGGCGGCACGGCCGGAGAACCACCTGGCCATCTGGATCGTCACCGTCGACCCGGGCGTGACCACGGAGCTGCCCGGCGCCGACCCCTCCGCGAACCGTGTGCTCTACAACTACGGTGGCCCGTTGACCGTCGACGACCAGCAGCTGGGGTACGACGCCGCCGTCCTCGCCCCGGAGACGGTCGCCGTGACCGCCGGCGACGAGGGCGCGGAGTTCCTCGTCCTGCAGGCCCGGCCGATCGGCGCCCCTGTCGTCCAGCAGGGGCCGTTCGTCGGCAACACCCGCGAGGACATCGTCACCGCCATGCAGGAGTACCGCGCCGGCGTGTTCGGCACCTGGGACCTGCCGCAGAACGATCCCGTCCACGCACGGGACGAGACCCGGTTCGCCCGCTACCCGGACGGCACCCTGACGCGGCCGGTGGGCTAGACCGCGGCCGACGGGTCAGCCCCCGTCGGGCCAGGCTCCGGTTCGCAGGAGCTCGAGGCTGGCCTCCTGGTCGATGATCGGCTGGCGCATCTGGTCGGCGCAGAAGTCCAGCAGCGCCTCCGAGAGGGCGGAGTTGTCCGACGAGATGGCACCGCGGGCGACCGCGACGTGGAGGTTCTCGGCGAACCCGTCGATCGCCGTCTGCGACACGCAGCTGTGCGTCGACACCCCGCACAGCAGCAGGTGGTCCACGCCGAGTTGCTCGAGCCGGGCCTTGAGCTCGGTGTCGAAGAAGGCGCTGTCGCGGGTCTTGACCACCTCCACGTGATCGCCCGTGGCCAACTCGTCGAGGAACTGCGCCTGCTCGGTGCCGGGGAACGCGAAGCCCTGGTCGTCCTCGCACATGTTGAGCGTCCACGTGGACTTGTCGCGGGAGTGCTCGGTGCGCACCAGCACGACGGGTCGTCCGGCGTCGTGGGCGGTGCGGATGAGCTCGTTGACCCGCGGCACCAGCTCGTCGCGCACCTTCGCCAGTTCGGGGAACTCGAAGTACGAGTTCTGCATGTCGATCACCACGAGGGCGGTCTGCTCGCCCGGACGCCACCACGTGTCCGAGACCTCGACCGGCGTGGTGCGCTTGTGCCGGTTGCGGTGCCACACCGTCTCGATCGTCCGCGCCACGTGCTCGGGGACGTCGCGGCCCTCGAGGTAGTCATCGATGTCGTCGTAGCGCAGGCCGAGTTCGTCCTCGTCGGTCTGGCCCTCGTTCTCGTCCAGCAGGTCGGCGGTGGGCACCTTGTCCCACAGTCGCTTCGGGGCGCCCAGTTGGCGGAGCAGGGCGCGACCCTGCCGCTTGTTCAGCCCCGACAGCGGCAACACGTCCGCGGCGCCGTCGCCGAACTTCGTGAAGAACCCGGTGACGTTCTCGGCGGCGTGGTCGGCGCCGATCACCAGTAGTCCGCGGTCCCCGGCCAGCGCGTACTGGGCGACCATGCGGTGACGCGCCTTGGCGTTGCCCTTCGTGAAGTCGGTGAGCTCGGCCCCCGTGCCCTCCCGGATCGCCCCGTTGAGGGCATCGACCCCCGGTGCGACGTTCACGGTCACGGTCTCGTCGGCGTCCACGAACTCCACCGCGGCGACGGCATCGGCCTCGTCGTGCTGCACCCGGTAGGGCAGGCGCATCCCCACGAACACCGCGTCGCCGCCGTCCGCGCGCACCCGCTCCACCGCGATCTGGGCCAGGCGCCCGGCCAGAGTGGAGTCGACCCCGCCGGAGATACCCAGCACGAATCCCTTGGCGCCGCTGGTGGTGAGGTAGTCCACGAGGAACCGCACCCTTCGCTCCACCTCGGTGGCGGGGTCGATGTCGGGCCGGACCCCGAGGCTGTCGATGATCGTCCGCTGTAGTTCGCGCATGGCCCCATTGTGCGAGGCCGGCGCCGCGGTGCCACCGCTCGGGCGCCGCCGGAAAGCCGGGCGCTGCCCCGCTCAGCCGCCGCCGGCGCGCACGAAGTCGCCCACGACCCGCGGCCACGAGGCCACCTCGGCCGGGGTCCGAGCCACCTCCAGTCGGGCGTCGGGCAGCAACTCCACAAGCTCCTCGGCCACCTCCAGCGGATGCGAGGCGTCGAGGGGCCACGCGAGCAGCAGCACCGGCATCCCGAGCCGGGCCACCTCCTCCCGTGGCGGCAGGTCGGTCGCGGCCGCGCCCCGGAACGCCGCGGGCAGCCACTCGTCCGCAACGTCGGGCGCGGTGACCGGCCGGGCCGGGTCGATGGCCGGCGAGGTGGGCGGCTGCCGCGTCACCTCGGACCACCGGGCCCCGCCCCAGCGTTCCACCTGCCGCGCGGCCAACTCGTACAGCCGCGACTGTTCCCGCCGCCACTGCCACACCGTCGGCGGGATGCCCAGGGTGAGCGATGCGAACCGCTCCGGCTCGGCCACCGCCGCGGTCAGCAGCGTCGCTGACCCCATCGACTGGCCCACCCCGTGGACGCGCCGGCCCGGGAACTCCTCGTCGAGGAGCGCCAGCAGGTCGCGGGCCAGCGCCGGCCACGTGTAGTCGTCCGGGTCCGCGGTGCCCGGGGACTCACCGTGACCGCGGGCGTCGTAGCGCACGACCCGCAGGCCGTCGCGGCCCGCCGTGAGGTCGAGGCCGAACACCTCGTCGCGGCGCCGGCTCGAGCTGAGCCCGTGCAACTGCACCACCGGCAGCCCGTCCCCGCGTACGTCGCGGGCGAGCGCGGGCCCGTCCCCGCCGGGCCGGGCGTCGAGCCGTCTCGTCGTCGTCACACTTCGCGCCTTTCCCCGTAACACGCCGCCCCTACCGTCCGGGCCATGAGGCTCACCACCGTAACGCGGATGTCGCTCCCCGACGGCGTCGTGCACCGGTTTGCGACCGATGTCACCCCAGCTCACGGCGAGGATCGATCCCCCTCGTTCGACCAGGCGCGCCACGCCTCGCTCGGCCCCCGCCCGGGCTCGTGGATGGCCGTGGCGTTCACGCTGCCGTTCCCGGCCGACCGGGACGAGGTCGCGCGGGCGTGGCTCGCGGTGATCGCGCGCCACGGGACCCTGCGCACGGTGCTCACCGGAGGTGGGCACGACCGCCACGACCGTGACGACCGTGACGACCGCGACGACGACAACGACGACGAGCTGCGCCTTCGTCCCGTGACCGTGCGGCCACTCGGGTGGCGGACCCCGCCCGCGGAGCCGGGGGAGGACCCGAGGGCCGTCCTGCGCCGGGTGTTCGACGAGGCGTGCTGCCCGTTCGCCCGGCCGGCGCACGCGCTGTGCCTGGTGGAGCCGCTGGACGAGCGGGAGCGGCCGGTCGTGGTGATCGGGCTCGACCACTGCCACGTCGACGCCTGGTCGCTGCTGGTGCTGATGCGCGACTTCTGCTCGTGCCTCGACGACCTGGCCTGCGGCCTCGAACCGGGCACCTGCCTGCCGCCGGCGACGGCGTTCGCCACCCACACCGCCGAGCTCGCCGCCCGCCCGCCCGCGCCGGACGAGGTGCACCGACGCTGGGCCGCGATCCTGGCCCGCGGCGGCGGTGAGATGCCGGTGTTCCCGCTCGACCTGGGCGACATCTCCACCCCGCGCGAGGAGGTGGTCGAGGTGCGCGACGTGCTCGACCCGGCCGGGGTCGCCGCCCTGGAGGAGACGGCCGCCGCCGGCGGAGTACGCATGATCTCGCTGGCGATCTCCGAGATGACGGCCGTACTCCACCGCCGCGCCGGGGTGGGCCTGCGCGCGGTCCTGCCGGTGCACTCCCGCCACGACGTGCGCACCGCTCGCTGGAACGACTCGGTGGGGTGGTTCATCACCAACTCCGTGATCGAGTGCGACGACCCCGACCCGGCCGCGTGCGCGGTGGCCGTGCGCGAGGCCGTCGACCTCGGTTCGCACGCACTGGGGCCGATACTCGCCCCGTACGGCGGGATGCCGCACACCCCGGGGATGTTCGCGATCTCGTGGCTCGACCACCGCCGCCTGCCGGTGGACGTGGACCTGAGCCTCAGCCCGCAGCACGTGTCGGCCGCGATCCGGACCGACGGGGTGATGGTGTGGTTCGTGGTCAGCGGTTCGGGGCTGCACGTGCGCTGCCGCTATCCGGGCATCGATGCCGCCCGCGGGTCGGTGGGGGGTTGGCTCGACGAGCTGTGCGCCGGGCTGGTCCGCCGCGCCACCCCGGCCGCCGGTCGCACCGGGCCGGGCGAGCAGGACGAGGCCGCTCGCGTGCAGGTCAGTGGGGCGGCGCCTCGGACTCCGGCCCCAGGTCGGCCTGCAGCCACCCCACGTCGAGCCACCGCCCGTGCTTGAACCCGATCCGTTCCAACCGGCCCGCCTCGCGGAACCCCATGGCCAGGTGTAGAGCCACGCTCGCCTCGTTCGGAAGGGTCACGATCGCCAGCAGTCGACGGAACCCGGCCGCCTCGAGCCGGGCGAACAGCTCCCGGTACAGCGACCGCCCCAACCCGAGGCCGTGCGCGCCCGGATCGACGTAGACGCTCACCTCGCAGGACCAGCGGTACGCCGCGCGGTCCTTGACCGGCCCGGCGTAGGCGTACCCGACGATCCGACCGTCGAGCTCGGCCACCAGCCAGTCGTACCCCGCCAGTGCCCGGGCGATCCGCGCCGCGAACTCGTCGACCGGCGGCACCTCGGTCTCGAACGTCGCCGTGGTCTCGCGGACGTACGGCGCGTACACGTCCAGACAACCGACGGCGTCGGCCACGGTGGCGCGGCGGATCGCCCTCACACCTCCGGCCCTCCCGGGTTGCAGCCCTCCGCCAACATGCGCTCGGGCGAGACCACCGGCCGCCACGGTTCGAGATTCCAGGTGGGCTTGTCCGGCTCGAGCAGTCGCGCCCAGGTCCAGTGGCAGTCGAACTGCTCCCACATCCCCGGACTGTCGGCCTCGGGGACGAGCCGGACGACCTCCCGCCAGGCCGTTCGCGAGTCGCCCTCCCCCCACGCCTGGCGGCCGGCGGTGGACGGGGCCACCTCGAGCGTCACCCCGTAGTCGGAGTCGCCCCAGGTCGCGGCGTCGATGAACGGCGGGACGGGCGGGGGCGAGTCCCGCTCCGTGGGAGCGGGCCCACCGGCGGCGGGGGACGATGTCGGCGCCGGGGGCGGGGACTCCCGCGGCGCGGCCGTCGGCACCCGCGCCGCGGAGGTGGACACGGACGTCGTCTCCCCCGAGTCCCCGGGCGCGGGTTCCTGCGGCTCCGACGAGCACCCACCCAGCGCGAGGGCCGCCAACAGCACGGCGCCGAGCGCGGCGGCAGTGGATCCGGTGGGCGGGCGGTGCGACATCGCTCGCAGTCTGCCACGGGCAAAGGGTTGCGCCCGAGCACGTGTGCAGAGGATCCTGTCTGCGGAAGGGAACCCGGCGCAGGCGGAGAGCCCGCACGCCAGCCCTCCCGCAGAAGGAGCGTGACCGATGCCCCCGTTCGACCTCTCCCAGCTTCAGGCCATGTGGGACGGGATCTTTCCCGCGATCTTCGGGCCCCTCGCTGCCTTCGTCGACACGATCGGCGCGTCCGTCCAGGGGCCCTGACGGCCTCTCAGCCCACCGCGAGGATCTTGTGTAGCGTCCGGAGGTTCCTGCTCGTCAGGTGACGTTCATGCGCTCGGTTCCCGGAGGCCTTGCCGGCGGCCGAGCTCAGCGTCGCCCCCTTGGGAACCCGCCAGTACACGCACCCTGATCCCGCGGTGACAACCTCGGTGCCGCCGGGCTCGATCGCCGCGCCCATCGCCTCGGCGACCGCCCGGGTCACCGCCGGGTCATCGGAGAACACGACGTAGTCGTGGTGCTCGTCGAGCGACTCGAACGGGTACGCCGCCACGGCCTCCTCGACGGCATCGCGGGTGAGGACCTGCACCACCGCGTCGTACCCGAACCTGTCGGCGTAGGCGGCTTCGAGCACCGCCCGGAGGTCGTCCTCGGCGCGCGGGTCGGTGAGCACGACGTTCCCGGTGGCGAGGACGGTTCTCACCTCCGCGCAGCCCGCGTCCTCGGTGCAGGCCCGCAGGTCCGACATCGCGATCCTGGCCGACCTGCCCACGTTGATCCCCCGCAGCAACGCGACCTTGCGGTCCGAGCTCGACCCGCCGGGACCGGCTGTGGCGTTCATGGACCGATCCTCGCACCACGGGCAGGCCGCGAGGGTAACTTTGGCGACCATGGCAGTGTCAGTGCAGTCAGTGACCACGATCGAGGCCGGCATCCCTGAGATCATGGAGGTCCTCGCCGACGTCGAATCCCTCGTCGACTGGTCGGAGGCCCACCGCGAGGTCGAGATCCGCGAGGCCGACGACGAGGGGTGGCCGATCGTGGTGTGGGAGAAGATCGCGCAGTACGGCGTGACCGACGAGATGGTTGTGCGGTACGAGTGGTACGACGGCGAGGTGAGCTGGTCCCTCGTCGAGAGCAGCACCCAGAACGTACAGAACGCGCGTTATGTGCTGACGGACAAGGGTGACGGGACCACCGAGGTGGTCTTCGACCTCGAGGTGGACCTCAAGATCAAATTTCCCGGAGTGATGCTCAAGAAGGCCCAGAAGCACATCGCGGACGTGGCCACCTCCGGCCTCCGCAAGGAGGTCCTCCGGCGCTACGGCTAGCCCAGCAGATCGAGCGCTGCCCGCACCCCGGCCGCCGGCAACTGCCCGGGCGCCGAGGCCCCGCCCACGGTGGCGAAGGTGGCCGCCGATCCGAACGTGCCGCCGCCGATACGCGTCACTGCCCCGAGCGCGCCCATCGACATGGTGATCAGCGGGATACCGGCGACGCGGTGGCGACTCTCGGTGGCGGCGATCAGCGTCACCACGTCGGCCGCCGAGCGGGGCATGACGGCGATCTTGGCCACGTCCGCCCCGGCGGCCTCCATGGCCTCCAGTCGAGCGACGATTTCCGCGGCCGGCGGCGTCGCATCGAAGTCGTGGTTCGACGCCACCACCGAGGTGCCGTGCGCGTGGGCCGCCTCGATCGCCCGTGCCGCCCGCGGGTGCCGGTACTCGACGTCCACCGCGGCCGCCAGACCGGTCGCCGCGAGAGCAGCGACAAGCGCGACGTAGGCGTCGTCGGTGATCCCGGCACTACCGCCCTCGGCCGTGGTGCGGAACGTGGCCAGGATCGGGGTGTCCGGAAGCAGTGCGGCCAGGGCCTCGAGCGCCGCCACCGCCGGGCCGGGATAAGTCGACGTCCCGGCCTCGGCGGCGGCCGCCCCGGGCCGGGCGGGGGCGGGCTCGTAGAGGTCGACCCGCCACTCGACGAGATCGACCACGGGATCGTCGGCCAACGCCGCGGCCTGCTCCTCCAGTTGCGTGAGGTCGCCGGCGGTGATCGGGACGATGATCGACGGCGAACGCGCATCCAGGTGCAGCTGGTGACGGGGCATGGTTAGACCCTACGACGACCCCGGCCGGGTCCGGACCGTCAGCTACACCCCTCGCAAGGGCACGGCCGGCGGGCCGGGATCAACTCCAGCGCGGTCAGGCCCCCGGTTCCCGAGGTGCGGTAGTACCTGCCCGCCCAGCGCAGGGTGCGGGACGGCCGGCGTACGGGGACCAGTTCCCAGGTCGGGCCGCCGGAGCCCTCGCACAGCAGGTGCCCGGCATCGAAGACCTGCCCGGCCAGGACGGTCTCGCCCCACCGACCCAGCAGATCGGCGGTCTCCCGGGCAGACAGGCCCCGCACGAGCAACTCGGGGTGCCCCAGATCCGTCAGTCCGATGGTGTAGCCGAACCTCTCGTCCGGAGGGAGTGGTGTGGCGGCGCAGTCGCCGCAGTCGCAGCCCTCGCCGACGTGGACGACGTGCATCCCGGAGTGCTCGACGTTCGCGGCGACCCGCAGCATGTCGCGGTCGATGGTGGGGGCGTAGGCGGAGCCGGTACGGAGCGGGATGGCGGTGTGGGACATGGGATCTCCTCTGTGCGGGTGTATCGGGCCCGGGGCCCGGCGTCGAACAGGTGCTCGATGCGGTGCTGACGGTAGATCCCACCTACGACACGGACCGTGGAGTTGACGTCCTGTACCCGGACGGGACGGGTGCACACTGGGGGCGGACACGCGGGAGACGCGTGGTCGGACTCGACCGGAAGGGGCGCCTGTGAGGGTCGCGTTGGCACTGGGCTCGGGCGGGGCGCGTGGATACACGCACATCGGCGTGATCCGTGAGCTGCAGGCACGTGGACACGAGGTGGTCGGTGTCTCCGGGGCGTCGATGGGTGCCGTCGTGGGTGCCCTCTACGCGGCCGGCAAGCTCGACGACTTCGAGAAGTGGGTGCGGGGCCTGACCCAGCCCGCCGTCCTGCGGCTCCTCGACGTCTCCTTCGCGGGCGGCGGCGCCATCCGGGCGAACAGGATCATGGCGGTGATCGGGGCGATGTTGGACGACGTCCGCATCGAGGATCTCGAGATCCCGTTCACCGCCGTCGCCACCGATCTGCGGGCCCGCCGGGAGGTCTGGTTCACCCGCGGTCCCGCGGACGTGGCGGTGCGGGCGTCGTTCGCCATCCCCAGCGTCATCACCCCGGCGTTGGTCGGAGGGCGGTTGATCGTCGACGGTGGCGTGACCAACCCCGTCCCGCTGGAACCGTTGGCGCCCGTGAACAGCGACCTGCTGCTGGCGGTCTCGCTGACGGGGCGTCGGTCCGGGATCCGAGGGTCGACGTTCCAGGAGAGTTCGGACCCGGACGAGGTGTCCCCCGAGGCCGAGCCGAAGATCTCCCGGAGGGGTGCCGCGGGCGGGGCGAGGCCGGCGGGCACGCTGACAGGCCGGATCCGGACCGCCGCAGCGGACGTCCGCGACGGCGACCTGGTGCGACTGATCGCCGCGCGATTCGGCCAGGATCCGGCTGTCCCGGAGGACGAGGACTCATCGGACGCCGGCGGTGACGTGGCCGATGACCCGGTCGATGGCGTCTACGACGGGACGGCCGGGGTCCGGGCGCCCGGTCAGCCGTCTGACGTGGTGGAAGAGGTCGTCGACGAGGGCGAGCGTGAGGTCGCCGACGACGACGGCGAGGAATCCCTTCCCGGGTCCCTGCGGATCTTCGACGTGGTCACCCACACCATCGAGGCGATGGAGAGCATCGTGACCGCCTACCGCATGGCCGGCAACCGCCCCGATGTCCTGGTCGAAGTCCCCTCGGACGCGTGCTCGACGTTCGACTTCCACCGGGCGGACGAGCTGATCGCGCTGGGCCGCCGCCTCACCGCCGAGGCGCTCGACCGCGCCGGGATCTGACGGGCTCGGTCCTAGGCGCCACCGCCGTTCTCGCCACCGCCGTTCTCGCCACCGCCGTTCTCGCCTCCGTCGCCGACGAGCGGCAGGTGCTGCGAGCAGTACGCCTTGACCGCGGCCGTCACCACTGCCGGTGCCTCGGTCACGGGAGCATCGGGATGGGCGTCGTTGTACATCTGGAGCACGTCGATGTAGCCGGTGCCCTCGTCGAACGACGCGCAGGCGTCACGGCCGCGGGTGATGTAGTCCTGCTCGTCCGGCGTGTCCACGCCGACCCGTTGGATGTCGTTCAGGAACTCCTCGTCCGGGTTCGCGCTCTCGCCCCCACCCTCCTCGGAGCCTTCGGGCTGCGGGCCGTTGCCGGTCGTGGCGCCGCCCTCGCCGCCCTCGCCGCCGTCGTTCATCGCGTCACCCACCGCCGACGTGGCCTCGGCGGCGACGGATCCCACCGCGCTGGTGGCCTCACCGACGGCCTCCTCGGCCTCGCCCTCCTCGCCGCAGGCCCCCAGGGCCAGTGCCAACGCGGCGAGGCCTGACGCGGCGGCGAGAGTGCGGGAACGGGTCCGTGCGGACCGGGGTGTGACGGTCACGGTGGGTCCTCCTCGTCAAGTCGGTTGTGCGACACCGGCCCACGGGGCAGGTGCTGTGGCGAGGGTAATTCACCTGTGCGGCCCGGTCGGGTCTGATTGCCCGAATGTCTGTGAGTGGTGTCACAATCGAGACGTGAACGAGATGGGGTACTCCGAGTCACTGGGCCGCGCGCTGGGGGCTTTGGCGGACCCGTTGCACGAGCCGGTGCTGCTGGCATTTCCGGTGTTCATCACGTTCGTCGCCATCGAGTGGATCTCGGCGCGGGTGCTCGAGGCCCGGGAGCCGGGCGGCTACCAGCCGCGGGACGCCGTCACCTCGCTCCTCATGGGAGCGAGCTCGCAGGCGTTCTGGCTGGTCGGAAAGCTGATCGGCCTGGTCATCTACGCAGCGGTGTGGGTCTACCTCGCACCGTGGCACCTGCCGTCGAATGCCTGGTACACGTGGGTCCTCGCGATCGTCGGCACCGACTTCCTCTACTACTGGTACCACCGTGGCGCGCACCGGATCCGTCTGGTCTGGGCCACGCACCAGGCCCACCATTCGAGCGAGTACTACAACTTCGCGACCGCCCTGCGCCAGAAGTGGAACAACTCCGGCGAGATCGTCGCCTGGCTGCCTCTACCGCTGTTGGGGGTGCCGCCGTGGATGGTCTTCACCGGGTTCTCCATCTCGCTCGTCTACCAGTTCTTCGTGCACACCGAGCGCATCGGTCGGCTCCCCGCACCGGTCGAGTTCGTGTTCAACACCCCCTCGCACCACCGCGTGCACCACGGCAGCGACGCCGAGTACCTTGACCGCAACTACGGCGGGATCCTCATCATCTGGGACCGCCTGTTCTGCACCTTCCGCCCCGAGACCCACCGGCCCACCTACGGGCTCACGACGCCGGTGACCTCGCACAACCCGTTCTGGCTCCAGACGCACGAGTACGTCGCCATCTGGCGGGACCTCCGCGGTGCGACGAGCTGGCGCGAGCGGCTCGGCTACGCGTTCGGCCCACCGGGGTGGAGGCCCGCCCCGGTGCCAGCACCCATCCCCCGATCATCCGCCGGGGTCCCCGAGCCGCACTAGGGTGGGGCGCATGGGAACTGCCTCGATTCTCGCCGACCCACTCGTCGTGGGAACCGCCCGACATGACGAAGGCGTGCGGCGACTTGTCGAGAGCTTCCGGGCCGTGCCCGCAGGTGAACCGGTTCGGCTGGCCAAGCGGACGTCCAACCTGTTCCGGCCGCGCGCCTCGTCGTCGTCGCCCGGTCTCGACACCTCCGGTCTCACGCGCGTCATCTCCGTCGACCCCGGGGCCCGCACCGCCGACGTCCAGGGCATGTGCACCTACGAGGACCTGGTCGACGCGACCCTGCCATACGGCCTGATGCCGTACGTGGTGCCGCAGCTCAAGACCATCACCCTCGGTGGCGCGGTCACCGGGCTGGGCATCGAGTCCTCCTCGTTCCGCCTGGGCCTACCGCACGAGTCCGTGCTCGAGATGGACGTGCTCACCGGCACCGGCGAGATCGCCACCGCCCGCCCCGACGGCACCGAGCGCGAACGCGCGCTTTTCCGTGGCTTCCCCAACTCGTACGGCTCGCTCGGCTACGCGGTGCGGCTGCGGATCGCGCTCGAACCGGTGGGGCGCTTCGTGGAACTGCGCCACGTACGGTTCGACTCCCTCACCGCGCTCGAGTCGGCGCTGGCGCGGATCAGCGAGGACGAGCGATACGACGACGAGGAGGTCGACTTCCTCGACGGGGTCGTGTTCTCGGCCGACGAGTCGTACCTGTGCCTGGGTCGGCGGACCGACGAGCCGGGGCCCGTCTCGGACTACACCGGGGTGGCCGACAAGCAGGCGATCTTCTACCGCTCGATCCGACACGGCGGTCCCGCCGGCTCGGTGGAGCGCGACCGCCTGACGATCCGCGACTACCTGTGGCGCTGGGACACGGACTGGTTCTGGTGCTCGCGGGCGTTCGGCGTGCAGAACCCGCGCATCCGCAGATTCTGGCCGCAACAGCTGCTGAGGAGCTCGGCGTACTGGAAGATCATCGGGTTGGACCACAAGTACGACCTGGGCAACAGGATCGGCGCACTCAAGGGCGAGGGCCCGCGCGAGCGGGTGGTGCAGGACGTGGAGGTCACCATCGACCACACCGCCGACTTCCTCGAGTGGTTCCTGCGCGAGGTGCCCATCGAGCCACTGTGGATCTGCCCGCTGCGACTGCGTGAGTCCAGCCCCTCGCCCGGCGTGGGCGGCGGCCCCGGCTCCGACCGGCCCTGGCCGCTGTACCCGCTGGCCCCGGAGACCACCTACGTCAACATCGGCTTCTGGTCCTCCGCGCCGATCGAACCCGGCATGGCCGAGGGGGCGTGGAACCGCCGCATCGAGGAGGAGGTCTCCGGACTCGGCGGCCACAAGTCGCTGTACTCGGAGGTCTTCTACTCCCGCGAGGAGTTCGCCCAGCTCTACGGCGGTGATCACGCGGGCAGACTCAAGACGGAATTCGATCCCGAGGGCCGGTTCGCGACCCTCTACGACAAGGCGGTGGGTGCACGGTGACCACGACGAGTGCGGGGACCGCTGGTGCCCCGGGGAAGATGACGATCGGCGAGATCATCGGCGCCTTCGCCGCCGGTGAGCCGCCCCTGCGGATCGAGGCCTACGACGGGTCCTCGATCGGACCCGAGAACAGTGACCTGGTGCTGCGGCTCAAGAGCGAGAAGGCGCTGCAGTACTTCGTCACCGCCCCCGGTGACCTCGGGCTCGCGCGGGCCTACCTCATGGGTGAACTCGAGATGGACGGCGTCCATCCGGGGGCGCCCCACGACGTGTTCGGGGCGCTCGAGGTGTTCCGCAAACACATGACCCGGACGCCCGATGCCCGGACCCTCGCCAGGATCGCCCGGGCGGTGGGCACGGAGAACATCAGGTTCCTCCCCACGCCGCCCATGGAGGTCACGCCGGCGTGGAAGCGGGTCGTGTCGGGGATGCGCCGACACTCCAAGGAGCGGGACTCCGAGGTCGTCAGCTACCACTACGACGTGTCGAACCGCTTCTACGAGTGGATCCTCGGGGAATCCATGACGTACACGTGCGCCTGCTACACCGCCCCCGACACCTCCCTCGAGGAGGCGCAGGAGAACAAGTACCGGCTGGTGTTCGACAAGCTGGGTCTCGAGGCCGGCGACCGGCTGCTCGACGTGGGGTGCGGTTGGGGCGGCATGGTCCGCTACGCCGCCGCGCGGGGCGTGCGGGTGATCGGCGTGACCCTGTCCAAGGAGCAGGCCGAGTGGGGACAGGCCGCGATCGCGCGCGACGGACTGGGTGACCTCGCGGAGGTCCGGTTGCAGGACTACCGGGACGTACCCGAACGCGACTTCGACGCCGTCAGCTCGATCGGCATCACCGAGCACATCGGTCGCAAGAACTACCACGACTACTTCACCCGGCTGCACAACTACCTGCGGCCCGGCGGGCGCCTGCTCAACCACTGCATCACCCGGCCGGACAATTCGCGCACGGTCAAGGCGGGGCAGTTCATCGACCGGTACATCTTCCCCGACGGCGAGCTCGCCGGCGCTGGGACCGTGCACCTGGAGGCCGAGAACGCGGGCTTCGAGGTCGTGCACGAGGAAAACCTGCGCCAGCACTACGCGTTCACCCTGCGGGACTGGTGCGCCAACCTGGTCGAGCACTGGGACGAGGCCGTGGAGGAGGTCGGCGAGCCCATGGCCAAACTGTGGGGCCTCTACATGGGCGCGTGCCAGTACGGCTTCGAGCACAACAAGATCCAGCTGCACCAGATCCTCGCGGTCCGGCTGGGCGACACCATGACCTGGGATGTGCCGCTGCGGCCGTGGTGGCAGGCCTGACGAAGGCCTCCGAGGGGCAGCCGCCCGCGCGGGCATCGCCTGCGCAGCCGGACCGCCGGGTCAGTCGATATCGAGGGCCAGGAGGACCTGACCGGTCGGCGCCGGCGATCCACCCGCGGGCTCCTCGGTGATGCCGATCTGCTCGGAGTTCCGGATGCCGTCGATCTGCGCCGAGGGCGACGGTCCGACCTGGCCGGACTCCATGGTCCCCGCCGAGATGGGTTCATGGTCACCCATCAACCACAGCTGGTAGGCGCGGCCGGTGGCCGGCTCGGGGAGGTCGGTCATCGAGATGACCGCCATGTCCTCCGTCTTGGACGCCAGGACGGTGGCGGTACCGGTCGCGCCGACCTGGCCGCGGACCACCGCGAGGTCCTCCGCCGCCAGCAGCGAGGTGACCTTGCCGGGCATCGACGGCGGGGCCGCGACGGGCACCGAGCTGTCGCTCCCTGCGTTGTCGGTGATGCGACCGATGGTCACGCCACCGGCGACCAGCACCACGGCGGCCGCCGCGGCGGCGAGGAACGACAGCGGACCGGGCCGCCGGCGCTCGCGCTCCCGGCTCAGGTCGACCACGTCGGTGCCTCCGCCGGGCTGATCCCGGTCGGTGTCCCCGGCGTCTGCCGGCCGGGCCGGCCCGCGGGGGGTACCGGCCGCGGCCAACTCCAGGACGCGGTCCCGCAGCTGCGGCGGGGGCGCGGTGTCGAGCCCGGCGTCGGCGACCATGCCGGCGACGACCTCACGCGTCGAGGCGATGTGCGCCAGCATGGACGACTTCTCCTCGGCCGATGCGCTGACCAGCGCCATCTCGACGGCTTCGGCCTCGTCATCGTCCAGGGCGTCCAGGGCGTAGAGGTCGAGGTCCTCGGGACGGACGCTGCCCAGGTCCGACGGATGATCGTGGTGCCGAATGCTCATGACAGCTCACCTCCCAGGCAGTTCTTCAGGCGACGGAGACCGTCGCGGATTCTCGATTTGATCGTGGGTAGCGCGGTGCCGAGACGGTCGGCGACCTCGCGGTACGTCTGGCCGGAGAAGTAGGCCATCTCGATGGACTCGCGCTGGTTGTCCGTGAGGGTCCCCAGGCATCTGCGGACCTCCGCGGCGTCCTCGTCACGGGAGAGCTGTTCGGTGACCTGCTCCGCGATGTCGCCGGACCGGGTGAAGTCCGCCGCCGCGTCCATCTCGTCGCGCCGCGCGGCGGACGTCTCCGAACGAACCCGGTCCACCGCCCGACGGTGCGTGATGGTCAGCACCCAGGACTGCACCGATCCCAGACTCGGCCGGTAGTCGGCAGCCTGCTTCCAGACCTGGAGGAAGACCTCCTGCACGGTCTCCTCGGCGTACCCCGGGTCCCGCAGGACCCTCAGGGCCAGGCCGTAGACGCGCGGGGACATGAGGTCGTAGAAGCGACCGAAGGCCTGGAGGTCACCGGAGGAGGCGAGCTCGAGCAGGCGCCCCGGGTCGGTCAGTGGCGGGGCGACTGGCTCGGACACGGTCACCAGTCTAGGGCCAATCCGGTCCGGGTCGCGGGGCGGCCGTGTTCCCGGTGCGGGGATCTCTACGAGGGTCATGCCGTCGCCACCCGGAACGTCCGGTTGTGCCAACCCGTGGCGCCGCTCGGGACGGGCTCCCGCCGCTCCTCGGGCTGTACCCGACCGGCCCCGTCCGTCGCGCGGACGTGCAGGGTGTGCAGACCGGGTTCGGCGTCCCAGGTCCACGACCACATCCGCCAGGTGTCGACCGAGTACTCCTCGGACAGTTGCGCCTCGCGCCACGGACCGTCGTCCACCCGGACCTCGACCCGCTCGATACCGCGACGCTGGGCCCAGGCGGTGCCCGCCACCACAACCGGCCCGGGCGGTACCTCGGCGAGCGGCGCGGGCCGGTCGATGCGGCTGGCCGTCCGGATCGGACCCCGCTCCGCCCACCCGCGATCCGTCCAGTACGCACTGGCCCGGTCGAATCGGGTGACCTCCCAGTCCACGACCCACTTGGTCGCCGAGACGTACCCGTAGAGCCCCGGCACCACCTGGCGGACCGGGTACCCGTGCTCGAACGGCAGCGGTTCGCCGTTCATCCCCACGGCCAGCAGGGCGTCGCGGCCGTCGGTCAGTGCTTCGAGCGGGGTGCCGGCGGTCCAGCCGTCGACCGACGTCGATAGCAGCATGTCGGCGTCCGGCAGGGGCCCGGCCTCGGCGAGCAGGTCAGCGATCGAGAAGCCGGTCCAGCTCGCGGTGCCGACCAGGTCGCCACCGACCTCGTTGGACACGCAGGTCATGGTGATGATGCGCTCGCGGGTCTCCCTATCGATCAGCGATTGCCAGTCGAGCTCGATCTCGCGCTCCACCATCCCGTGGATGCGCAGTCGCCAGTCGGCGGCCCTCAGCGAAGGGACCCGCAGAGCGGTGTCGATCCGATAGAACTCGTCGTTGTCGGTGAGGAACGGGGTCGCGCCGGGCGCGTCCGGGACCACACCTGTCGGCACGGCAGGCGCCGCGTTCCGCGCGAGGACCCGGGGCAACCGCAACCCGGTGCGTTCGGCCACCGCCTCGGCGGCCCGGCGGGTCAGTGCCATTCCCGTGGCACCGGCCGCGGCGATAACGGCCGCGGCCGACCCGGCCAGGACCAGGAAGCGTCGACGGTCGGGATCCCGCCGCGTCGCGGTCCCCGCCGCGCCGGTGCCGGGCGAGGAGGCACTTTCCCCGGTGCCGGCGGAGGCGGACCCCTCCGGGCCTCCGGCGGCCGCGGCGACGGAAGACGCGGGGAACAGGGCGCCGATCATCGCCCGCAGGGCCACGATCGAGACGATCGCGCCGAGCACCGTCGGCAGTGCCCACAGCGGCCCCGCTGTCGGCCGGGTCACCGCCGCTGCGGTGCCGATGAGGCAGAAAAGGGCGAGCACGATCGTGCCGGCGGGACGTCCCCGGCGCTCGATGAGGCCCACCACCACGCCCGTCACCACAAGGATGACCGCCAGCCCGGCCATCAGTGCAGGCTTGTCGGCGGTACCGAGTGCGTCGATCGTCACCTCGCGCACCGCGGAGGGGGCCCGGTCGACCACCGAGTCGGCCACGGCGAGGAACGGCGACGACCCGGGGGCCACGACTCCGGCGACGGCATGACCCACCGCGACGGCGAGGCCGGTGGCGAGGAGGCCCGCGCCGGCTCTGGCCGCGACGAGGGATCGGGACTGTGGAGTGTTCACGTCCTTGATTCGGAGCCGGAGCCCGGTCGGACGGCCCGGTCGGACGGCCCGGTCGGCCTGCACGGCCGGGCGCGCTCAGGTCAACCCCCGGGAGTCAGCGCGGCCTCACCCCGGCTGGCGCCCCGGCGTCACCGGGACACCTCCCCGACGACCCGCAGCCGGCATCCGCTCCCGCGCATGGCGCCCTGCTCGCGCGGATGGACGCGCCGGCGACCGCCGCCCCCCGGGGAGGGCGTCTGGCCTGCGCATCTGTTCACGCGAGACGCCATCGTGACGGGCGGCGGCAGGCGGCTGCGGCCGGCGGCTCGAAAAAAATTCCGGGCCGGACCCATCCGGATCACGGGGGGCAGCGAAGCACTGGTGACCCACCGCACAGAGCCCCACACCACAGGGGCTCCACCGAAAGGACAGCACAATGGGCATCACGATCTCCCGCCGAGTCGCCTCGATCGCCGCAGCCGCCGCGGTCTCCGGACTCGTCCTCGCCGGCTGCTCGACCGACGACGGAAGCGACACCGAGACCACCGCCGAGGGCACCGCCAGCTCCATGATGAGCACCACCGCCTCCTCCGAGACCTCGTCCATGGAGGCCGAGCCGGCCGGCATGCTCGTCGGCCCCGGGTGCGCGGACTACGCCGAGGCCAACCCGGAGGGACCGGGCTCGGTCGACGGCATGGCGATGGAGCCGGTCGCCACGGCCGCCTCCAACAACCCGCTGCTGACGACCCTCACCGCCGCCCTGTCCGGCGGCGTCAACCCGGACGTCAACCTCGTCGACACCCTCAACAACGGCGAGTACACCGTCTTCGCCCCCGTCGATGACGCGTTCGCGCAGATCGATGACGCGACGATGGAGGCGCTCCAGACCGACGCCGACCTGCTCACCGGCATCCTGACCTACCACGTCGTGGAGGGCCAGATCACGCCCGACGAGATCTCCGGGATGCAGACCACTCTCAACGGCGCTGACGTCGATGTGACCGGTTCCGGCGACGAGCTCATGGTCAACGGTGCCAACGTGGTCTGCGGTGGCGTCGAGACCGCCAACGCCACCGTCTACCTCATCGACCAGGTCCTCATCCCCGAGGAGTGATCTGACCGATCGCCGCGGACGGGTGCCCTGAACTCCCGCCCATCCGGTGAGGTCGACCAGACGAGACGAGGCCCGGGCCGACGCGAGAGCGCCGGCCCGGGCTTCGTCGTGCGCCGCCGCCGAGCGGTCGGCCGAACCGGGCGCGGTCCGGCCACCAGGAGCGGGCCAGAACCAGAGGTCAGAACCAGTCGTCGCGCATGTCCAGCGTCGTGCGGTCGCCCGCGGCGAGCAGGTCGAACTTGGCGTCGACGATCGGGAGCTCGCGGCGCAGGAAGTACTCCGCGGCCCTGAGCTTGCCCGCGGCGAAGGCGTCGTCCTCGTCGTCGGTGCGCGCGCCCAGTGCCATCACCTGTTCGACCCAGATCCAGGCGATCACCACATGCCCGGCGGCCTCGAGGTACTCGGTGGCGTCGGCCAGGAAGGCCTCCGGATCCGTGGCCCCCACCTCCGCCAGCGCGGTGGTGACCTCGATGAGGCGGGTGACGCGCGGGCGCAGCAGCGCGGCCATCCCGGCCGCGGACCCGCCCGCCTCGGCGGCCCGGTCACACGCCTGGGTGATCCGCCCGGTCAGCGCGGCCAACCCGGCCCCGCCGCCGGCCATCACCTTGCGTCCCAGCAGGTCCTGGCCCTGGATGCCGTGGGTGCCCTCGTGGATCGGGTTGAGACGGTTGTCGCGGTAGTGCTGTTCCACGTCGTAGTCGATGGTGTAGCCGGCCCCGCCCAGAACCTGCACCGCGAGTTCGTTGGCCTTGAGGCACCACTGCGAGGGCCACGACTTGGCGATCGGGGTGAGGACGTCGAGCAGCATCTTCGCCGCCGCCGACTCCTCCGGGGATCCGGTCTTCTCGTCGTCGACCAGTCGCGCGCAGTACAGCCCCAGGGCGAGGGCGCCCTCCACGTACGATTTCTGGGCCAGCAGCATGCGGCGCACGTCCGCGTGGCCGGTGAGCATGACCTGCGGCGATGACGGGTCCGCCCCGACCTGCCGGCCCTGGGGACGGTTCCGGGCGTAGTCCAGCGACTTGAGGTACCCGGTGTAGCCGATGGCGGTCGCGCCGAGGCCCACGCCGAGGCGGGCCTCGTTCATCATGGTGAACATCTTCTTGAGGCCGGTGTTCTCCTCACCGACGAGGTACCCGACCGCGCCCGCCTGACCGCCGGGGGTGTGCATGCCCTGGCCCAGCGTGGGCATGGTGTTGACCGTGCCGCGGAAGCCCATCTTGTGGTTGAGGCCGGTGATGACGATGTCGTTGCGCTCGCCGATCGTGCCGTCGTCGGTGACCAGGAACTTCGGCACGACGAACAGGCTGATGCCGCGGGTGCCCGCCGGCGACCCGGGAACCTTGGCCAGCACCAGGTGCACGATGTTCTCGGCCATCTGGTGCTCGCCGCCGGAGATCCACATCTTCTGCCCGAACAGCCGGTACGTGCCGTCGGGCTGCGGCTCGGCCCGGGTGGTGATGTCGGCGAGGTTGGACCCGGCCTGCGGCTCGGACAGGCACATCGTCCCGGTGAAGCGGCCCTCGATCATCGGCTTGACGTACCGCTCGATCTGCTCGTCGGAGCCGTGCTCGATGAGCAGGTTGGCGTTGCCGGTGGTGAGCAGCGGGTAGGCCGCGGTGGAGATGTTCGCGGCGTAGAACCAGGCCATGCACGCCAGGTAGGCGGTGTAGGGCAGCTGCATGCCGCCGACCCGCTCGTCCATGGCCGCGCCCACGAGGTCGGCCTCGGCGAACTTCGCCAGCGCCTCGCCGATCTCGGGGATGAGCTCCACGTCCTCGCCGACCAATCGCGGCTCGGTGAGGTCGGCCTTGCGGAAGTGGGGCGCGAAGTACTTCTCGGCGAGTTCGGCCGACAGGTCCACCACGGAGTCGATCGTCTCGCGCGAATGCTCCGCGTATCGTTCCCGCTCGCACAGCTCGGCGACGCGGAGCCAGTCGTGCAGGAGGAAATCGAGGTCGGCGCGGGAGAGCAGGTGCGAGGGGGTCATGCCCCGCAGGGTACTAGCGCGCTGTATCAGCGGGGGCCGGCCCCGGTGCTCACGCGCCCGTTCCGCCGGCCTCGGCGCCCGTCGCGCCCGCCCCGTCCGTGGCACCCGCCCCGCCCGTGGCTGGGCCCCTGGTCGCCGCCGCGAACTTCTGTCCCATGCCGAGCATGGTCCTGGCGTACGCGGCGGGCAGGAACCGCTTGGCGCGGTAGGACTTGCGGGCGTCGGGGTCGGGGAGGATGAGGAACTGCTTGGCGTCCAGGCCCGTCATCACCTCGGAGGCGATCTCGTCGGCGCCCCGCTCGGAGCGGTCGATCAGCTTGCTCGCGAACCCGCTGGCGGCGGGGTCGGAGGCGTTGAGGCTCGAGGCGAGGTTGGTGCGGAAGAAGGACGGGCACAGCACCGACACGTCCACGCCGAACGGCTCGAGTTCCCACCGCAGGCTCTCGGAGATCGCCACGACCGCCGCCTTGACCGCCGTGTAGGAGGACATGGTGGGCGGGTGGACGAGGCCGGCGAGCGAGGCGGTGTTGACGAGGTGGCCGCTGCCCTGCGCCTTGAGCATCGGGACGAAGGTGCGGCATCCGCGCGCCACGCCGAGCAGGTTGATGTCGACGATCTGCCGCCAGTCGTCCTCGGTGAGCATCTCGATGCGGCCACCCTGGGCGATGCCGGCGTTGTTGACGAGCACGTCCAGGCCGCCCCAGATCTGCTCGACCTCGGCGCGTGCGGCCTGCCACTCGTCCTCCGAGCGCACGTCGAGCCGCAGGTAGTGGGCGTCGGCGGGCACGGAGTCGGGGCGGTCGTCGGTGGGGGCGAGGTCGGCGATGATCACCCGGTCACCGCGCTCGAGGAACGCCGTCGCCAGGGCCAGACCGAGGCCGGACGCACCGCCGGTCACCAGGACGCGGCGGTGGGTGTCCGCGGGGGAGGGGGACGACGACGAGAACGGCAGCCGGTCCAGGCCGGGCAGCGGCAGATTCTGCAGGGATAGATCGGACAGGGTCAATTCAGGGAGCGAGACCTTGGGCAGGCGCATGTGCCGAAACTACCGAGCGGCCAGCGGTGCCGGTTGTCCGACACCCCCGAGGAAGTCGGCGGCCATCTCCACCGCCGGGCCGGACGAGTCGGCGCCCTCGATGAGGACCGCGACCGCGATGTCCCCCGTGAAGCCCACGAACCAGCCGTGCGACGGCCCGCTGCCCACCTCGGCGGTGCCGGTCTTGCCGCCCAGCCCGGGCACGGACCTCGCGGCCGTCGCGGTGCCCGACTGCACGGTCTGCACCATGTAGCGGCGCAGGGTGTCGACCACGGCCGCGTCGAGCGGCTCGGGGGAGTCGTTGGCGACCGCGGGCATCCCGTCGATGAGTTGCGGCAGGATCATCCGGCCACCGTTCGCGAGCGACGCCGTCATCACCGCCATGCCGAACGGGCTGGCCAGCACCTCGCCCTGCCCGATCGCCGCCTCGACCCGGCCCGGGCCCCGCTCGGTGACGGGCACCTCCCCCGTGTAGGTGTTCAGCCCCGGGGTGAAGAACCCGACGCCGAGGCCCAGTGACGCGGCGGTGTCCTTCATCGCCGCGGGTTCCAGGCGGTCGCTGATCACGGCCTGAGTGGTGTTGCACGACCGGGCGAACGCCGTCTCCAGGGGGACGGGGCCCAGCTCGAAGTCGTCGTCGTTGGGGATCGTCCGGCCCGAGACGGTGACCGACGCCGGGCACGGCACGATCTCGTCCGGGCCCACGACGCCGGCGGAGAGCGCGGCGGCGGTGGTGACCACCTTGAACGTCGACCCCGGCGGGAAGCGGCCCTGCAGCGAGACGGGCCCCTGCCGGTCGGCGGCGGCGTTCTGGGCCACCGCCAGCACCCCACCCGTGGAGGGTTGGATGGCGACGATCGACGCGGCCAACCCGCTGGCGTCCACGGCCCGCTGGGCCTCGCGCTGCATCGAGATCTGGACCATCGAGACGAGGTCGTCGACCTCCCCGGCCGGGGCGCCCCCGATCTCGATCGGTTCGGCCCCGGGGTTGACGATCTGCGCCGACCAGCCGGCCTCGGACTGCAGCGCCTCCGTCCAGGCGTTCGGCAGGCCGTCGAGGGCAGGGGAGTCCAGGTCGCGGTCGGTGCGGATGAGCTGGCCCTGCTCCGGCAGGCTCACGCCCGGCACCGCGGCGAGCTGATCGCGGATCGGGTCGATGTCCGCCGGGCGCAGTGCCACGACCTGGTACGGCTGGTCGCCGGCCTCGGCCATGCCGTCGCGGATCGTCTGCCCGGTGATCGTCGGTGCGGCCCCGCTGACCAGCGATGCGACCGCGTCCGCGGAGCCGGCGGCGTCGGGTGCCAGCGTCACCGCCGTGACGGGGGTCCACTGCATGAGCGGCTCGCCGGTCCGGTCCAGGATGTCGGTGTCCCAGTCGAGTTCCTCGGCGAACGTCAGCCGACCCCCCTGTGCCAGCCGGGTGTCCAGCACCGTCGGCGCCCACTGCACCTTCCACTCGTCGCCCACCTCGGTCGTCCGCACCTCGCCGCGGGTGGTCACGCTGCGCGTCCCGGCGTCGGCCGCCTCGTCCCCGCCGGCCGGGCCGGAGCCCGCCTCGTCGTCGTCACCAGAACCGTCGGCGCCGCCCTCGTTCTCGCCGCCTTCATCGTCGGCTCCGGCGGCGCCCATGTCCCACGTGATCTCCACCGTCACCGGGTCGCGGTCGGGGCGCCCGTCGTCGCCGGTGGTGGTCGCGGAGATCGCGGGCAACCCCATCCCCTCGACGCTCGCGATGATGGTCTCCTCCGCGGCGGCCGGGTCGGTGGTCAGCGCGGCCGCGCCCGTCACGTCGCCCCGATTGAGGGCGGCCAGGAACTGGTCCACCTCGTCGGCGCCCGTGTCGCCGGTCAGCGCGGCGCACCCCGACCCCACGAGCACGACGGCGAGGGCCGCCGCCACGAGGCCTCCGGCGCGACGATGCGGGTGCCGGGTCGCGCCGGGATCGCGGTGGGGCCGCAGCGGGGGGCGACTCGGCTGAGAGGCGGGCGTGGGCATCATCTCTCCACGAAACCAGATCCCGGGCCCGGGCGCACCGGGAGCGCGGACCGTAGGCTCGGGCCCGTGAACCCCGACCGCCCCGACCCCGCCCCGGCACCCGTCGACCGCACCGGCGCCTCCCCGGTCACCACCGGTCTCGCGCGCGTGCTCGACGACCTCGTCCGCATCCCCGGCACCCGCTATCGCGTCGGTCTGGATCCGGTGATCGGGCTGGTCCCGGTGGTCGGCGACGCGGTCGGCACCGTGTTCGCGGCCGCCGTGTTCGCCGAGGCGGTGCGCAACCGGGTGCCCGTGCGGATCCTGTTCCGGATGGGCTGGAACTACCTGGTGGACGCCGTGCTCGGGCTGATCCCGTTCGTCGGTGACGTCGCCGATGCCGCCCACAAGGCCACGTCCAAGAACCTGCGGCTGGTCGACCGCACCATCGCCGACGGCAGACGCGTCGACACCGACGCGCGCGGCTACCTGCTGAGGGCGATCGGCGCGGTCGGGCTCATGCTGCTGGTCCTGCTCGGGATCGCCGGGCTGGCGCTGTTCGGCGTGGTCTGGCTCATCAGCCGGATCTGACCCGCGCCGGTCCACCTGCGCCGATCTACCCCCCGCCTATCTACCCCGAGGTGACGGGCAGGAGGCGACGGACCACGTCGTCGAGGGTGAGGACGCCGCGGACCTCGGAGACGTGGGTGCCCGGGTGCCCGCCGGATTGTTCGACGACGACGAGGTGCGCCCGTGCGTCACGCATCCGGCGGAACGCCTCCGCGACGGTCAGGTCGTGCTCGAGGGACAGGCTCGACCGCATGAGCTCGCGGGCGGTGGCCGGCCCCTCGACGTCGATGGCGTCCCGAGCGTGCACCACGCCGACGGCGGTGTCGTCCTCGAGGACCAGTAGCCGCAGGTGGCCGGTGCGGCGGGCGGTGTCGCGGATCTCGCCCGGGGTGGCGTCCGCGCCGACGGAGGACATCTCCTCGGGCGAGGCGGGCGTGTCGACCCCGCGCTCCCCGAGCAGGTCGCCCACGGTGAGCTCCTGCAGCTCGAGGGCGCTGAGCAGCTGGCGCTGATGGGTGTCGTCCAGGGTCCCCGCCTCACCGGAGTGCCGCACGAGCTCGCGCAGTGAATCGGCGTCCTGGCCCGCGGACACCTCGTCCCTCGACTCGACACCCAGCCGGTGCAGGATGTTGTTCGCCATGGCGTTGAGGGCGACCAGGAGCGGACGGGTGAGCCAGAGGAACGCCCGCATCGGGATCGCCAGCAGGGTGGCCGAGTACTCGGGATGCGTGATCGACCACGACTTGGGGGCCATCTCGCCCACCACGAGGTGCAGGAACGTCACGATGATCAGCGCGAGGATGAACGCGATGACGTCGGCGGTCCACAACGGCAGGCCCCAGCCGGAGAAGACCGGGGTGAGCCAGTGGTGCACGGCGGGCTTGGTGATCGATCCCAGCGCCAGTGCACACAGCGTGATCCCCAGCTGCGCTCCCGCCAGCAGGAGGGTGAGTTCGGAGGCGTTGCGCAGGGCCGCCCGGGCGGCCTTGCTGGTGGCGGCGGCGTCCTCGAGGCGGTGGCGCCGCGCGGAGATGAGGGAGAACTCGACGGCCACGAAGAACGCGGACGCCGCGATGAGCAGGACGGTCGCGGCCAGGACCACCCAGGGATTGCTCATGAGTCCGGACTGGGCCTCGGCGGCCATGAGGGTCGTGGTGGGGGTCATCGTGTGGCCTCCTCGACCACGATGTGCAGCTCGGCGGGGACGCGACGCTCGAGACGACGGACCTCGGCCCGCAGGACGCGATCGGCGGAGACCTCCTCGAGGATGTCGGTGTCGGGCAGCGGGATGTCCACCCGGTCGCCGACGTCCGGCAGGTCACCGATCGTCTCGACGACGAGGCCGCCCAGCGTCTCGGCGTCGACCTCGGGCAGGGTGATGTCGAGCAGGCGCTCGACCTCGTCCAGGTGGGTGTCGCCGCCCAGGACCCAGCCCAACCCCTCACTGACCGGGGCGTCCCCGGCGGCCTGCGGGTCGTGCTCGTCGGCGATCTCCCCGACGATCTCCTCCGCCATGTCCTCCATCGTCACGACTCCGGCGAACCCGCCGTACTCGTCGACGACCACGGCCATCTCGGCCTTCTGTTCGCTCAGGCGCGCCGCCACCTCGGGCAACGGCAGGGAGGTGGGCACGACGATCGGGGCCCGCATGACCTCCGACACCAGGGTCAGGGAGGTGTCCCGTTCGTCGTCGCAGATCACCAGCAGGTCGTGCAGGTCGACGATGCCGATGACGTCGTCGGAGTCCTCGCCGACCACGGGGTAGCGGGTGTGGCCGGTGGCCATCTTCGACAGCACGTCCGGGACGGCGTCCTCCCCGCGGACCACGTCGGTACGGGAGCGCGGGATCATCGCGTGCTCCGCCGGCTGTCCGGGGAAGTCGAGCATCCGGTCCAGCAGGCGGCTGAGCTCCGGGGAGAGTTCGCCGGTCTCGCTGGACTCGTGGACGATGTGCTCGAGGTCGCGGGCGGTGGCGGAATGCTCCTTGTCGTGCACCGGTTCGATGCCGACTGCCTTGAGCAGGGCCTCGGACGCCTTGTCGAACAACCCGATGATCCAGCCGAACAGCGCCAGGTAGATGGTGGTCGACCGGGCCAGCCAGCGGGCGACGGGCTCGGGTTTGGCGATCGCCAGGTTCTTGGGCACGAGCTCGCCGAAGAGCATCTGCACGACGGTCGAGAAC
Organism: Dietzia sp. IBK-p2-15D; assembly: GCF_057773105.1. Lineage (NCBI taxonomy): Bacteria > Bacillati > Actinomycetota > Actinomycetes > Mycobacteriales > Dietziaceae > Dietzia > Dietzia sp. IBK-p2-15D. Next base: position 100,081 of record NZ_JBYMTK010000010.1, read on the forward strand.
AGCAGGGCCAGGACCGTGCCCACGCCGACGCCGATGGCCTGCGGAACGGAGGCGAGGCCGAGTAGTTCGCCCAGTGCCCGCCCGATGAGTGGCTCGGCCACGTAGCCGACGACGAGGGTCGTGACGGTGATGCCCAGCTGCGCGCCGGACAGCATGAACGAGGTCCGCCTGGTGACCCCGAGTACGCGGTCGGCGACGGGGTCGCCCTTTTCGGCGGCAGCCCCCATCCGCGAGCGATCAACGGCCATGAAGGCGAATTCCTGCGCCACGAAGTAGCCCGTGAGCGCGGTGATGGCCAGGACGACGGTGACGCCGACCAGGAGTGAGAGCGCGATGCTCATCCGGTGTCCCCCCTTCGATGAAGGGGGCTGATAGATCGGGCCGGGGTGTCGGCTCGGCTCACTGGAGGTGCTCCTGCGCTTCTCGATTACGCCCGGGGCAGATCGCCCGGGCTGATCGGTCCGATTCTCCCGTCTGGGGCACCGATTGTCGACTCCCACCCCTGCGGGGCAGCTCGAGCGGCACCGGTTTTGTCTGGCCCGGGGAGCAGGAGTATCACTGAGTTACATGACAACTCGGAATGCCGAGGTGGCTCTCGCCGATTCGGACCGCAGGTTCTTCGGCCACCCACTCGGATTGGCGAACCTGTCGGGGATCGAACTGTGGGAGCGGTTCAGTTTCTACGGCATGCAGGGTCTGCTGGCGTACTACATCTACTACGCGGTCGGCGACGGCGGACTCGGTTACTCCCAGGAGATCGCCGCCTCGATCGTCGGCGCGTACGGCGGTCTGGTGTACGCCTCCGCGATCCTGGGCGGCTGGGTCTCGGACCGCCTCCTCGGCGCCGAGAGGACGCTGTTCGGCGCGGCCGTGATGATCATGCTCGGCCACCTGTCGTTGGCGCTCGTGCCCGGGGAGATCGGCCTCGGGATCGGCCTCGTACTGGTCGGTGTCGGTGCGGGGACCCTCAAGGCCACCACCTCCACGGTGGTCGGCGACATGTACCGCCGGACCGACGACCGGCGGGACGCCGCGTTCTCGATCTACTACATGGCGGTCAACATCGGCGGCCTGACGGGCCCGCTGCTCACCGGGGTGCTGTGGGACAACTACGGCTTCCACTGGGGCTTCGGGGCTGCGGCCGCGGGTATGGCCATCGGGCTCATCCAGTACGTCGCGATGCGCGGCGCCACCCTCAAGGGTGTCGGCGCTGTCGTCCCCGACCCGCTCCCGCGGCCGCAGCGCGTCCGCTACCTGGGGATCGGCGCGGTCGTGGCGCTGCTCGTCGTGGCGGCCATCGCCACCGGCCTCGTGCCGCTGGAGTCACTGGCGGACATCGTCACCGCGATCGCCGTGGTCGGCGCGATCGCGCTGTTCGCCCTCCTCATCACCAGTGCGAAGACGGAGCCGATCGAGCGCAGCCGGGTGGTCTCGTTCATCCCGATGTTCGTGGCCTCGGTGGCGTTCTGGGCCCTGTTCCAGCAGCAGTTCACGGTGATCGCGATCTATTCCGACCAGCGACTGGACCGCAACCTGGGCGGCTGGGAGATGCCGGCGAGCTGGGTGCAGTCCATCAACCCGCTGTTCATCATCATCTTCGCCGCCGTGTTCGCGACGCTCTGGGTCAAGCTCGGGAACCGTCAGCCCTCGAGCCCGATGAAGTTCGCCCTGGCGAACCTCATCATGGGCATCGCCTACCTGGTGTTCCTGTTCTTCGTGGGCAGTGTGGCGACGCCGCTGCTGGGCATCGTCGGGATCCTGTTCCTGTTCACGATGGCCGAGCTGCTGCTCTCGCCGGTCGGGCAGTCCCTGTCCACCAAGCTCGCCCCGGAGGCGTTCAAGACGCAGATGGTCGCGCTGTTCTTCCTCAGCGTCTCGATCGGCAGTGCGTTGTCCGGTGTGCTCGCGGGGTACTACGACCCGACGGACGCCGGTGCCGAGCGCAACTACTTCCTCGTGCTGGGTGTCGCCTCGATCGTCCTGGCCGGGATCATGGCCGCGTTGTCGCCGTGGATCAGGAAGAACATGATGGGCGTGCGCTGACTCCGCCCCCAGACAACACGAGACAAGAAGATCCGCTATCCGGATTCCGGATCGGCTGCTCCATTCGGGAGCGCCGATCCGGAATCCGGATAGCGGATTTCGTAGGTCGCGTGGGCCGCGTGGGCTACGTGGGCCGTGTGCGCTGCGGGCGGTCATGCGTGGGCCGCGTGGGCCGCGTGGGGGACGTCAGTCGGCGGAGCCGGACTGCCAGACCTCCCACGGCACCGACCAGTCACCGTTCTGCCAGACCCCGAGTTCGGGTCCGCCCGTGCCCTTGACCTCCACGACATCGCCCGTCACGGCCTGGTCGAAGTACCACTTCGCGTCGGTGGGCGACAGGTTGAGACAGCCGTGAGAGGTGTTGGTGTTCCCCTGTGCCCACATCGACGACTCGAGCGCGTGGAAGTAGATCCCGTCGTTGGTGAGGCGCACACCGTGGTCGACGGTCACCTTGTACCCGGCGGACAACGGCAGGCCGTAGGTCGAGGAGTCCATCACCACGGAACTGGCCTTGTCGAGCACCGTGTAGTTGCCCGGCTGGGTCCAGAAGTGCATCGTCACGTCGCCGTAGGTGGCCCATCCGCCCTTGCCCATGGAGGTCGGCATGACCCTCACGGGTTTCTGGTCGTGGTAGACGGTGACGGTCTTGGTCGCGTCGTCGGCGATCGCCACGCGACGCTCGCCGATGGTGAAGTCGGCTTCCGCGCTCGCCCCGCCCCACTGCCCGCCGCCGAGGCTGCGTCCCTCGACGTCCAGCGCGACCTGCACGCGCGTGCCGGGCTCGTAGTAGTCGCGGGGCCGCCAGTGCGCGGTCGAGTCGTTGAGCCAGAACCAGTTGCCCTCGACCTCGGGGGTCGTCGTGACCGTCATGTGCTTCTCGGCCTCGTCGCGATCGGCGATCGGCTGGTCGAACCTGGCCGCGACGATGATCCCGACGCCGTACTCACGGTCGGACTCGAGGGCGGCCCCGCCCGTGGTGACGAGGCTGGGCGTGACGACGGCCAGCGGATCGGCCATGGTGAACGTGCGGGTGTCGCTCCGGCTCCCGCCGGCCGCGCCCTCGTACGTGATCTCAAGGGTGTAGGTGCGCCCGTATCCGAGGGTGACGGCCGGCTTCCACTGGGAACCGTCGCGTGAGAGTTCGCCCTCGATCTCCTTGCCGGCATCGTTGGTGAGCACGGCGTCCGTGATGGTCCCGTTCTCCACGGTGGCCCGGACACCGTCCACCACGGCGACCTCCGTGGCACCGTCGGCCGGGGTCACCTCCAGCGTCGCCGGGGCGGGCGCCTCGGAGGTCGGAGTCGTGGGCGTCGTCTCCCCGGCGGAACCGACGGGCATCGGGATCGTGCACCCGGCGGTGACCAGGAGCAGGGCGAGGAGAGCGGCGAGCAGGCCGAGGGGACCCGGCACCGCCCGAGCAGAGTGGGTTCGAGACCTGGACAGGGACATGCGGTACTCCGAAAGAACGAACGCGGGGCCGCCGGTGAGTCCCGGCTTATGTCCACATGATGCACTCCGGGTCCGACACCGGGCCAATCGCCGGACCGACGGACGCCCGGTCGTTGTGGATTCGTGATCGAACCGGGGAGTCCCCGCTGGCGAACGCGGAGGCGTACAACGGAGAGATGACTATCGACAAACCAGTGACCATCATCGGCGGCCACGGCAAGGTCGGCCTCCGCGTCGCCAGGATCCTGTCCGAGGCTGGTGCCGAGGTGTATTCGGTGATCCGCAATCCCGATCACGCCGACGACGTCCGCGCCGCGGGTGCGAACCCTGTCGTCGCGGACGTGGAGACGCTCGACGTCGATGGGCTCCGCGAGATCGTGCGCGGCAGCGGGGCGGTCGTCTGGACCGCCGGCGCCGGCGGCGGGAACCCCGACCGCACCTTCGCGGTGGACCGTGACGCCGCCATCCGCTCGATGGACGCGAGCGCCGCCGAGGAGGTGGGACGCTACGTCATGGTCTCCTACGACGGTGCGGGCCCCGACCACGGCGTCCCGGAGGACGACTCGTTCTTCCCGTACGCGGAGGCCAAGGGCGCCGCGGACGCGCACCTGCGCGACTCGGACCTGGGGTGGACGATCCTCGGGCCGGGGGCACTGACCGACGAGCCCGGCGGCGAGACCATCGGGGTGGGCGACGACAAGCGTGAGGACCGGTCGACCAGCAGGGACGCGGTGGCCGCCGTCATCGCCGCCGTCCTGCGCCGCCCGGACACCGCCGGTCGCACCATCGAATTCTCGGACGGCGACATCCCGATCGGTGAGGCGCTGACGAGGGAGTGACCCGCGGCGTTATCCTCTCCGCGTGAGGATCCTCGTGGGCGGTTCGTGGATCTCGGTGATCTGCGCGCTGCTCACGGCCCTGTGGAGTGTTCCGCAGTTCCTGTTCGAGGGCACGGTCACCCTCAGTTCCCACCCGCTGTTCGTGGTGCTGTTCCTCTTCCCGGCCCAGATCGGTGTCCCGGTGTGCCTGCTGGTGGCGCTCAACTCGCTGTTGATGGCGTTCCGTCGTCAGCTCACCACGAACCCGCGGAGGTTCCTGGCGGGCGGGCAGCTCATCACGGTCGTCCTGCTGGGCATCTGCGCAGCACTCCTCATCTCGCCGACGACGTTCGGCCGCGAGTTCATCGTCATGGCACTGGCCTTCCAGATCGGTCAGGTGTTCGTGGCGGTGGGGCTGGCCCTGCACCTGCTCCGCCGTCGGCGGCACCAGCGTGAGGCGGAGGGCGCACGCGTTCGGTGACGGGCTGACACTATGGACCGCATGCGTGCCATCCACATCTCCAGCCATGACGGACCCGCCGCTCTCGAGGTGGTGGACGTCCCCGAGCCCGACGCGGGTGCGGTGCTGATCGACGTCCACGCCGCCGGGGTGACCTTCCCCGAGGTGCTGCAGACGCGCGGCAAGTACCAGATCTCGCCGCCGCTTCCGTTCGTCCCCGGCTCGGAGGTGGCGGGCGTGGTGCGGTCCGCCCCCGACGGCTCGGGGTTCGCCGCCGGTGACCGCGTGTGTGCGTTCCCGGGTCTGGGCGGGTTCGCCGAGGTGGTCTCGGCCGATCCCGGTCAGGTGTTCCGTCTCCCGGACAGCCTGTCGTTCACGCAGGGCGCCTCGATCCCGATGAACGTGCTCACCGTCCACTTCGCGTTGGCCCACCGCGGCCGGCTGCAGGCGGGGGAGACGGTGCTGGTCCACGGCGCGGGCGGCGGGATCGGGATCGCGGCCACCCAGTTCGCGACCGCGATGGGTGCCCGCGTCATCGCCGTGGCCTCCACGGAGGAGAAGCGGGACCTGGCGCTGAAGGCCGGGGCGAGCGACGCGATCGCGCCCGAGGGCTTCAAGGACGCCGTGAAGGAGCTCACCGGTGGGAAGGGCGTCGACATCGTCGTCGACCCCGTGGGCGGGGACCGGTTCACCGACTCCATCCGGTCCCTCGGTCAGGAGGGGCGGATCCTCGTCATCGGGTTCACCGGCGGCGAGATCCCCACGGTCAAGGTCAACCGGCTGCTGCTGGGCAACAAGAGCGCCGTGGGCGTGGGCTGGGGCGAGTACTGGATGTCCAACCCCGGTTACCTGCAGAAGCAGTGGGCCGAGGTCGAGCCGCTCCTGGCCGCCGGCAAGCTCGACCCGCTGGTCGGCGCCGAGTTCCCCCTCGAGAAGGCCACGGAGGCTCTCGAGCTCATGGACGGCCGCGGCGCGGTGGGCAAGATCGTTCTCACCACTGGCCGGTGAGCTCCCTCTCGTCCCAGATCCCCATCGAGAAGAGCGTTCCGCGCACGTCTACTCGGTAGACGTGGGCGAAACGCTCTTCTCGACGAGGGGGGCGGGCCGGGAACGACACCGTAGCCCGCAGGGCCGGGATCGACGACGACGACGAGGTGCGCTGCCGCCCCGGCGGGCCGAGCCGGAAGGCCCCGACCTAGAACGCGCCCTCGGGCATGTGCATGACGTCCACGTCGAGCGCCTCGATGGTGGCCCGCGCGGCGCCCACCTGCGGCAGGTGGGCGCGGGCGAAGAAGTTCGCCACCGTCACCTTGCCGGTGTAGAAGTCGTGGTCGTCGCCGGTCGCCTCCGGCAGCCGGTCCAGCGCCCCGCCCGCCTCGCGCAGGAGCATCCAGCCCACCATGAGGTCGCCGACCGCCATGAGCAGCGGGACCGCGCCGAGCCCGATGAGGTAGAGCTTCTCGGGATCCTCCTGGGCGCCCATGAGGTGCTCCGTGAGGGTGCCGACCATCGACTCGACGTCGGCCAGGGCGCCGGCCACCCCGGCGCGCGCGGTCTCGAGCTCGGCCGGGCCGGTCTCGGCGGGACCGGTCTCGGCGGGACCGGCCTCGTCCACGGTGCGGTGGATCTGCGCCGCGACGTGGCCCAGTGCGGTCCCGCCGTCGCGGATGATCTTGCGGAAGAAGAAATCCTGCGCCTGGATCGCGGTGGTGCCCTCGTAGAGGGAGTCGATCTTCGCGTCGCGGAGGTACTGCTCGACGGGGTGGTCCTTGAGGTACCCGGAACCGCCGAAGCACTGCAGTGACTCGGCGAGGCACTGGTAGGACCGCTCGGAGCCCACCCCCTTGACGATGGGCAGGAGCAGGTCGTTGACCGTGTGCGCGAGCTCGGGCCCGGCGCCGGAGACGACCTCGGCGGACACGATGTCCTGGTGGGCGGCGGCGTAGAGGTACACCGCGCGCAGCCCCTCGGCGTACGCCTTCTGCGTGAGCAGCGACCGGCGCACGTCCGGGTGGTGGATGACGGTGACCTTCGTGGCGTCCGGGTTGCCGGCGTCGGCCATGTCGTTGCCCTGGACCCGCTCGCGCGCGAACTCGAGAGCGTTCAGATAGCCCGTGGAGAGGGTGGAGATGGCCTTGGTGCCGACCATCATCCGGGCGGCCTCGATGGTCTTGAACATCTGCTTGATGCCCAGGTGGACGTCACCGGCCAGGAACCCCACGGCGGGTCGGCCGTGCGCGCCGAAAGCCACCTCGCAGGTCGCGGAGGCGGCCAGGCCCATCTTCTTCTCGATGCCGGTGACGTAGACGCCGTTGCGCTCGCCCGGCGCGGCGGTCTCCGGGTCCGGCATGTACTTGGGCACGAGGAAGTAGCTCAGGCCCTTGGTGCCGGGGCCGGCGCCCTCGGGTCGGGCGAGCACCTGGTGCCAGATGTTCTCGAACAGGTCGCCGGTGTCGGCGCCGGTGATGAACCGCTTGGTGCCCTCGATGTGCCAGGTGCCGTCGGGCTGCTCGATCGCCTTGGTGCGCACGGCGCCCACGTCGGAGCCGACCTCGGCCTCGGTGAGCATCATGGACGACCCGTGGTTGCGCTCGATGATCTTGGTGGCCCACGTCTTCTGCTGCTCGTTGCCGATCGAGTGCATGATCCCGGCGAACAGCGGACCGGACAGGTACATGAAGATCGACGGGTTGGCGCCCACGAGGAACTCGCTGATCGCCCAGGTGACCAGGCGCGGTGCGGCCACGCCCCCGACGGCCGGGTCCACGCCGACGAGGCCCCAGCCGGCGTCCTGCCAGGCGCGGACGGAGGCCACGTAGTCGGGGTGGAGGGTGACCTCGTGGGTCTCGGGGTCGAAGGTGGGCGGGTTGCGGTCGGCGGTGGTGAACGACGCGGCGACCGGTCCCTCGGCGAGCGCGGCGGCTTCCCGGAGCATGGTGCGGACCGTGTCGCCGTCGAGTTCGGTGGCGTCGTCGCGCTCGAGGATCTCGTCGAGACCGAACACGTCGAACAGGACGAACTCCAGGTCACGTGGGTTGCTGCGGTAGTGGGACACGCGGGGCCTTTCCGACGACGGTGGTCCGCACCGGGTGGCGCGTCACGTGCCCACCGTAGAGCACGGCGCCCCGCGGTCGGCGCAATTACGGACCGTAGTCCGGAAGGTGGGTGGCGGTGCCGGACCGACTATCCGTGCAGGGCCCGCAACCGTCGTCCCGCCTCGTCGAGCACCTCGGGCCGTTTGCAGAACGCGAACCGCACCAGGTGGGACCACTCCGCCGAGAAGGCGTCGGTGAACGGGGCGAACGGCACCGCCGCCACGCCGATCCGTTCCGGCAACTCCAGGCACCAGGCCGCCGCGTCGGTCACCCCGAGTGGGCGCGGGTCCGCGGTGAGGAAGTACGTGCCCTGTGCGACGACGAGGTCGAACCCGACTCCCGAGAGCGTGTCCACCAACTGGTCCCGCCGAGCCTGCATGTCCTGCCGCAGCGTCGCGATCCACTCCTGCTCGTGGCGCAGTGCGTGCGCGACGCCCAGTTGCAGGGGCGAGGCGACGGTGAAGCTCATGTACTGCCGCGCGGTGCGGGCCCCCGCCACGAGGTCCGCGGGCCCGGTGAGCCACCCGATCTTCCACCCGGTGCAGTTGAGCAGCTTGCCGGCGCTCGAGATGCGCAGGGTCCGCTCGGCCATCCCGGGCAGCGTCGCGATCGACACGTGCTCCACCCCGTCGTAGGTGAGGTGGGCGTACACCTCGTCGGAGATGGCGATTGCGTCGAACTCGTGGCACAGCGCGGCGATCTGTTCGAGGTCCTCACGCGGCAGGACGGCCCCGGTGGGATTGTGGGGCGAGTTCACCAGCACGGCCCGCGTCCGCGGGGAGAACGCGTCCCGCAACGAGTCCACGTCGAGTCGGAATTCGCCGCCCGTGCGGACCATCCTCGCGGCGCGACGGGTGGCGCCGGCCATCGCGACCGTGGCCGCGTAGGAGTCGTAATACGGTTCGATCACGACCACCTCGTCGTCGTACTCCACCAGGCCCACCACCGCGGCGGCGATCGCCTCGGTCGCGCCGACCGTCACCAGCACCTCGGTGTCCGGGTCGTGCACCAGTCCGGTGTGGGCGGTCTCGTGGTCGGCGGCGGCCCGGCGCAGTTCCGGGGTGCCGATGCCCGGCGGGTACTGGTTGTGGCCCTCCCGCATGGCGCGTGCGGCCGCCTCGATCATCGACTCCGGTCCGTCCGTGTCGGGGAAGCCCTGGCCCAGGTTGATGGCGTCGAACCGCGTGGCCAGCTGCGAGACCTCGGAGAAGATCGTCGTGGCGTGGGGTCGGAGTCTGCGGACCGTCATACGGGCAGCCTAGGTGTTCGGCACACGGTGTTCTGCACACGCAGGACGGGTGGCGCCGACCGATACCATGGGCGGCATGACCGAGCCCCTCGCCGCCACGTCCGCCTCGACCGGTGGAGCCGCCACCGTCGGGCCGTGCACCCAGCGCCGCGCGGTGCTGGCCGCCCTGCCCGGGATCATCCTGCTGCCGGGCATCGCCTCGGCCTGCGGCATGACCGAGCCCGCGCAGCCCCCGTCGACGGTGCAGCAGACCACCACGGTCCCCGCGACCACCATCCCCGCCGCCGAGATCCCGCCGGGCACGGCCAAGCAGTTCAGGGCCGGCGAGGCCACGGTGATCGTCGCGCAGCCCGTCGAGGGCGAGTTCGTCGCCTACTCGGCCCGCTGCACCCACCAGGGCGGGGTGGTCCAGGTGATCGAGGGAATGACGCTGCGGTGCCCGCTCCACGGCGCCGAGTACGACGCCACCGACGGCCGCAACACCCTGCCCCCGGCCCCGCGCCCGCTCGACGCGATCCCGGTGACGGAGTCCGGCGGGCAGCTCACCCTCGGCTGACGCCCGCCGCCGCCCGCGACAGCAGCCCCGCCGGCCTCCGCGCCCGCCGACCCGCCGCCGCCTCGGCTTGCGGCGCGGCCACGGTCAGGGGTAGAACGGGAACACGTTCTCAGGGCGGGGTGAAACTCCCCACCGGCGGTGATGTCACCGGCCCCATGGCCGGCGGCGAGCCCGCGAGCGCCCCGCACCCGCGGTGCGGTTGGACTCCCGGTCCGGCCACTCCACGCACGCGGGGGTCAGCAGACCCGGTGTGATCCCGGGGCCGACGGTCATAGTCCGGATGGAAGAGAACCGCGCGTCACCCGACGCGGTCCCGGTCAATGACGACCGTGGCCGGGCGGGCGTCGCGTCACAAGCCCTGGGCCGTCTGTGTAGAGCCCGTGAAAGGGGCACACGATGAGCCTTCTCGTGGAATTCCTCGACGCGCAGTTGATGATCGGTGGCGTGCCGATCCTGTGGCGCGAGATCGTCGGCAACGTCTTCGGCCTGGCCGCCGCCATCGGCGGTATGCGTCGGGTGGTGTGGGCGTGGCCGGTCGGAATCGTCGGCAATCTCACCCTTCTGACCGTCTTCCTCGGCGGCGTCTTCCACACCCCGCAGGACGTGGACCTTTACGGTCAGGCCGGCCGGCAGGTCATGTTCCTGGCGGTGGGCGTCTACGGCTGGTGGCGGTGGTCGCAGTCCAGGCGTGCGAGTGCCGCCCTGCCCGGAGGCTCGGCCGCCGACGCGGTGGCCGTCCATCCCCACTGGGCGACCGGCCGGCAGCGGGCCGGTCTCGTCATCGGCATGGTGACCGGCACGCTGGTCTTCGGTTGGATCTTCGCCCAGCTCGGCTCGTGGGGACCGTGGGCCGACGCGTGGATCTTCACCGGATCGATCCTCGCCACCTACGGCATGGCCCGCGGCTGGACCGAGTTCTGGCTGCTGTGGATCGGCGTCGACATCGTGGGAGTGCCGCTGCTGCTCAAGGCCGGCTACTACCCGTCGGCGGCGCTGTACCTGGTGTACGGCGCGTTCGTGATCTGGGGTTTCCTGGTGTGGTGGCGCGTGGATCTGGCCGAACGCGCGGACGCCGCCGGTCCCGCCGGGCAGCGGCGGGAGCAGCTGCCGGTCGGCTGACCACGGCCTGTCCTGGTGTCAGCCCCCCCGCCGGGCCCCGGGGCGTCAGCCCCCCGCCGGGCCCCGGGTCGTCAGACCGTCGACGCCGGGGCGGCCGTCCGGCGCGCGGTCCGCGGGCGTACGGCCGCCACCACGACGAGCGACAGGGCGGCGAGCGTGAAGCCCAGCCCGCGGAAGTCGATCCACGCGAACACCAGGCCGGACAGCAGACCGCCGGCCGCGCCGGACAGCGCCACGGCCACATCGGCCTGCCCCTGGACGCTGGCGCGCACGGTGGTCGGGACGGACGTGGTGAGAACGGTCGTGCCGGCGACCAGCCCCAGGCTCCAGCCCAGTCCCAGCAGGATCAGTGCCAGCGCGACGAGCGCCGTGGACTGCGGCGGGGCCAGGGCGGCGAGCGCTCCGGCGGCCAGCAGCACCAGGCCCGCGGACACCGCCACGGCGCGGGTGCCGAACTTGTCCACGAGCAGCCCGGACAGGGGCGCGGGCAGGAACATCGCGGCGACGTGCAGCGAGATCACGACGCCCACCACGGTCACGGTGTGGTCGTGGGCACGCATGTGCACGGGGGTCATGGTCATGAGCCCGACCATGACGAACTGGGTCAGCGCCATCACCACGACACCGGTGATGACGTCGGCCGTCCAGATGCGGGTCGGTACGGGCGCCACGGCGTGCCGTTCGGAGTCGGCGGCGGTGGCCGCGGCCTCCGCAGTAGGGGAGGGGGACGACGACGGCGGTGACGACGACAGTGACGACGACGACGAGGTGAGCGCCTCCTCCGCTGCCTCGATCTCCATCCTGCGCGCCTCGAGCAGGGGATCGGGCCGCAGCAGCAGGGAGATGACCAGCGCGGCACCGCCGTACGCCGCGGCGGCGAGCAGGAACGGTCCCGCGAGCGGGGCCAGCCCCAGCGCCTCGGCGACGCCGCCGGTGGGCCCCACGAGGTTGGGCCCGGCGACGGCACCGGCGGTGGTGCCGAGCAGGACGTAGGACAGGGACCGGGCGCGGGTGGCGTCGGTGGCGAGGTCGGCCCCGGCGTAGCGGGCCTGCAGGTTGGTGGCCGTGCCGGAGCCGTAGATGACGAACGAGGCGAACAGCAGCGGCAGCGACTCGAGGGCGGTGGCCGCGACGATGCCGACCGCGCCGAGTGCGCCGACCGCGAATCCGGCGGCCAGGCCCGGGCGGCGGCCGCGGGCCTGGGAGAGCTTGCCGACCGCGATCGCGGCGAGGGCGGAGCCTCCGGTGAACAGTGCCGACGGCAGCCCGGACAGGCCGGGGCCACCGAGCAGGTCCTCGGCGAGCAGCGCGCCCACGGTGATGCCCGCGGCGAGTCCGGCCCCGGCGAGGAGCTGGGCCAGGACGAGGACGGTGAGGATCCGCCGCTGCGCCGTCGCCCGGCCCGCCTCCGGTGCGGTGTGCGTGGCGTCGCCGGCGCGGGTCACGCCCCGCCCCAGGTCCGGGCGTGCAGGAGCACGTCGACGGCGGTGGCCTTGCCGGCAGGCCGCAGGTCGTGCCGCAGCGAGACCACCTCGAGTCCCTCGGCGCCGCGGGCGAGGTCGGCGATGTCGGGGAGCACGGTGGGATCCTGCGGTCCGCCGACGCCGCGGCGGAGGTTCTCGGCGGCGTGGCCGAGGTAGACCAGGTGGCCGCCGGGGCGCAGCCAGGTGCCGGCGCTGCGCAGCACGGCGGTCAGTGCGGGGAGGTCGAGGTGTAGGAATCCGACGACGACTAGGTCGACGGCCTCGGACGGGGCCCAGGTGGTGGCGTCGCCGACGACCCAGTCGACGCTGCCGCTGCGTCCGTCGTCGGAGTCCTTGGCGCGAGCCTGCTCGATGGCGACCTCGGAGAAGTCGACCGCCTGCACCTGCCAGCCGTGCGCGGCGAGCCACCGCGCGTGCCGACCGTCACCGCAGGCCAGGTCGACGGCGGTGCCCACGTCCAGCCCGGTGTCCTCGGCGGCCGTCACCTCGGCGACGATCCGGGCGGCGGGGGTCGTGCCCCACGCATCGGGCTGCGCGAGGTAGCGGGCGTTCCATGCGGAGGCGTCCACGGGCGGTGGTCCTTTCGGTTCGGGCACGGTTGTCAGGCTCGGTTGCCAGGCACGGCTGCCAGGCTCGGCTGTCGGGCACGGTTCTCAGGGGCGGCGGAGCCACCGGAGGTGTTCGGTGTCCCCCTGCAGTTCCAGTCTCCTCCACAGCACGCTGCCCGGGACGGCCTGGCTGGGGTGGCATTCCACCGCGGCCAGCTGCGCGGCACGGTCGACGGTCAGGGCCAGGTCGATCTCGTCGGCCGGGCGTCCGAGGAATCCCGCGTACCCCTCGCCCGCCAGCGTGGCGCAGATGGCGTCGGGGAGGACCCACGCCAGCACCCCCAGGTCGTGGCGCTCGCCCGCGCGGACGGCCGCCGCGGTGGCGGCCACGTGGTCGGGGTGGCCGCTGATGCCGGTGGAGTCGAAGGCGACCAGCCCGTCCGGCCTCACCGCCTCGATCTCCCGCTCGACCGCGTCGTCGATCGCGTCCGCACCGAGCGCTGTCAGCCCGCCGTCGGGGAGGTCCAGGAGGGTGACCCCCTGCGCGCCGAGCGCGTCGGCGGCGGCCCGCAGTTCGCGCTCGCGGATCACCGACAGGTCTCCCTCGATCTCCTCTCCACGCGCCCCGTGGAGGGTCGAGGCCTCGCCCCGGGTCAGGCAGAGGACGTGGACACGCGCGCCCGCGGCCGCGAGGGTCGACAGGATCGCGCCGAGGCCGAAGGACTCGTCGTCGGGGTGGGCGACCACGGCCAGGACCGTGTCCCAGTCCGGTAGCCCGGTCGTCGTGCGCATCGCGGCGGACCTCCCTGTGTCGGTGGGAATCGCTGTGTCGGTGGGAATCGTTGGACCGGCCCCGGGGCCGGCGGATACCCGGTACCGTATCTTCGCATGAATAGGTCTCGCGAACGGAAGGATGCCTCACTCTTCGCCCGCGCGTGGGTGGTGGCCAGCCCGGTGCTGGAGCGGATCGGCCTGGCGGAGTCGCGACGTCGTCTGGTCGACGGCCTGTCGGGCACGGTGGTGGAGGTCGGCGCCGGCAGCGGGGTGACCTTCGAGCATTACCCGCCGGAGGTCACCCGGGTGGTGGCGGTCGAACCGGACCCGCACCTGCGCGCGTACGCCCGCCGGCACGCGCAGCGGGCGGCGGTCGACGTCGAGGTGGTGGACACGGTGGCGGAGGCGCTCCCGCTCGCCGACGGTGAGGCCGACGCCGTGGTGTTCGGGCTCGTCCTGTGCACCGTCCTCGACGTCCCGGCCGCCCTGGCCGAGGCCCGGCGGGTGCTCGCCCCGCACGGCGAGCTGCGTCTGCTCGAGCACGTCCGGGCGGACGGTCGGTTGGGTCGCGTCGCCGACCGGATCGAACCCGTGTGGAGCCGACTCGGAGGCGGGTGCCACCCGAACCGCGACACCGCCCGGCACGTCGCGGAGGCGGGCTTCGACGTCTCCGGCCTGCAGGCCCGTCCGTTCCCGCCGGTGGTGCCGTTGACGCCGGTGCTCAGCGGGTCCGCGCGGCGTCGGTAGCGCGGTCCCCGCTCCCGGTGGGCGGCACCGCGCAGGCGTCGGACGCGCAGGCGTCGGACGCGCAGGCGTCGGACGCGCAGGCGTCGGACGCGCAGGCGCCATCGGCGCAGGGGCGGGCCCGCCACCGGTAGATCACGGCGCCGGCCAGGAGGACCAGCGACAGGGCCGCGAGCCACGGCTGCAGCGGGGCCCACACCCCGAGCGCGCCGGTGGTGCCGAGCAGGATCAGCACGATCTTGTTGCAGACGGGGCACGCCACCGCGAACCAGGCGGTCGCCACGCCCACGGTGACCAGCGCAGGGCGTTCGGACGGCTCGGCTCCGGCGGGGTGCCCGGTTGCGCTGCCGACGCCGGCCTCCCGCGCGGACCGGATGCCGAACCAGGCGGCGGTGAGCAGTACGGTGGCGGCGAGCACGGGGTACTCCCACCAGCGGACGGGGATCTCGCGGCCGAACACCGGGTTGGGCAGGATGTCGGTGGGGATGCCGATCAGCAGGAAGGTCCCGAGCGCCGCCAGGGCGGCGCGGGCGGGGGCGAACACCGCCGGGGTCGACGTGATTTCGGACGACGCGATCCCGGACGACGCGGCCTCGGAGGACGCGGTCTCGGGGGCGGGCGCGTTCCGGGGGGCGGCCGACGCGCCGGACGAGTGGTTCATGCCACCATGGTCTGCATACCGGCGGGGTATCCGCCACCGGCCCTGGTAGATCGATCGGGAGGAGCGCTGTCGTGGCCCATTCGCTGCCCGGTCTCGGTGAGCTCGAGACCGCCGTCCTCGAATTGCTGTGGGACGAGTGCGCGGGTGACGGCGACGACCTGTCCGTCCGCGAGGTCGCGGATCGGTTCGCGGACCGGCGGCCACTGGCCTACACGACCGTGATGACCGTCCTGGCGCACCTGTACGACAAAGGGGCGGTGACGCGCGAGAAGGTCGGACGCGGGTACCGGTACCGGCCCGCGCGTAGCCGCGAGGACTTCGGCGCCGACGCCCTGGGTGAACTGCTCCGGTCGAGCGGCGACGCGGAGAAGCTCCTCCTGCACTTCGTCTCGAGGGAGGGTGGAGACCTGGCCCCGGAGGAGGCGGGAGTGCTCCGCAGGATCACCGCGCGCCTCCGCGGCGGCGGGGACGCCTGATGGGCATCGGGATGCTGCTCGCGGCACTGGTCGTCGGCGCCGCCGGCCCTGCCTACCTGCGTCGCGCCGTGGACGCGGCGGCGCGGCCGGGCGTCGCGCTGGGCGCCTGGATCGGCACCGGCGTCGTCTTCGTGTCCCTGCTCGTCGCCGCCCCGGTGGTGATGCACGTGCAGCCGCTGAGGGGGTTCGCGCCCGCCGCCACCGCCGTCACGGCGTGCGCGACGATGTTCGATCCGGCGGCGAGCGGCGTGTGGCCGGCCGCCGTCCGTGGCGTGGTCGTCGCGGTGGCCGTGGTGGCGGCGGTGTCCGCGGTCGCGGTGGTCGTGGCGGCGATGTCCCGGGCCCGGCGCTCGGCGCGGGCGCACGCCCGGTCCCTGCGGTCACTGGTCGAGGCCACCGACCACGTCGACGGGGTACGGGTGTGGTGGATCGCCGACGACGAACCCGTCGCCTACGCGCTGCCGGGGGCGGCGACGCGCGGGTTCCCAGGCGTGGGACGACGCGGGCCGGCCTCGTGCGGCGGGACGGTGGTGGCCTCCACCGCCCTGTGGGATCTCGGCGAGGAGCGCCGACGGGCCGTGCTCGACCACGAGATCGCGCATCTGCGGGGGCGTCACCACGTCGCGGTGACGTCGGCGGCTGCTCTGCGCACGGTGTTCTCGCCGGTGCCCCTGCTGCGGCGAGCGGCAGCGGAGGTGTCCGTCCTCGCCGAGCTGGCCGCGGACCGGCGGGCCGCGCTCGGCGCCGGCGGCGCGGCGGCCGTGCGCGGTGCCCTCGGCGAGCTCGGCGCCCCCGCCGGCCGGGTGGCCGTCCTGTCCTCGGTGCCGGCCGGACCCCGGGGGGTGGGGCCCGGGCTCGTGCTCGCGCTCGTACACGCGGTCTCGCCGGCGGCGATCTCCGCGGCCGCGGCGACGACGCTCGTGCTGGGGATGTGCTCCGCGCTGGCGGGTTGACATCACGCCACCGCCGCTAACTACTATGCAACGTAGTAGAAACTGGCCCACTCACGGGTCGGTCCCCGTCCCCGATCGCACCCGCAGGAGACCCGAAGTGTCCCGTCGTCCGAGCGTCCCGGTCATCGCGTTGTCCCTCGTGGTGGCCGTACTCCTCGCCCTCGTGGCGATCCTCCTCGCCCGCGAGGTGGGCGGGGGCGAACCGTCCGCCGACGGGTCCGCCGCGGGGACGTCGGAGGTGTCCGACGATCGGCAGACCAGCCCGGAACAGGCTCCCGGCCCGGAGTCGATGGAGGGCATCGCGCGCTTCGAGGAGGGCGACCCGATGGCCATGGGGCCCGTCGACGCACCGGTCGTGATGACCATGTACACCGACTTCCGCTGCCCGTTCTGCGCCAAGTTCTCCCGCGAGGTGGGGCCCGCCCTGGTCGAGGAGTACGTCGAGAAGGGCGACCTGCGGATCGAATGGCGGGACCTGCCGATCTTTGGTGAGCAGTCGATGGCCGCCGCGCGAGCCGGCCGCGCCGCCGCCGACCAGGGGCGGTTCTGGGAGTTCACCGAGGTGGTCTTCGCCGACTCCCCCGACCGCGGTCATCCGGACCTCGGCGAGGAGAAGTTGGTCGGGTACGCCCGCGAGGCCGGCGTCGCCGACATCGAGCGCTTCCGCGAGGACATGACCAGCGACCGGTACGACGAGGCGATCCGGGCCGACTACGAGGCGGCCACCGCACTCGGTGCCACCTCGACCCCGACGTTCCTCATCAACGGAACGGGCATCATCGGCGCCCGCTCCACGGAGACGTTCCGCAACGTCATCGACAGCTCACTCGACGGGTGACGTGGGCCCGATGACCGAACAGATCGGACTGATCGGCGGATTCCTCGGCGGCGTCCTGAGCATCCTCAGCCCGTGCTCGGCCCTACTGCTGCCCGCCTTCTTCGCCTACGCCTTCGGAACCCGCCGGGTGCTCCTCGCCCGGACCGGGCTGTTCCTGCTCGGCCTCGCCATCGTCCTGGTCCCGCTCGGGGCGGGGGTCGGGGCCATCGGTTCGCTGTTCACCGTCCACCGCGGGACCGTGACGTTGATCGGTGGCCTCGTCGTCGTCGCCCTGGGCGTCTACACCGCCCTCGGGGGCGGATTCCGGCTTCCCGGACTCTCGGACGCCTCGTCCCGCGTCACCGGCAGCGGCCCCGTGGCCGTCCTCGCGCTGGGCGCCCTCTACGGCTTCGCGGGATTCTGCTCGGGCCCGCTGCTCGGCGGCGTGCTCACCCTGGCGATGGCCGGGGGTTCGCCCGCCTACGGTGCGGCGGTCATGGGCGCCTACGCGGTCGGCATGGTCGTCCCGCTCGCGGTGCTCGCCCTGGCGTGGGACCGGCTGGGGGTGTCGCGCCGGCGATGGATCCGCGGTCGCGAGGTCACCCTGGGGCCCGTCCGCACGCACACCACCTCACTCATCGCCGGGGTGCTGTTCATCGCGGTGGGACTGCTGTTCATCCTCACCGACGGCACCGCGGCCCTCGGCTCGGTGATGGGTGTGGACGCCCAGTTCGACCTGCAGCTCGCCATCGAGCGCCGGGTCGCCGGGATCGACGACCTGTGGTTCGCCGTCGCGGCGCTGGCCGTGGCCGCCGTCTGCCTCGCGGTGTGGGCGCTACGCGACCGGCGCCGCGCGCGGGCGCGGCAGGAGCCGGACGCCCCCGGCCCCGAGGATCAGGAGCCCGCCCGCGGCTGAACCCTCACCTCGCACATCGGAGGCCTGTCTCCGGTCTCGATGCGCGTGGTGGTGGGCGAGTAGGCCCCCGCCGGCGACCGGGTGAACGTGGTGAGCCGCTGATCCGGTCGCGCCGTCGTGGTGACGCGGCCCGCGCGGACCAGACGGTCGAGTGCGGTGAGCTGGATCTGCGCGGCCATCCGGGCCAACGAGTCGTCAGGGGAGTTGCGGTGTCGCCGGATGCCCAGGTCCACCTGCGCCATCGCCTCGAGTCCCACCAGTTCCCACACGTCCACCAGGAGCGCGAGCTCCACGCCGTAACCCCGCGCGAACGGGATCCGTTCGAGGACCTCCCGGGTGGCCGCGTATTCCCCGGCCAGTGGCTGGACGAACCCCGCCAGCTCCGGCCACCAGGCGTCGATGAGCGGCCGGGCCACGAGTTCGGTCACCCGACCGCCGCCCGAGGGCGACACCGTGACGCCGTCCGCGAGCGGCCGGTCGTAGCACCCCTTGACGAAGCCGAGTGACGGATCCAGGACCAGCGGGGCCAGCAATCCCACGGCGAAGGTCGGGTCGAAGTCGCGCAGGTCGGCGTCGATGAACGCCACCACGTCCCCGGTCGTCACCGCGAGGGACTTCCACAACGCCTCGCCCTTGCCCGGGACCGACCCCCACTCCGGCAGGATCTCGGACTGCGCGTGGACCACGGCGCCGGCGGCGCGGGCGACCCGCGCGGTGTCGTCGGTGGAGTCGGAGTCGATCACGACGATCTCGTCGAGCAGCGGCACCGCCTCCACCAGGTGCTCGCGCAGCGCGGTGACGATGGCGCCGACCGTGGCCTCCTCGTCGCGGGCGGGCAGGACCACCGACAGGCGTCGGCCGGCCTTCGCCGCGGCCACCCCGGCGGCGTCGAAGTCCCGGGCGGTCAGGCTCCGGCGTCGGAACCAACCCTCGGTGTCCGGCAGCATCGTCGGGCGTCTCGCTCTCGCTGTGACGACCCACCGGCCGGGCGGGTCGCGGAGGGGGTCTCCGTCTCGCCATTGTGGGTCACCCGTCGGCGGGCCCGCGCGCGACCCCCGGCCCCGGCCCGCACGTGGAGACGCCGCGGAGCCGGGACCCGTTCGTCGGGCTGTGCCACGATGAACCCATGGACTTCTCCTCCTCGCCCCGCGCCGCTGAGCTCACCGCAGCCGTCCGCGAGTTCATCGACACCCACATCGCCCCGGTGGAGCCGGAGATCCACGCCGACATCGCCCGGCGTCGGCTGGCAGGGGAGGATCCGTGGGCGGTCGATCCGCGGGTCCCGGAGCTCCAGGCCCGCGCCCGCGAGCAGGGACTGTGGAACCTCTTCCTCCCGGCCGGACACGAGGGGCCCTACGCCGAGCGCTACGGCACCCACGGCGGCACGGGCCTGAGCAACACCGACTACGCGCCGGTCGCCGAGGAGATGGGCCGCTCGTTCCTCGCCCCGCTTGTGTTCAACTGCAACGCCCCGGACACCGGGAACATGGAGGTTCTGCTCAAGTACGGCTCGCAGGAGCAGAAGGACCGGTGGCTGGACCCGCTACTGGACGGGAAGATCCGCAGCGCCTTCCTCATGACCGAGCCGGATGTGGCCTCCTCGGACGCCTCGAACATGGCCGCCACCGCCCGTATCGAGGGTGACGAGGTCGTCCTCGACGGCCGTAAGTGGTGGTCCACGGGCGTCGGTCACCCGGACTGCAAGGTGGGCATCTTCATGGGCGTGTCCGATCCGGACGCGCACCGCTACCTGCGCCACTCGATGGTCCTGGTGCCGATGGACGCCCCAGGGGTCCGCGTCGAGCGCATGCTCACCGCCCAGGGGGTCTACGACGAACCGCTCGGCCACGGCGAGGTGACGCTGGAGGGCGTGCGGCTCCCGGTGTCCAGCATCATCGCCGGTCCGGGCAAGGCCGCGGAGATCGCGCAGGGCCGACTGGGCCCGGGCCGCGTCCACCACTGCATGCGGCTGATCGGCCTGTCGGAGATGGCGCTGGACCTGGCCTGCCGCCGGGCCTCGGGTCGCGTGGCCTTCGGCAAACCCATCGTCAACCTCGGCGGCAACCGTGAGCGTCTCGCCGAGGCGCGCATCGCGATCGACCAGGCGCGCCTGCTGGTCCAGCACGCCGCCTGGAAGCTCGACACCGAGGGACAGGCCGCCGTGGAGGTCAGTGCCATCAAGGCCGCCGTCCCGAAGATGGCGCAGCAGGTGATCGACATGGCCCTGCAGCTCCACGGTGGCGGCGGCATGAGCGACGACTTCCCCCTGGCCGGGGCGTACGCCACCGCGCGGTCGCTGCGACTGGCCGACGGCCCCGACGAGGTCCACCTCGGCGTCGTCGCCCGGGCCCTGCTCGCGCCCTACCGCGACGCCGCCACCACCGGTGGCACCGAGACGACCGGGACGACCCGATGACCGCCCGCGACGGCACGCCCGACCGCGACGCCGCCCTGCGGCGCCGTGTCCCCGGCACTGACGCCGTGCGCGGCGAGGACGCGTTCGACGTCGAGGCGGTGGCCGCGTGGTTGCGGTCGATCGCGCCCCACGACCCGACCGTGCTGGCGGGCGTGAACCTCGGCGACGACGACGAGCCGGTCATCCCCGAGGTCCGGCAGTACACCGGTGGCGCGTCCAACCTCACCTACCTGCTGCGCTACCCGGGCGCGGACCTCGTCCTGCGCCGCCCGCCGGCCGGGACCAAGGCCCGCGGTGCCCACGACATGAAGCGCGAGTACCGCGTCCAGTCGGCGCTGCGGCCGGTGTACCCGCTGGTACCGCGGATAGTCGGGTTCTGCGGCGACCACTCGGTGATCGGCACGGACTTCTACGTGATGGAGCGGATGGAGGGCACCATCCTGCGCAAGGAGCTGCCCCGCGAGCTGCTCATGGACCGGGTCACCACCCGTCGTCTCGCCGAGGCGGCCGTCGACGCGCTCGCCGACCTCCACTCGGTGGACATCGAGGCCGCGGGCCTGGGGGACCTCGACCGCGGCGAGGGCTACGTGCGCCGGCAGGTCGAGGGCTGGTCGGCCCGGTACCGGCGGGCCCGCACCCCGGACGTGCCCGACTTCGCGCCGGTGATGAAGTGGCTCCGCGCCAACCAGCCCGACGACGTGGGGCACTGCCTGGTGCACAACGACTTCCGGTTCGACAACCTCGTGCTCGACCCGGAGGACGTCACCCGCGTCATCGGCGTCCTGGACTGGGAGATGGCGACCGTCGGCGACCCGCTCATGGACCTCGGCGGCGCACTGGCCTACTGGGTGCAGGACGACGACGGCCCGCTGTTCAAGGCGTTCCGCCGCCAGCCCACCCACGCGCCCGGGATGCTCACCCGCCAGCAGGTCGTCGAGCGGTACGCCCGCCGGGCCGGACTGGACATCACCGCTGAGCAGTGGCGCTTCTACGAGGTGTTCGGTCTGTTCCGCCTGGCCGTGATCGCCCAGCAGATCAACCACCGTTACTTCCACGGGCAGACCACCAACCCGGCGTTCCGTGCTTTCCGGCCCGGCGTGGCTTTCCTCGAGCAGCGCTGCCTGCGCATCATCCGCACGGGCGACGGTCGCCTCACGCCGACCCGGGTCTCCCCGCGGGACGTGGTCCCGGAACTGCTCGGCGTCCCGCGGGTCGTGCTCCCGTTGCTCGCCGGGGGCGTCCACGACGTCCGGGGCAAGGTGACGGGTCTGCTCGGAAGCCTGCCGGTGATCGGCGATCTCCCCGTGATCGGCGGGCGACCCACCGGCACGTCGGGTGGTGGGCGCTGATGGGGTCCATCCACCTCGTCCGCCACGGGCAGGCCTCGTTCGGCAGCGGCGACTACGACCGGTTGTCGGAGACCGGTCACCTGCAGGCGCGCCTGGCCGGCGAGGACATGGCCGGCCGTGGGCTGCGGCCCGACGTGATCATCCACGGCGGCCTGCGCCGACAGCGCGAGACGGCGGAGGGCCTGCTCGCCGGCCTGCGCGCCCACCACGACCGGGACGCCGCCGAGGACGTCGCCGTGGAGGTCGACGAGCGCTGGGCCGAGTACGACGCCGACGCGGTCCTGGAGGCCGCCCGCGTGGCCGGCCTGACCACCGAGCACGGCACCCTCGACTCGGCCGGGTCCTCCGACGAGGCCAAGCAGGCCTTCCAACGCCAGCTCGACGCCGCCCTCGGGCACTGGGCGGGCCTCGAGGCCTTCGCCGAGTACCGACGGGACGCCGACACCGCCCTGACCGATGCCGCCGCCCGGTCCGGGACCGGCCGGACCACGGTGGTGGTCTCCTCCGCCGGCACGATCTCGTTGGCGGTCGCCGGCCTCCTCGCCGACCCCGAGGGCGTCGTGGGGCTGTGGACCCGGTTGCAGCGCGTGACGGTGAACACCGGGACCGCCCGGGTCGTGGTGGGTCGCGGTGGGATGACGTGTATCGCGGTCAACGAACACCAGCACCTCGAGCGGGCGGCCGGGCCCGACGACCCACGCCGACTGGTCACCCTGAGGTGACGATGTCGGCCGACCGCACGTCGGATCGGCTCGAGGCCGCCTCGCGCCCGGGCGGGCGTCGTATCGTACGACCGTAGAGGCCGTTCCAGGCGGCCACGAGAGCACGTCAGGAGAACGCCACGATGCCCACCTTCCAGCGCGGTCACACGACGATCGCCTACACGGACACCGGCGCCCCCGCGGGACGCCAGGACGCCCCGGTGGTGTTCTTCGCCCACGGATTGCTGTTCTCGGGCTGGATGTTCCAGCACCAGATCGCCCACCTTCGCGAGAAGTACCGGTGCGTGACGATCGACTTCCGCGGGCAGGGCAACTCCCCGCGGGCCATGGGTGGCTACGACATGGACACCCTGACGGTGGACGTGTCCGAACTCCTGCGGCACCTGCGGATCCCGGTGGTGAACTTCGTGGGCCTGTCCATGGGCGGGTTCGTGGGGATGCGCCTGGCCGCCCGCAACCCGGAGATCGTGCACACCCTGACGCTCATGGACACCGCTGCCACCGCGGAGGAGCCGGCCAATCGCAGCAAGTACAAGACGCTGTCCAAGGTGTACCGCGTGGCTGGCATGAAGCCCCTGCGTGCGCGGGTGGCGCCGATCATGCTGGCAGAGGGCAACCTCGACGCCCCCTGGGTCACGGAGTGGATGACCCAGCTCGAGCGCACCGATCGCGTGGGGCTGGTCAAGGCCATCGACTCCGTCGCCGACCGTGACCCGTGTGAGGACGAGGCCATCCGCATCATCGCCCCGACGCTGGTCATGGTGGGGGCCGAGGACGCCGCCACGCCCCCGGACAAGTCCCGGCGGATCACCGAGCTGATCGCGGGCTCGCGCTATCGCGAGATCCCCGGTGCGGGGCACTCGCCCAGCATGGAACGTCCCGACGAGGTCACCACCATCCTCGAGGCGTTCCTCTCCGAATACGACGTGTGAAGACAAGGGAACCGATGAGAGCTGAGCGCTCGGCTAGAGAAGAGTCAGAGTCGACGGGACGGCCGGGGTCGGCCGACGGGTGGGTCGGCATCGTCACGGGCAAGCTCTCCGCGTGGTTGATGCTCGTGGTCGTGCTCCTCGTGAGCGGCGCGGTGTTCGCCTTCGCCTCGTCGGAGGGCTCGTCGCAGGGGCCCCAGACGCTCCCGGATGACTCCGAGGCCGCACTCGTCTCCGAGATCCAACGCGAGTTCCCGGGGTCCGAGTCCGTACCGGCGGTCCTCGTCGTGACCCGCGAGGACGGCGGCGAACTGGGGCCCGAGGGCATCGCCGCGGCCGTCGGCGCCGGCGAGCGCATGGCCGAGGTCGTCGGTGCGCCCGCGCAGGGTCCGATCCCGTCCGAGGACGGCGCCGCTGCCCTCATGCTGGTGCCGGTCGACGCCCAGTTCCTCTCCGGGGGCGCGGCCAGCGACCTGGTGTCGGAGATGAGGGACGCAGTCGCCGACGGTCTCGACGAGGGCATCACCGCCCAGCTGACCGGCGGCCCGGGGTTCGCCGCCGACACCGCCGCCGCGTTCGAGGGCGCCGACTTCCGACTCCTGGCGGCCACGGCCCTGGTCGTCGCGGTACTGCTCATCGTCACCTACCGCTCGCCGGTGCTGTGGCTCGTCCCGCTGATCATCATCGGAGTCGCCGACCGCGTCGCGGCGCTGCTCGTCGCCAAGGTCGGCGAGGCACTCGACATCACCGTCGACGGGTCCACCTCCGGCATCGTCTCCGTCCTCGTCTTCGGTGCCGGAACAAACTACGCTCTGCTCCTGGTGTCCCGCTACCGCGAGGAACTCCGCAAGACCTCGGATCGTCGAACCGCCCTCCGCGACGCGTACCGGGGCGCGGTCCCGGCCATCGTCGCCAGCAACGTCACGGTCGTCCTCGCGCTGCTCACCCTGCTCCTGGCGACCCTGCCCAACTACCGCTCGCTCGGCGCGTCCGCGGCGGTGGGCCTGCTCGTGGCCCTGGTGTACGCGCTCGTCGCGCTGCCCGCCGCCCTGGCCGTGTGTGGCCGCGGCCTGTTCTGGCCGTTCATCCCGCGCCCGGACGAGAGGCCTGCCGGCAGGCACACCGACGACGGCGCCCCCGTGACCCCGCGGGACTTCGACGAGGACGTCCCGCCGGGCGTCTGGGGTCGCGTCGCCGCGCGCGTGGTCAAGCGCCCAGTGACGGTCATCGTCTCCTGTGTCCTGCTCCTCGCCGTGCTGTCCCTCGGCCTGCTCGGAACCCGTATCGGACTGAGCCAGACCGAGCAGTTCCGCACCCCCTCCGAGGCCGCCGCCGGGCTGGAGACCGCCGCCGAGCACTTCCCGGCCGGCGTCACCGACCCGGTCACCGTGCTCACCCGCACCGGCACCGAGGGCGAGATCACCGAGGCGGTCCAGGATGTGGAAGGTGTCGTGTCCGCCCGCCCGGCCGGCGAGTCCGGAACGGGATGGAGCCGCGTCACCGTGGTCCTCGACGCCGCGCCCGCGACCGACCGGTCCGAGGACAGCGTCGTCGCACTGCGCGAGGTCGTCGACACTGTCCCCGGTTCCGAGGCGCTCGTCGGCGGGTCGGTGGCCGAGGCCGTCGACACGTCCCAGGGCAACCTGCGTGACCTCACCCTGATCGCGCCGCTCATCCTGCTCGTGGTGTTCGTCGTGCTGGTGCTGGTCCTGCGGTCGGTCGTCGCGCCCCTGCTGGTCATGGCGGCGACCGTGCTGTCGTCGCTCGCCGCCCTCGGGCTCGGCACGTTCGTCACCACCCAGATCCTGGGCTTCCCCGGCCTGGACGTGTCGGTCCCGCTGTACAGCTTCCTGTTCCTGGTGGCCCTGGGCGTGGACTACTCGATCTTCCTCACCATCCGGGCCCGCCAGGAGGCCTCCACCCACGCCACCAGGGAGGCGATGGTCCGCGCCGTGGCGTTGACGGGCGGCGTCATCACCTCCGCCGGCATCGTGCTCGCCTCGGTGTTCGTGGTCCTGGGCGTCCTTCCGCTGATCGTGCTCACCCAGGTCGGCGTGATCGTCGCCCTCGGTGTCCTGCTCGACACCTTCGTCGTGCGCACCCTGGTCGTGCCCGCCCTGTTCACCCTCGTGGGGGACAAGGTGTGGTGGCCGGGTGACCCGCGAGGACAGACCCGCCGCGGCGCTACCGCAGGCTCCGCGTCCGACGACCCCGACCGCCGCACCGGCGACCACGGCGCCGGCCCCACCACGACCGAGGAGATCCACGCATGAGCACCACCGCCCGCCCCAGCACCGCCGCCCGCACCAGCACCGCCGCCCGCACCAGCACCAGCCCCCGCTCCGGCCTGTCCCGGTCCCGCCTCCGAGGGATGGTGACCGCCCTGGCCGTCGCCCCGCTCCTCGCGGCGGGCCTGGGCGCAGCCCCCGTGGCCGGCGCGCAGGACGTCACCGACGGAGGTCGCCTCGGCGGCGGGTCCTCGCAGCTGCTGCCCGACGGTGTCGCGGTGGGCTCCCTCGGTGGACCGGAGCTCAGCCAGGTCGGCTCCGTCGACCTCCAGCGGTATCAGGGAGAGTGGTTCCAGGTCGCCGCCATCCCGCAGCCGTACACGCTGCAGTGCACCAACGACACCAAGGCCGAGTACGCGGTGACCGCGCCCGGCACGGTCTCCGTGCGCAACACGTGTGGCTCGGCCATCAGCTCGGATTCGGTGATCGAGGGCGAGGCGAAGGTCCGCGACACCGACACCAACGCCTCGCTCCGGGTCAACTTCCCGATGGTCCCGTTCCAGGACGAGAACGGACCCGTCAACTACCGGATCACCTACCTGGCCGACGACTACTCGCTGGCCATCGTGGGCGACCCCACGCGGTCCTCCGGGTTCGTGCTC
Source organism: Dietzia sp. IBK-p2-15D (assembly GCF_057773105.1). Taxonomy (NCBI): domain Bacteria; kingdom Bacillati; phylum Actinomycetota; class Actinomycetes; order Mycobacteriales; family Dietziaceae; genus Dietzia; species Dietzia sp. IBK-p2-15D. The sequence continues at coordinate 126,549 of NZ_JBYMTK010000010.1, forward strand.
AGTCGCGAGCCGGCCCTCGACGCCGAGCAGTGGTCCACCGTCCGCGGCGTGATCGAGGACCGCGGTTGGTGGTCGTGCGCCTTCCTCACCGTTCCGATGGCGGGCGGCCGCGGCGACGTGACCCCGCTCTGCCTCCTGCCCTGATGAGTACCCGATGAGCATCGATCTCACCTGCACGGTCCCGGCGACCCCCGACGAGGCGTGGCGGTACCTCGCCTCGCCGGGCGCCTTCCGTCGGCTCTCGCCCCCGTTCATGCCGCTGCGACCGGTGAGTGAGGCGGACTCACTGCGGGACGGCGTGGCGGTGCTCGAACCGCGTACGGCGCTGCCGGGGCCTCTCGGAGTCCGCTTCGGTCCCCGCTGGCTCGCGCAGCACGATCCCGCCGGTTTCCTCGAGGGTGAGCGGTTCGTCGACCGCTGCGTATCCCAGCCGTACGCCGCGGCGACCGGATGGGTCCACACGCACACTGTGACGGCCGGTCCGGACGGCACCGCTCTGCTCGGCGACAGGGTCGACGCCCGGGTGCCCGGCCGGATGCTCTCGCCGGTGTTCGCCTACCGGTACCGCCAGATGGCCGCCGACCTCGACAGCCTCGCCCGGTACGACAGCCGCGCTCTGACCGTCGCCGTCACCGGCGCCTCCGGTCTCGTGGGCACCGCCCTCACCGCGCTGCTCGGGGTCGCCGGCCACCGGGTCATCCGCCTCGTCCGCGGCGACGCCCGTGGCCCGGGGGAGCGCCACTGGGACACCGGCGATCCCGCCGCCGACCTCCTCGAGGGCGTCGACGTCCTGGTCCATCTCGCCGGTGCCCCCATCGCCGGCCGCTTCACGGATCGGCATCTCGAGCTCGTCCGCGACAGTCGCGTGGGCCCCACCCGTCGTCTCGCCGAACTCGTCGCCGCACGCGACGGGGCCACAAGCTTCGTGTCCGCGTCCGCGATCGGCTACTACGGCGCCGACCGCGGCGACGAGCGGCTCGTCGAGGACTCCGATCCCGGCACCGGTCCGGTCGCCGACATCGTCGTCGACTGGGAGCGAGACTGCGAGCCCGCACGTCTCGCCGGGGCCCGGGTGGTGAACGTCCGCACGGGAATCGCGCTGTCCGGTGCCGGGGGGATGCTCCCGCCGCTGGCCGCCATCACCCGTTCCGGGCTCGGCGGCCGCCTCGGTTCGGGAGAGCAGTGGATGTCCTGGATCTCGCTGGACGACCTCACCGACATCTACCTGCGGGCGATCGTCGACCCCGAGGTGACGGGCCCGGTCAACGCCACCGCCCCGGAACCGGTCACCAACTCCGAGTTCACCCGCGTCCTCGGTTCGGTCCTGCGGCGCCCGACGATCGTCCCGGTACCCGGGTGGGCCCCGGCGATCGTCCTGGGCGGGCGGGGTTCGGACGAGCTCGCCCTGGCCAGTCAGCGGATCCTGCCGCAGGCGCTCGCCGGCGCGGACCACCGCTTCCGACACCCCCGGCTGGAGAGCGCGCTGGCCCACGAACTCGGCGCCGAGGAGCTCCCCGCGGGGCTGTAGAGAGATGCAGCGTTCAGCGTTGCAGGATCATCGGCACGAGCACGCGGCGGGCCAGTGCCCGGATCTGCTCCTCCGTGTCGACCGCGGGCGGGCCGTCCGTCATCACGACCAGTGAGTGGAGGAACCGGCCCACGACGCCGGCGACCTCGCGGGACAGCTGCTCGCACTCCTCGTCGTCCATCGGGCGGGTGTGGACGTCCGCGTTCCACGTGCTGCGGACGAACTGGGCGAGGATCTCGGTGATCGCGTCCAGAACGGTGTCGGACTGGCCCGCGAGCAACGCCATGGCCTCGACCTTGTCGACCTCGATGAGCCGACGCAGCAGTTCGTTCTGCCGGATGTCGAAGACGGTCCCGACCAGCAGGTCCTCGATGTGCCTCACCGGGTCCCACTGCAGGGACTCGAAGGGCGTGTAGCGCGCGTTGACGGTCATCATCAGGCGCTGCGCCTCGTGGGCGTAGATCGCGCGGAGGATGTCGTCCCGCGGCCCCAGACGCCGGTAGAGGGTCACGCGGGTGACCCCGGCCGCGCGCGCGATGTCGTCGGTGCTCGTGCCCTTGATGCCGCGCTCGGCGAACACCGCGGACGCCGTCTCGATCAGCCGAACATCCTCGGCGTCGGGCGTGCGGCCACCACCCAGGCCAGTGTTACGAGTCACGCCCCCATGTTACGACGCCCGGCCGGGGTGGCTGCGCGAAATGCCACCCGTCGGGGGTCACCGCCGGGGCTGGTCGCCACCATCGACGGGGTATGCACCCTCCCCCGACCGCTGGTCAGCGGCCTGGTCGAACCCGGACGGCTGGCCTGGAGCGGGGCCCTGCGGACCACCGATCGCGGGGGTGTCCTGACCCGTCGAGGAAGAGCTGTCGGGTGCCACGCCGCCCTCCGACTCCGGGACCATGTCGAACACGCCGGGCTTGGGCTTGGGTCGGCTCGGCTGCTCGTCCATCACCGAGGTCGTACCCTTGGCGGCAGCCTCCGCGGCGGCCACGGACCGGGCGATCTCCGGGTCGGTGGAGGTGTCGAACCACTCGTCGGGCGCGGACGGCAGATCGGCCTCGGAGTCGACGTCGGCCGGCTCGTAGCGGAACACCCCGTCGTCGTCCTTCTTGGCGACGGACTTGACGAAGTTCTCCAGCGAGTCGCCGAACTGCGAGGGGATCATCCACATCGTGGCGGCCTCACCCTTGGCCATCTCCGGGAGGTTCTGCACGTACTGGTACGCCAGCATCTCCGGCGTGGGCTTGGAGGACTTGACCGCGGCGTTGACACGGGCGATCGCGGCGGCCTGGCCCTCGGCCACGAGGTAGCGGGCGGCGCGCTCACCCTGGGCGCGCAGCATGCGCGACTGCCGGTCGGCCTCGGCGTTGAGGATCGAGGCCTGCTTGTTGCCCTCGGCGTCGAGGATGGCTGCCTGCTTCGCACCCTGCGCCGTGGTGATCGCGGCCTCGCGCTGTCCCTCGGCGGTGAGGATGGTGGCGCGCTTCTCGCGGTCGGCCTTCATCTGCTTCTCCATCGACTCCTGGATGGACATCGGCGGATCGATGGACCGCAACTCGACCCGGGCCACGCGCAGTCCCCAGCGTCCGGTCTCGGAGTCGAGCACCCCGCGCAGCTGCTTGTTGATCATGTCGCGGCTGGTGAGCGTCTGCTCGAGGGTGAGTCCACCGACGACGTTGCGCAGGGTGGTGGTGGCCAGCTGTTCGACGGCCACGATGTAGTTGTTGATCTCGTAGACCGCAGCCTTGGGGTCGGTGACCTGGAAAAAGACCACCGTGTCGATGCTCAGGGTGAGGTTGTCCTCCGTGATCATCGACTGCGGCGGGAAGGTCACCACCCGCTCGCGCAGATCGACCTTGGCGCGCACCCGGTCGATGAACGGGATGATGAGCGTGAGCTGGCCGCTCACGGTGCGTTGGTAACGGCCGAGCCGCTCGATGACGGCGGCCTCCGCCTGGGGGATGAGCTTGACCGAGCTCACCACCACCGAGGCGATGAGGATGACGATGACGGCGAGGAAGATCAAGCCTTCCATGGTTCCTCCGATGCTTCTCGTGCGTGTCCGCTGGCCGGAGACCAGCGCCTTCTAGATGCCACGCACGACGATCGCCGTGGCGCCCTCGATCTGGTGTACGAGGACCTTGTCCCCGGCCTCGAACGTCTCGCCCTCGAGGAGCGGACGCGCGGTCCAGGTGTCGCCCGCGATCTCGACCAGTCCGCCGCCCGCGCCGATCGCCTCGACGACGGTGCCGTCCCGGCCGGTGAGCGCGGCGGTGTTGGTGTCGTGCTCGGGAAGCGCGGCGAGCAGGCGCCGCCGGACGAGGGGGCGGACCCCCAGGACGAGGATGAGGGAGACGAGGGCGAACGCCAGGGCCTGCCCCCAGACCGGCGCGCCCAGGAACGCGGCGGCCGAGCCGCCGAGGGCGCCGCCGGCGAGCATGAGCATGAACAGCTCGCCCCCGGCCGCCTCTCCGGCGGCGAGCAACACCGCTGCTCCGAGCCAGGCCAGTCCCACATGCATGACACCGAGCCTACCGACAACGGGCGACGGGCAGGAGGTCTCCTGCTCGCGGGACTAGGCTGCTGGGACGTGTCGACTCTGAGGAAGTTCGCGTGGCTGTCCGTGGCCACGGCGATCGTGACCATCGTGCTCAAGATCGCGGCCTGGTGGGTCACCGGTTCGGTCGGCCTGTTGTCCGACGCCGCGGAGTCCGTGGTCAACCTCGTGGCGGCGGTGATCGCGCTCGGCGCCATCACGGTCGCCGAACGCCCGGCCGACGACGACCACCAGTACGGTCACTCCAAGGCCGAGTACTTCTCCGCGGGTGTCGAGGGCGCGATGATCTTCGTCGCCGCCGCGTTCATCCTGGTCGTCAGCGTCGAGCGGCTGATCAATCCGGAACCGCTGGAGGCACTCGGTGTCGGCCTGGCCATCTCGGTGGTGGCCGCCGTGATCAACGGCGTGGTGGGTGTGGCGCTGGTGCGGGCGGGCACCCGTCACCGGTCACCGACCCTCAAGGCCGACGGCAAACACCTCATCACCGATGTCGTCACGTCGGTCGGCGTCGTCGCCGGACTGGCATTGGCCTGGGCAACCGGCTGGGAGGTGCTCGACCCGATCGTGGCGATCGGCGTGGGACTGAACATCCTGTTCATCGGCTATCGACTGGTGCACGAATCGGGGATGGGACTGATGGACGCCACGCTCCCCGACGAGGACAACCGGGCGATCGAGGAGGTCCTCGAACGCCACCGCGAACCCGGCCGCGTCGACTTCCACGAACTCCGGACGAGGGAGTCGGGCAGGTGGCGCTTCGTCGAGTTCCACGCGTTGGTGCCCGGGCAGTGGAGCGTCGAACGCGGGCACGACCTGGTGGAGACCGTGGAACAGGAGATCCACGCGGTCCTGCCGAGCTCGCACATCACCACACACCTCGAGCCGATCGAGGACGAGCGGGCCTACAACGACGTGCACCTGTGATGCGCCGCGCGCAGCCCGGCCTCGCGACCTCGGCGGCGGTAGTAGCTCTTGCCCGCGACGTTCTGCTGGTGCCAGTACCCGCGTAGCAGCGGCGGCAGGTGGGGGATCCAGAACCGGTCCTCCAGCGGCGTGACGGGGTCCGTGGCTCCGAGGGGCACGTCCGCGTAGACGATCCCGGGCCCCTCGTCCGTGCGTCTAATGGCCAGTACCGTGCCCGAGGCGTCGACGATCTGGGTCGCGCCCACGAACTCCGTGGCGTACGGCACCGATGCGTCGGAACCGGGCAACAGGAGAAAGTCCGACCGCAGCGTCCCGCAGTGGGAGGCCTGCAGCACGGGCGCGCCCAGCCGCCGGGCGAACTCCGCCGGCGCGTTCTCCGACAGTTCCCTGTTGTACCGCGCGAGCGAACCGAGGGCTCGCCCGGTCAACCCGCCCCAGTTGCCCGGGACCGTCCACCAGTGGGTCCCGGTCACCGCCACCCCGACCCGCCCCCGGAGCCTGCGTACGGTCCCGGTGCGGATCAGCTCCCAGCAGCTCGCCACCCCCACCCCGCCGAGCCCGGTGACGAACGCCCCGTCGTCGCTGCCGTCCGCGTAGAACCCGCCGCCGGTGTAGAAGCAGTTCTCCCACATCGTCGGCAGGTCCTTGTCATGCGTGTGCACGCGCCCGTCGGGTTCGACCAGGTGGTAGCGGTTGACCACCTCGTCGTCGTCGGCGACCAGCATCGACCCACCGACGGTGACGCAGTGGCGCGCGGCGAGGCGTCGGAACATCTCGACGGCCACGTTCTCGCGCGGCAGGACCGCGTCGTGGACCTGCCCGCGCATCGGCACCGGCGACGTGCAGAACTCCGGCACCGCGATCAGGCGCGCGCCCCGCCCGGCGGCCTCCACGATCATCTTTTCCAGTCGACCCAGTGTGAGGTCCACGTGCCCCGGCACGCCTTCCAGTTGCACTGCCGCGGCGTGCACCACCTGCGCGTCCATGAGGCCTCCCGTGTGCGATCGCGCGCGAACGAGCGCGCAGGTCAGCGCGCTGTCCTATGGTCGTGAAGCATACAAATCACGCACTGCTGTCAAGTGCACTTCGGAAGGATCCATGGAACTCGGCCTCGACACGCGCCTCACCCTGCTCGCCGCGGGTCTCCTCTTCCTGCTGGCGCTCGGCCTGGGGGTGTGGAAGTACCGGCAGATGGCCACCACCGCCGATCACCTCGCCCACCCGTACGTCGACATCGCGCACCGGGCTTCGCTGCTGTACTCGTTCGCGACGCTGCTCATCGCCGCGTTCGTCGAGCTGAGCAGCTGGCCGACCTGGGTGAACCTGACAGCGGCAGCAGTGGTGGTCTTCTTCTTCCTGGTGGCGATCGGCAGCTACATCCTCCACGGCGCGCGGAGGGACACGACCAACCAGTTCGAGCACCCCACGGCGACGCTGCACATCGGCATGGTGGCGCTCATCGTCGGCGAGATGGGCGGGTTCGCGGTGCTGCTGGCGGGGTTCGTCGCGGGGCAGTTCGGGGGCTGAGTCGGCCCCGGGCGGGTTTTCCCGACCGTTCGCCCGGGATGACGCGGTCGGCGGTCGTAGTCTCGGCCGTGTGGGTCATCCGATCATGTTCGACGCCGCGGATCCGCTGCTGACGCGTCTGCGGGAGGTGTGCCTCGCGCTGCCGGACGCCGGCGAGAAGATCTCTCACGGCCGGCCCACCTGGTACACGACCAAGGTGTTCGCGGTCTACGGCGGCTCGGTCAAGGGGGACCACTCGGCCCCCCTCCTGGCCCGGGCACTGCTGTTCCTGCCGGACCCGGGGGAGCGCGCGGCGCTGGAGCAGGACGAGCGAGTCCACGTCCCGGCGTACTACGGGCCGGCCGGCTGGCTCGCGTTGCCGCTGGACGGTGGACCGGACGGTGGCGGCCGTGGACCGGACTGGCATGAGGTGGCCGAGCTCGTCGAATCCTCGTACCGGCAGACCGCCGGGGGCCGGCGCGTCGCTCGTCTGGACGACCGGCGGGAACGCCCCCGCGACTAGGCTGGCCTCATGCCGCTGCGCCCCCGCTCCGACGCCGCCTCGCCACGCAGGCGCTCGTCCGACGGCATGGACCTGGGGACCCGGGCGCTGGTGCTGGGCGTCGGGGCCCTGGTGATCTCGTGGGTGCCGGTCCTCAACATCATCGCGTTCCTCGCGGGCCTGATGGCCGTCGCGTTCGGCCTGCTCGCCCGCTGGCCCACCGGCTGGCTCACCAACGACGAATCGAACCCACGTCGCGCACTGGCGGGCGTGGTCCTGGGCGTGATCGCCCTGGTGGTGTTCGTGGTGACCGCGGTGCGGTACTCGGCGCTCTAGCGGGCGTTGGACACGACCCAGCCGATCGCGGTGCGCATCCGGCGCGCGAACGTGCCGGGGTGGGTGGCGCAGACGGCGTGGCCGGCGTGGATCGGGAACACGGCGCTGTGCGGCAGCAGGTCGGCCATCTCGTCCTGGATCCACTGCGGGAACGCGAGGTCACGGGTGGTCTTGACCACCGCGACGGGCAGGGTGAGTTCGTGGAGCCAGGGTGTCGAGTTGAACCCGGCCACCTGGGCGATCACGGTGCGGTGCGTGGCGAGCGAGACCGACGACAACTCGCGCAGCGCCCACGCGTGCGGCCTGAGCGCCTCGTCGTCGACCTGGTCCTCCACCACCCCGCCGACCTCTTCCGGAACGGCGTTGAGCAGCGGCTGGGAGCGGGTGAACCCGCCGAGTGCGACCTTCTCGAGGGCATTGCGCTGGGCACCCGTCCCGGTGGCGGCCAGCACGAGGCCGCCGAGCCGGGAGGGGTCGCGCCGGGCCGCCAGCTGGGCGACGATCCCGCCCATCGAGTAGCCGCCCACCACCGGCGCCGCCATGTCGAGGTGGTCGGCGACCCGCAGCACGTCCTCCGCGAGGGTCTCGAACCGGAAATCCCCGTGGAAGCCCTTGCCGTGCCAGCGTTGGTCGAACGTGATGAGTCGGTACTCGCCCCGCAGTCGTTCGAACGTCTGGTACCAGTTCAGCATCCCGGTGGCCGCCATCCCGTGCAGCAGGATCGCCGGTGCGAGGTGCTCCTCGCCGGTGTCGTGAACCTTCGTGGTGACGCCGTCGGCGAGCGTGACGATCCGCCCGGGTGGCAGATGCGCCAGGTCGGGGATCATCCGCGGTAGTCGCGCGGCCGTCCGCGGCAGCGAGACGATCGACCTCCTGGGCACTGGGGACCTCCTGGTTGTGGAACCCGTTTGTATGTCACCGGAACTGCATGTCACCGGAACTGTGTCACCGGAATTGTGTGTCACCGGGCGGGCGGGCGCATCCGGCCGCGTGGGGCACGCGCCGGGTCACTCCACCGAGACCAGCCCCCGGTCCTCGAGGAAATCGCGCGCGACCAGCGCGGGATCCTCGCCGTCGACGTCGACGCGCATGTTCATCTCCACCATCACCTCGTTGGTGAGGATGTCCACCAGCGGGGCGAGGACGTCCTCGATCTCCGGGTGCGCGTCGAGCATCTCACCGCGGACCACCGTCGCGAGGTTGTAGACGGGGAAGAAGCGCTGGTCGTCCTCCAACACCAGCAGGTCCAGGCCCTTGATCCGGCCGTCGGTGGTGTAGACCTCGCCGAACCGGCACTCCCGGCCGACCGAGGTCGCCTGGTAGATGATCCCCGGCTGCATGATCGGCGTGGGCACGGCGTCCGCGTCGAACCCGTAGGCCTCCGCCAGCCCGGGCCAACCGTCGCGACGCACGGAGAACTCGGTCTCCATGCAGGTCAGGGCCGCCTGTGGATCGGTCCGGGCCAACTCGGCGTACTCGGAGAACGTGCGTACCCCGGTCTCCTCGGCGGTGGCCCGGTTCATCGCGAACGAGTAGGTGTTGTCCACGGTGGTGGGGGGCAGCCACCGCAGGTCGTGCTCGGCCAGGTCGGCGTCGCGCACCGCCTCCCACTGCCCCTGCGGGTCCCGGATGGGGTCGGAGTTGCCCAGGTAGCTCATCCACGCGGTGCCGGTGTACTCCATGCCGATGTCGACCTGCCCCGTCACCAACGCCTGGCGGAAACTGTTCGACCCGGCCAACGAGGACATGTCGGACACCTCCATCCCCGCGGCCGCCAGCAGGAACTCCACCAGGTAGCTGGCGATCACGCCCTCGGTGAAGTCCTTGCCGCCGACCGTGATGCGCACCCCCTCCAGCGCGGGGACGGTGCCCTCGGGGCCGGGGCCCACGGGCAGCGGGACGGAACCGCCGTTGTTGAGCCCGCATCCCGTCGCCAGCATCACGGTGGCCAGGAGCGCGGTGACCAGGCGCCTTGTTCGTGTCAACGCTGTTCGCGTCAGCCCGGCGCGCGCGGGGATCGTGCCGGTCATCGCAGCCCCTTCGGATTGAACAGGATCTCGCCGACCCCGCCGAGCCAGTCCACGAACAGTGCCAGGCACACCGCCAGCACCGAGCCGACCACGAGGGTGGTGTAGTCCTGCAGCCGGTATCCGGTGTCGATGAAGATCCCCAGGCCGCCGGCATCGACCAAAAAGCTCAGCGTCGCCGTGCCCACCGCCAGCACGAGGGTGGTGCGCAGGCCGGCGAGGATGAACGGCACCGCGAGGGGCAACTCGACCGTGCGCAGGACCCGTCCGCTCGACATCCCCTGTCCGCGCGCCGCGTCGATGAGTGCGGGGTCGACGTTGCGGATCCCCACGATGGTGTTCCGCAGTACCGGCAACAGGGAGTAGAACGCGACCGGCAGCACACCGATCCAGAACCCGGTCCGGTTGGTGGCCAGGAACAGGAGCACGATCAGGCCGATCGCGGGCGCCGCCTGGCCGATGTTGGCGAACCCCACTGCCACCGGTGCGAGGAACCGTGTCCGTCGGCGGGTGAGCAGGATCCCCAGCGGAACGCCGACCGCCACGACGATCGCCACGACCGTCACCGTGATCTGCACGTGCTCGAGCGTGCGCTGGGTGATGGAGGCGGCGTTGAGCGAGGCCTTCTGCGTCTCGTCCAGTTCGCCGGAGAACGCCCACCACAGCACGCCGACGGCCGCGGCCACGATGAGAAGCGGCTGCACGATCAGCCGCGCGGAGTCCTGGAGGGCGGCGACCCGACTGGCAGAACCTCCGCGACCAGCGGCGCCCCCACGACCGGCGGAGCCCCCACGCGTCGCCGTGGCGGGGGCGCTCACGGCGCCACGTCCTGTTCGGCGAGGCCCTCGTCGTTGTGCCGGTGGTGGATACGCCGCAACTCGGCGACCAGGTCGTCGATCCCGATCGTGCCGCGGTAGGCCCCGTCGCGGTCCACGACCACCGTGGTGGCGCTCGCCGTCGACAGCAGCCCGTCCAGCGCCTCCTGCAGCGAGGAGTCGACCGTCACGGTGCCGGTGATCGGCAACCCGCCCGAGCCCAGGTCGGGCATCCGCGACACCCGGTCCCCGCGCACCCAGCGCAGGGGGCGGCCGGCGTCGTCGAGCACCACGGCCCACTCGTCGCTGGTTCCGCGCAACCGGGCCGCGAAATCGGTCGGGCTCTCGGAGGCCCTCGCCGTCGTCGCCCCTTGTAGTTCCACGTCCCCCACGCGCCGGAGGGTCAGGGTCTTGAGCGCGGCGTCGTCGCCGATGAACCCGCTCACCGTCTCGTCGGCGGGGTTGGTGAGGATCGCCTCCGGGGTGTCGAACTGCAGCACCGACGATCCGGGACCGAGCACCGCGATCCGGTCCCCGAGCTTGACCGCCTCCGAGAAGTCGTGGGTGACGAAGACGATGGTCTTGCGCAGCTCGTCCTGCAGCCGCACGAGCTCGTCCTGCAGCGACGCGCGCGTGATGGGGTCGACCGCCCCGAACGGCTCGTCCATGAGCAGTACCGGCGGGTCCGCGGCCAGCGCCCGGGCCACGCCGACGCGCTGCTGCTGACCGCCGGAGAGCTGCGCGGGGTAGCGGTCGCGGTAGTCCGACGGGTCCAGGCCGACCAGTTCCAGCATCTGGTCCACCCGCTCACGGATGCGCGACTTCTTCCACTTGAGCAGCCGCGGGACGGTGCCGACGTTCTGCGCGACCGTCATGTGCGGGAACAGCCCGGAGGCCTGGATGGCGTAGCCGATGCTGCGGCGCAGGGTGTCGGCGTCGAGGGTCCGGTTGTCCTCGCCGTCGATGGTGATCGTGCCGGAGGTGGGCTCGATGAGGCGGTTGATCATCCGCATGGTGGTGGTCTTGCCGCAGCCGGACGGGCCCACGAAGACGGTGGTCCGCCCGGCCGGCAGTTCGAGCGAGACGTGGTCCACCGCCGGGCGCTCCTGCCCGGGGTAGACCTTGGTGACGTCGTCCAGCACGATCGGCACGCCGGATACGGGTTCTGAGGTGCTCACTGGTTCCCCCTGATGGTGAGACGTCCGAGCAGGACGAGGAGCGCGTCGAGGACGAGCGCGAGGACGACGATGAGCACGGTCGCGGTGAGCGCCATCGGCAGCGCGGTGGGCGTCCCGACCCGGGACAGGGCCGCGAAGATGAGGTTCCCCAGCCCCGGGCCCTTGGCGTACGCGGCGATGGCGAGGATGCCCATCGACATCTGGGTGGAGATGCGGATCCCGGCGAGGATGGACGGCCACGCCAGCGGGATCTCGACCCGGCCCAACACCCCGATCCGGCTCATCCCCACCCCGCGGGCGGCGTCGACGGTCGCCGCGGGCACGGCGTCCAGGCCGACGATCGTGTTGCGCAGGATCGGCAGCACCGCGTAGATCACCAGTGCGGTCATGGTGGGCAGCACGCCCAGGCCGAGGACCGGGATGAGCAGGCCGAGCAGGGCGAACGACGGGACGGTCAGGGCGGTGGCGGCCAGGCCGGTGGCGATCGCGGACCCCGACCGACTGCGGTACACGGCCACCCCGAGCGCGACCGAGAGCAGCGTCGCGATGAGCACGGCCTGCACGGTGGCACTGATGTGCTGCCACGAGTCCGTCGCGAGCTGGAAGCGGCGGGTGGAGATGAAGTCCATCAGGGCGGTCATCGCATCTCGGCTCCGTCTGTGGGTGGTGCGTTCCGTGTTCGGGTGCGCCCACGGTAGCCGTATCGGCGGGCGTAGAGGGCGCACATGCGCCGATCCGTCGGGACGGCGGCGGGGCGTGGTGCACCATGGGGGCATGACGTCACGGCCCGCACGCCCCCTGGACCACGACCTGACCGAGCGCCTCGACGAGCTCCTCGCCGCCAGTGGCCGCATCGCCCGCCGGCACTTCCACGGTGACCTCGAGTCGTTGGCCGCCGCGGACAAGAACGGCGTGGCCGGGGACCGGGCCGGGAACGGCGCGACGGACGGGCGCTACGACCCGGTGACCGAGGCCGACCGCGCGATCGAGGCGTTGCTGCGGGCGGGGATCTCGAACGTCTACCCGGGCGACCGGATCGTGGGGGAGGAGAACGGCGAGACCGGGCCGGCCGACGCCGCCCGCACCTGGTACCTGGACCCGATCGACGGCACCAAGGCGTTCATGACGGGAATGGCCGGGTGGGGCACGCTCGTCGGCGTGGTGGAGGACGGCCGCGCTGTGGCCGGGTGGATGGACCAGCCGATCCTGGGCGAGACCTTCGCGGCCGTGCACGGCCGCGCCACCGTGCGGCGCCGCTCCGACGGTCCGGGCGCGATCGACCTGCGCGCGTCGGGGTGCACGGAGCTGTCCGAGGCGATCATGTACACCACCCACCCGTCGATGTTCGGTGACGACGGCGAGGTGCGCAGCCGCTACGACGAGCTCGGCCGCCGGGTCCGCCTGCAGCGCTTCGGCGGGGACTGCTACGCCTACTGCATGCTCGCCGCGGGGCGTGTCGATCTGGTCGTGGAGGCCGACCTGAACTCGTACGACATCGTGGCGCTGATCCCGATCATCGAGGCCGCGGGCGGCGTGATCACCGGCCCGGACGGCCGCCAGCCGCTCGAGGGCGGCACGGTCGTGGCGGCCGCGACCCGCGAGTTGGCGGACCAGGCGTGGGCGGTGCTGCAGCCGTAGGCGCCGGACGCGCGGGGAGGTTCGCTGCGCCTATGGTCCGATCCGGACGCGCAACGTGCGGTTCTGTGTACATTCCCGCATCGCAGGTCTGGTGAGCCTGCCGTCCGGATGCACGCCGCCGCGCGGCGGGTTACAACCAATCCATGGAGCGACATCCCCGGGGTGAAGCGTCCCCCGCCACCGCCACCGAGTCCGGGTCCGGGTCCGGCAAGCGCAAGCGCAAGCGCACCCTCGGGACCATCACCACCGCCGTCCCCGCCAGAATGGACCGGCTGCCCTGGGCGGGTATCCACTGGAAGGTCGTCGTGGGCCTGGGGACCGTGTGGATCCTCGACGGCCTCGAGGTCACCCTCATCGGCTCGCTGGCCGCGCGGCTGGTCGAGCCGGGCAGTGGCCTGCCGATCACGGAAGGCCAGATCGGTCTCGCCGCGTCGATCTACATCCTCGGCGCCTGCCTGGGCGCACTGTTCTTCGGCCGGCTGACCGACAAGTGGGGCCGCAAGAAACTGTTCATGCTCACGCTGATCGTCTATTGCGTGGCCACGTTCGCCACGGCCTTCGCGGTGGAGCCGTGGATGTTCTTCCTCTGTCGGTTCTTCACGGGGGCGGGCATCGGCGGCGAGTACGCGGCCATCAACTCCGCGGTCGACGAACTCATCCCCGCGTACTACCGCGGCCGTGTGGACATCCTCATCAACGGCACCTACTGGCTGGGAGCCACGTTCGGCTCGTTCTACTCCCTGTTCTTCCTCAACACCGCGATGTTCGCCGAGAACCTGGGCTGGCGCTTCGCTCTCGGGGTGGGCGCCCTGCTCGGCGTGGTGATCATCTTCGTCCGCCGACACGTCCCGGAGAGTCCGAGATGGCTGTTCATCCACGGCCGCGAGGACGAGGCCGACGAGATCGTGGAGGACATCGAGGAGCAGGTCGAGGAGGAGAAAGACGAGCCGCTGGAGGACGTCGGTCGCGACGACGAGATCACCATCCACCAGCGGAAGTCGATCCCGTTCACGGAGATCGCCAAGACGGCGTTCGGCAAGTACCCCAAGCGGGCGGTCCTGTGTCTCGCGCTGTTCATCGGCCAGGCGTTCCTCTACAACGGCATCACCTTCAACCTGGGCACGCTGTACCAGAACTACTACGGCATCGACGCCGGCAATGCCCCGCTGCTGCTGGCGTTGTTCGCGATCGTCAACTTCCTCGGGGCGCTCATCCTGGGCCCGCTGTTCGACAGGGTCGGCCGCAAGAAGATGATCTCGGGCACCTACCTCGGTTCGGCCCTGGTGACGGTGCCGCTCTACTTCGTGTTCGTCAATGAGACCGGTGGCCTGTGGGGCTTCGTGGCGCTGCTGTCGCTGACGTTCTTCATCGCCACCGCGGGTGCCTCGGCGGCCTATCTCACGGTGTCGGAGATCTTCCCGATGGAGACCCGTGCGCTGGCGATCGCCTTCTTCTACGCGATCGGTACGGCCATCGGCGGCATGATCGGGCCGTTGCTGTTCGGTAACTTCATCGAGAGCGGGGACCGCACGTTGGTGGGGCTGGGCTTCCTCCTCGCCGCCGGCATCATGGCGATCGGCGGGATCGCGGAGATCGTCCTCGGCGTGGACGCGGAGGGGGAGTCGCTCGAGGACATCGCGGCGCCCATCACGGCCGCCGATCCGGACGAGGAGGAGAGCGGACAGAGGTGACCGAGCCGCTCTTCGGCGTCGACCGCGAGCCGACCGTCCTGGGCCCCGGTGCGGTGCACGTGCCCGACTGGCTGAGCCGCGAGCAGCAGGAGTTCCTTCTCCGGGCGTGCCTGGACTGGGCCGCGGTGCGCGTGCCGCGCTCGATCGTGCTCCCCGGCGGGGGCCGGATGTCGGTGCGCACGTTCAGCCTGGGGCGCCACTGGGTGCCGTACCGGTACGACGACGACGAGGTGGTCCCGCCGGTCCCGGACTGGCTGGTGCGGGCGGCGCGGAACGGGCTCGCGGCGGCAGCGGCGGTGGAGCCGGCGGTCGCGGGGTCGGCCCACACGCCCGGGGCCGAACAGACTGCTGACTACACCCCGGACACCGCCCTGGTGAACCTCTACGGCCGTGGATCCACCATGGGCCTGCACCAGGACCGCGACGAGGCGAGCACGGCACCCGTCGTTTCGCTGAGCCTGGGTGATGCGTGCACGTTCCGCTTCGGCACCCCGGAACACCGCGGGCGCCCGTACACCGACGTTCGCCTGGAATCGGGCGACCTCGTGGTGTTCGGCGGGCCGTCGCGGATGGCCTTCCACGGCGTACCGAAGGTCTTCGACGGCACCGCCCCGGCGTGGTGCCGCGAGGCGCTGGGCGCGGAGCCGGGGAGGGTCAACATCACGCTGCGGGAAACCCGGCCACCTACGCTGGGCGGATGACGTCAGGGCAGAACCCGTCCGCCGGCCGGAGCCGGACCATTCTCGTGGTGGCGCTCGTCGCCGTCCTGGCGGTGGTCGCCGCGGTCGTGACGGTGGTCGTCTCGTCGGCGACATACTCCCCGGGGGTGCGCACCCTGTCCCCGAAGGTCCAGGTGGCGGCCGGTTCCGACCATGTCGATCCCGCGACCGGCCTGGTCATCCGCGTCCCCGAGGGGTGGCGCGCGGAGTCGGGGGAGCTGGTCTTCGGCAGTACCGTCATGAGCCCGGTAGTGGACGAGGACGCGGGGTCGGCGGCGGAGCCTCCGGCGGCCGGGCGATCGGACGGGGTCGTGCTGGCCGGTCGCCTCACCGAGGACCTGTTCGATCCGGAGAACCCGGACAACCAGCTGGCGGCGCTCACCCTGGCCAACGGGATGGGTCAGTTCCTGCTCCCCGTCCCGGGGCGGCCGGTCGAGGAGCGGATCGAACCGCTCTCCACGCGCGTCGGCGACGGCTGGTCGGTGTCGTTCCGGGTGCTCCCCGCGGTCCAGCAGGACATCATCGGCCCGGAGGGCGCGCTGGTGTACTCGGCGGTCGTCGGCGAGGGCGCGCAGCGCTTCTGGCTGACCTACGTCAGTCGTCCGGGCGACGGCAGCATGTCGTCACCCCACGCCGAGTGGGCCGACGAGATCGTCGAGCGCCTGCGGCCGGCCCGGATCTGACGCGGCTCAGGGCCGCATGCGCCGGAAGCCCACCACCGGGTTCCCATCCGCGAGTCCCTCACGCGACGCGCACACGGCCTCGACCTGCGCCCGCGCCTGGTCCCGCACCGGCGTCTGAGGGTCGAGCACCGACAGGTACTCGGAGTGCTCGGCCAGCGCGTCGACGGCCGACTCGACGAACCCCTTCACATCGACGTAGTGCGTCACCTCGGGCGAGGACTCGAACCACATCTGCGGGCGACCCTCCGCGGCGTCCACCCCGACCGCGGCGACCAGGTCGTCGTACGCGGCCCCCACGGCCGCGCCGAACTCCATGTGATCGCTCTGGTTGGGCATCCCCGGCCCGAACTCCTCACCGGAGTACAGGGATATGACGACGTCCGGGCGATGGCGGCGGATCGCGTCGGCCACCGCGTCGCGCAGTTCGGCGTTGTTGACGATCCGGCTGTCCGGGAAACCGAGGAACTCCACCTCGTCCACCCCGACGATCGCCGAGGACCGCCGCTGCTCCTCCTCGCGGATCGGTCCCGCGATCGCCGGTGCCATCCCCTCGATGCCGGCCTCGCCGCTGGAGGCCAGGACGTAGACGATGCTGCGGCCCTCGGCCGTCCACCGTGCCACCGCGGCGGACATCCCGTACTCGGGGTCGTCGGGGTGTGCCACCAGGACCAGCCCCCGGGTCCAGTCGGTCGGGAACGCCTCGGGCACGGAATGGTCCGAGGATGCCGGGGTGGTGGCCTTCTCGGGCTGGGCTGCGTTCTCTGGCCGGTCCGGGGAATCGTTCATGACCCGAGTATGGCCCTCCTCGGTGCTCGCGTCCCCGCCGTCGCCGGAACGGGCCCACGTAAACTTGCCGCGAACCTCGTCGTCGTCGTCCCCTCATGGAGGCCCCCAGTGTCCGCACTCTTCCCCGACTACCGCCCCACCTGGGAGACCGACGACCACCGGCTGCTCCGCGAGCACGCCCGCGCGTTCTTCGCGAAGGAGATGACGCCCAACCAGGAGAAGTGGTCCACGCAGAAGCACGTGGACCGCGAGACCTGGCTGCGCACCGGCGAGGCCGGCCTCATCTGCCTCGACGTGCCCGAGGAGTTCGGCGGCCAGGGCGGCGACCCGGGCATGGAATACCTCGTCACCGAGGAGCTCGTCCACTCCGGGGACACCGCCTTCGGCATGGGCGTCGGCTCCACCATCACCCCCCACTACGTGGCGAACTACGCCACGGAGGAGCAGAAGCGCGAATGGCTGCCGAAGATCTGCTCGGGTGAGTGGATCTCCGCCATCGCCATGACCGAGCCCGGCGCCGGGTCCGACCTGCAGGGCGTGCGCACCACCGCCAAGCGGGACGGCGATGAATACGTCATCAACGGCTCCAAGACCTTCATCTCCAACGGTGGCTCCGCCGACTTCGTGGTGGTGGTGGCCAAGACCGACCTCGACGCCGGCCACAAGGGCATGGCCCTGTTCGCCGTGGAGGCCTCGACGCCGGGCTTCGAGCGCGGCCGCGTGCTGGAGAAGATGGGCCGCCACGGCGCCGACACCGCCGAGCTGTTCTTCAACGACATGCGCGTGCCCGCCGCCAACATCCTCGGCGGCGAGGAGGGGCAGGGCTTCTACCAGCTCATGAACCAGCTCCCGCGCGAGCGCCTGGCGATCGCCGTGGACGCGCTGGCCATGGCCGAGGCCGCCGTCATCGAGACGCTCGAGTACGTCCGCGAGCGGCAGGCGTTCGGCAAGCCGATCCTGGACTTCCAGAACACCCGCTTCGAGCTGGCGCACTGCAAGACCCAGGTCATGGCCACCCGCACGTTCGTCGACCACTGCATCTCCCGGGAGATCGACGGCGAGCTCGACGCCGTCACCGCCTCCATGGCCAAGCTCCAGGCGACCGACATGCTGGACGACGTGGTGGACCGCTGCCTCCAGCTGTTCGGCGGCTACGGCTACATGATGGAGTACCCCATCGCGCAGAAATTCGCCGGCGCCCGCGTCATGCGGATCTACGGTGGCACGAACGAGATCATGAAGGAGGTCATCGGCCGGGCGCTGTGATCCACCGCGACGTCGTGGTGATCGGCGGGGGCCCGGAGCCGGCCTACCGGCCGCGCAGCAGCTCGGTGAGCTGACGGACCGTCGGGACCTTCCCGCCCACGACCAGCTCGTCGTCGACCACGAGGCCGGGAGTCTTCATGAGGCCGTAACCGGCGATCTCGGCGACGTCGGTGACCTCGATGATCTCGTCCTCCCTCCCGAGCCCGTCCAGTGCCTCCCTGGTGCGGGTGACGAGGGTGTGACAGTTCCGGCATCCGGGGCCGAGCACCTTGACGATCATGGTTCCTCCTGGGGTCGGTGTGATTCGGGTCGGTGTGATTCGCGGTGGCTCAGGCGACGAGGTTGAAGAGCAGGCCGATGGCGAGGACGCCAACGGTGACCACGCCGAAGAACAACGCCAACAGAGGCGGCTTCATCACCCGGCGCAGCATGATCGCCTGCGGTACCGACAGGGCGATCGAGCTCATGATGAACGCCATGACGGTGCCCAGACTCATCCCCTTGGTCCACAGGGCCTCGGCGATCGGTACGACCCCGGCCCCGTTGACGTACAGCGGTACCCCGGCGAGCGTCGCGACGAGTACGGCCAGCGGGTTGTCCGGACCGGCCCAGCGCAGGAAGAAGTCCTCCGGTACCCAACCGTGGATCGCGGCACCGATGCCGACGCCCACGATCACCCAGATCCACACGTCACGCAGGATGTCGCGCGATTCGCCCAGTGCTGCGTCGATCCTCTCGCGGAGGGTGGGTACGTGGCCGTCGGCGCGCAGGGCTGCTACGCGGGTGGTGTACACGACCTGGTCGACCCACTTCTCCAGGCGCAATCGCGACAGGACCCAGCCGGCGACGAACGCGATGCCGGCGCCGGCCGCGACGTAGGCGGCGGCGATGTGCCAGCCGAACATCTCGCCGATCATGATCGCCGCGATCTCGCTGACCAGGGGTGAGGCGATGAGGAAGGTCAGGGTCACCGACAGGGGGATCCCGGCGGCCACGAAGCCGATGAACAAGGGGATCGAACTGCAGGAGCAGAAGGGGGTGACCACGCCGAGCACGATCGCCAGGGTGAGTCCGACGAACAGGCCTCTGCCCTCGAGCCAGTCACGTGCTCTGTCGAGGTCGAGACTCGCGCGGAGCATCCCCACCACGAACATCAGTCCGACGAGCAGCAGCACGATCTTCACGGTGTCGTAGAGGAAGAAGTGCACCGCTCCGACCGCCCGGTCCGCGAGGTCGAGGCCGAGCCACCCCACGGCCGCGTCCCAGAACCACTCGTTGGACATCCACAGTGCGACCCATGCGACCGCGGCCAGGGCGAGCGCAGCCACGAGCCGCCGGTGCTCGCGGACCCCGGCTAGGTCGTCGGGGCCGGACCGGCCTGCCACGGGAGCGGGGGAGGTGCTCATGGGTCCACTGTACGATTAAGATCGATAACCGTCGATAGGAACAGGTCAGAACCTTTATTGAGGGGGTGGCAGGGTGCCGGACGCGGCCGTGCGCGATGTCGTGGTGATCGGCGGGGGCCAGGCGGGTCTCGCGGCCGGTTTCTACCTCCGCCGCGCCGGCGCGGACTTCGAGATCCTCGACGCCTCGGACGGGCCCGGCGGAGCGTGGCCGCACACGTGGCCGTCCCTGCGGTTGTTCTCGCCCGCCGACTTCTCGTCCCTGCCGGGCCGTCGCATGCCCCGCACGGACGACGGCGCCAATCCCGACGCGGCCCACGTCGTGGACTACCTGCGCGGTTATGAGGAGTACTACGACCTCCCCGTGCGGCGCGGGGTGACGGTGGTCGCCGTGGAGCGGCCGGGAGCGGGGCGAGCGGGCGGCGACGCCACCAACATCGACGACAACCACGACGACGACGAGGACCACGACGAGGACCACGACGACGAGGTGTTCCTCATCCGCGCCACTGACGGTCGCTCGTGGCGCGCGCGGGCGATCATCAGTGCGACCGGTACCTATCGACGCCCCTTCGTCCCCACCTATCCGGGCGCCGGTGACTTCCGTGGCCGGCAGCTGCACAGCGCCGCCTACCGGGGCCCGTCGGACTTCGAGGGCAGGCGCGTCGTGGTGGTCGGTGGCGCGAACTCGGGCGCCCAGATCGCCGCTGACCTCGCCCGGCCACTCGCCGACTCCGGCGGGTGGCTGACCTGGTGTACAACCGGCCCGCCCCGCTACCTGCCCGACGATGTCGACGGCCGCGAACTCTTCCGCGTCGCCAACGCGGCCATCCGGGGCGTGGGGGAGTCCGGCGGCGGCATCGCCGAGCTGGGCGACATCGTCGTGGTGCCGCCGGTCCGCGCAGCCCGTGACGCCGGCCTCCTGGAGGCGACGCCGATGTTCGAGCGGTTCACCGCGGCCGGTGTGGAGTGGTCGGACGGTCGACGCGAGCCGGTCGACGCGGTGATCTGGTGTACCGGCTTCCGGCCGGCGTTGGGTCACTTGCGGGGGTTGCTGCCGCGTCGCGACGGACGGGTCGACACGAGTGGCGTCGAGGTGCCGGGCGTCCCGGGATTGTTCCTGCTCGGCTACGGCGACTGGTGCGGCGCGGCGTCGGCGACCCTCATCGGGGTGGGGCAGTGGGCGAAGGCGGCGGTGGCCGCGTCGCTGGGGTGAGCACGACGGTCCCGCGTGTTCTCGGCTGGGGCTATTTGATGATGTGTGACCCTTGCCTGTTCGAATGTGCGTGCGTATCATAGAACACAGATTCGAGACCGTACGCACGGGCAGGGGGTGGGGCACATGGGCGGGAACGAAGACGCCGCGGCCGGTGGTCCGTCCCCGTCTGGTGGCGGCGCCGGTTCCGCGGCGCCCGTGTCGCTGTCGGGGTTGCGGGCGGCGGCGCGTGAGGGGTGGATGGGCGAGAATCGTGCGGCGGCGCGCCGGTTCGTGGCCTGCTACGAGCTATTTGTCGAATGCCAGCGCCGGGAGGAGTCCGGTGCGGGCGGCGGTGAGTGTCGGCCCGGTCATGCGGTACTCGATCCGATCGATGTCGCGGCCGGGTACGTGGTGTCGGCGATGGCGATCTCGACGG
>NZ_JBYMTK010000011.1:0-125436 GCF_057773105.1 Dietzia sp. IBK-p2-15D
TTGGCGAGGGACTGGCCCGCAGCATGGCCCGCAAGGTTGACGATGCGTTCTTCGGCAGCCTCGCCAGCCCCGCCCCCGCCGGACTCGGCAGCCTCACCGCAACCGCCACCGCGACCGGTGAACTGTCATCGGTTGACGTGTTCGCTGACGCGCTCGCCGAGGCCGAGGCCGCAGGCGCAACCGTCACCGCGTTCATCCTGCATCCCGACGACGCGCTCGCGCTCGCCAAGGTCAGGGTTGCAATAGGATCCGCGCAGCCGCTACTCGGCACCGACGCCACCGCCGGAACCTCGAGGCAGGTACTCGGCATCCCCGTCCACGTCTCGTCCGCGCTCACCGCCGGCACCGCCTGGGCCGTCGACTCAAGCCGAGTCCTCACCGTCCTGCGCGACGACGTGCGACTCGAAACCGACTCGAGCCGCTACTTCGACTCCGACCGGGTCGCCGTCCGCGCCACCATGCGCGTCGGATTCGCGTTCCCCTCGCAGGGCGCCCTCGTGAAGATGACGCTCACCACCCCGGCCGAGTAGCACCCGCCGACCCTCGACGCCCCCGGCCACAACGGTCGGGGGCGTCACCAGCCGGAGAGGGGTGGGGGGTGACCCCCAGACACCCCACGGTGGCCCCCACGGCATTGCTTCCAATACCCCCGTCCCCCCGAAACACGGTCTTGCTGATCGTTTCCGCTGGTGGGGCGCTGCTTGTAGTTCGCCGCTATTCGACGTGAGGATGACCGATGGATCGCCAGTGTGACGAGTGTTCGACAGGGTTTGTGGCCCGGTCGCCGCGGCAGCGGTTCTGTTCTGACCGGTGTAGGTACCTCGAGAAGGACCGCCGGCGGATGCTCGCGTGTTCGGTGTGTGGCGAGCCGATGCACCGGGGGCCGACAGTGAGGACGGACGGGATGCAGCGCCATAACCGGTGCCAGCGTGTGCCGGTGGGAGAGGGTCACCGTTAAGACCAACGGACACCCTACGGGTGGCGGGGTCTTGACCCCTCCCCACGGTTTCCCACGAACCATCGCCGATTATCGCGTCATCGCACGACCTGTAGCCCTTCCGCAGAATGCGAAAAGGCTGTCGTGATCCCGGTCCGTCGCCTGGCCAGACTCAACGGTGGGATGCCGACCGCCGGTTCGGTCGGACTGTGCTGGTCACCGGGACTTCGGTTGGTTTGGGGCTAACCCGTCTGTAAACGCCCTAGATCGCACGCTGAGCGATCACCGCGCCAGTCGTGGCCCTGAGGGCCACAACCGCACGGAAACGGCTCAGGGAGCGAATCAGGGGGTGTTGTCGAGAAGGTGCCGGATCGCGGCGTCTCGCTCGTCGTCTACGAGCTGCGCGGCATCGAGTAGTGCTTGCCCGAGGTGGCGTGCCTCGTCGACGCTGAGCGACTGGGCCGGGGTGGTGCCGTTCCATAGCCACAAGCCGATGCCGGGCACGTCCTCGTGTAAGGACTGCTGGACCCGCACCCATGCGCGGTACTGGCGCTTGCGGCCCTCGATCGTGAAGTTTTCCCACACGACGCCGCATGTCCGCGAGCGGGTGCTGTAGGTCTCGCCGTTGTATTCGTGTTCGGTCTCGTCTTGCCACCACTGGGCGGTCATGCCGCCACCGCCTGCGCGGTGATGAGCACGGATGCGCGGGCCGCACGCGCGACCGGGTCGTCACCGTCGAGGAGGTAGTCGAGGGCGCCCGAGTCGACGGACTCGACGCCGCGGTGCTGGTATCCGGTGCGCCATTCCAGTGCAACGGTGGGGTGTGTGGGTATGCTCGTGGCATCCATGAGGGTCCGTTCCTCGTGGTCGTGGTCCCGGTGAGCTGCAACTCACGCGGGGCCGTTTGTGTTCATTACGACCTAGACGCGCATCCTGTGGAGGCCGGGGACCCTGTAGCGGTGTCCGGGCTTCGCACCGACAATATCGGCATGTCGTTCCACGGCTTCTACCGTCCGACCGGCTGATGGCACCCGACACCTGCCGGCACACCGACCCGATGACCGGGGTGGTCGCCGAGGTCGGCACCGACGGCGTCCCGGTGGGCCTGGCCCTTCCGGAGGCCCTCCTCGACCGCACGCCCGCGGAGGTGGCGCGCGCGGTCCTGCGCAGCCTCACCGCGGCCGCGGGCGACGCCCGCGATCTGCTGGAACGCCTCGCCGCCGACGACTGGGACGACAGGGACCCGGACGACGAGCCGGGCGGGTCTGTCAGGTGAGCGCCGGAGGACTGGACGTCGAGGCGTTCCTCGATCGTCTGCGCGGGATCGCGACCGAGTGGGAGTCGGCACACGACCAACTGGAGACCCTGCGCATCTCGACGACCAGCCGGGACCGACTCGCCACCGCGACCGCGGACTCCGGCGGGAGCGTGGTGGACCTCGTGTTGGCGCCCGGGTTGCGCAGGCACGGGTCCGAGGTGGTCGCGGCGTCGATCCTCGAGGCCACGTCGGCTGCCGTGGAGCAGGCCAACACCCGTCGGGCGGAGCTGGTCTCGGGCTCGGTGGCCCTCGCCGTGAGCGGTCGGAGGCGGGCAGCCGAGGACGCCGCCCGTCATCACACCGACCCCGCCCCGGCGGGCCGTGGCACCGCCTGACGAGCCGTGGATATGCTGACCGGCATGGCCAAGGACATCGTCCCGATCGAGCTCGGTCTCCCGGAGGGAGACGTCACGACCCTCTGGGCACCCAGCTGGCGGGAGGACAACGACGACTGGGAGGCGTTCCTCGGGCTGGACGAGGACCTCTACGCCTTCGACTCGACCGCCGAACTCCTCGCGCTGGTCCGCAGCGGCGCGGAGCACGATCTGCAGGACCACCCCTCGTGGGAGGAGTTCGCCGGATCGGACGTGCTCGCCTTCCGCGCCGCCGAGGAGAACTGCTACGACCTCGTCGGCGTCCTCGAGCTCCTCGGAGAAGATCCGACCGAGTCGTCGGTCGACGAGATCGATCAGTCCTTCGCGATCGCCCGCTCGATCGGCGAGGTGTGCGAACTGGACACCGTCACCAAGTTCTTCAACGGCAACCCGGTGCTCGCGTCCGTCACGCACGGCATGGACGAGTTCTACGGCCGCGACGGGCTCAAGCTGTGGAAATCCATCCGCAAGACGGTCGCCAAGGGCTGGGACGACGTCCTCGACGCCATTCAGGACGTCATGACCACCCCGGAGATCGACCGCGCCGAGGTCGAGCGTGCGCGCCGCGACCTGGAGACCGCCGAGGCCGCGCTCCCCGAGCCGGAGCCGGAGCCCGAGCCCGCCCCGACCGGGTACCCGGAGGGCTCGCTCTGGGAGAGCGTGGGGATCGACCCCGTCAGGATCGTGTTCGCCGACCAGGAGTACCTGAGTCTGCGTTGTTACCTGGGTGACCGGCCGGTGTTCCTCGGTGACGGCGACCAGGCGTACGTCTTCACCAGCGCTCGCGGCCTGTCCCGCTACCTGGCCGACAACGACGACGACACCCTGAGCCGGGTGGCCACCTACGAGCGCGTCAAGATCGCCGCGACCGACGGCAGCCTGGACGTGCACGTCACAGACGACAACGTGTACGTCCTGGCCGGGCTCGACCGCGACATCGAGGTCGGGCCGGAGATGGTGGACTCCGAGCAGCTCGGCCTGGCGGTCGAGTTCGTCACCGACCTGGCCAACTACGTCGGCGACGCCGAACTCGAGGCGTCGGTGACCGGGCGCGGGTCGGCGCTACGGCGCTACCTGCACTACGTCCTCAACCCCGACGACGCCAAGCTGCTCGAGCCGACCGCACCGTATGACGACGAGGCGTCCGAGTGGCGCGACCTGGTCGACGACGTCGAGAAGCTCGTCACCACGCCCGACCTCGCCTGATCCGGGGTGCGTCGTCCCCGGCGTCCGTTCCCGGACGGTCACCAGCCGCGCAGTAGCTCGGCCACCGCGCCCGCCGGACCGCGATCCGGGCCCGTCCCGAACGCGGCCGCCACCTCGTCGAGTGCGGCCGGCAACCGTGCCGCGTCGCCCGCGTGGACGGTGGCCACCACCTCGCCGGCGCGGACGTGCTCGCCCTCGACGCGGTGCAGCATCACACCGGCGCCCGGGGCGACCGCCTCGCCGGGGCGGGTCCGCCCCGCCCCGGCCAACCACGACGCGCGGCCGACCCCGAGCGCGTCCCACCTGATCGGACCCGACACCGGGGCCCGCACCTCCTCGACGTGCGCCGCCCGCGGTAGGACCGCGTCCGGGTCCCCGCCCTGCGCGGAGATCATCGCCCGGTAGGAGTCCATGGCCCGCCCGTCCGCCAGCCGGGCACGCGGGTCGGCGTCCGGGATCCCCACCGCGGCGAGCGCCTCCAGCGCCAGCGCGCAGGTCAGGTCGACCATGTCGGCAGGCCCCCCGCCGGCGAGGATCTCCCGCGCCTCGGCCACCTCGAGCGCGTTGCCCACGGCGCGACCGAGGGGCGTGTTATTGGCGGTCACCAGGGCACTGGTCCGCACACCGGCGGCGGCGCCGATCCCGACCATCACCCGCGCCAGCTCGGCGGCGTCGGCGGGGTCGGGCAGGAACGCGCCGGAACCGAACTTCACGTCCAGCACCAGCGCACCGGTGCCCTCGGCGATCTTCTTGCTCATGATGGACGCGGCGATCATCGGGATGGACGGGACGGTGCCGGTGACGTCCCGCAGCGCGTAGAGGGCCCGGTCGGCGGGGGCGAGGTCCGCCCCGGCAGCGCAGATCACGGCCCCGGTCCGCGTCAGGACGGCCCGCATCTCGTCGGCGTCGAGGTCCGCGCGCCACCCGGGGATGGACTCGAGTTTGTCGAGCGTGCCGCCCGTGTGGCCAAGCCCCCGGCCCGACAGTTGCGGCACGGCCACGTCCCACGTCGCCAACAGCGGTGTCAGAACGAGGGTGATCGCGTCGCCCACGCCGCCGGTGGAGTGCTTGTCGACGGTGGGCACCACCCTGCCGCCGCGGGTCAGATCGGACAGGTCCATCCGGGTTCCGGAGCCCACCATCGCCGTGGTCCACCGGGAGATCTCCCGGTCGGTCATCCCGCGGAAGTAGATCGCCATCGCGAGCGCGGACATCTGCTCGGGTGCGACGACCCCGCTGGTGAACCCGTCGACGATCCAGTCGATCTCGTCGTCGTCGAGTTCCCGCCCGTCCCTCTTCGCCTCGATGATCCGCACGGCGTCGTGTCGCGCGCTCACACCAGATCCACTCACCGCAGGTCCCCCGGTCCGAAGGCGTCCGGGAGGAGCTCGGCGAGGCGCACCGCGCCGCGCGCGGTGTGGACCACCAGCCCGGGGCCGCCGTGTTCGTGCAGGAGTTGTCGGCAGCGTCCGCACGGCGCGAGGGGGTCCCCGGTGTGGGAGACGACGACGAGCTCGAGCAGTCTCCCACCCCCGGTGCGGTAGAGGTCGGAGACGAGGGAGCACTCGGCGCACAGGGTCAGGCCGTAGGAGGCGTTCTCGACGTTGCACCCGACGACCATCCGCACCCGCCCGTCGGGGTCGCCGGCGGGCGGGTCCGCGTCCGGGCCGACGGCCAGCGCGGCGGCCCCTACCCCCAGTCCGGAGTACGGACGGTAAGCCCCCCGTGCGGCGTCGAGGGCGGCGTCGGTGAGGCCGGCGACGATCGCGTTGTGTTGTGCTGCGGTTTCGTCCTGGGACACCTGGCTTACCCCTCGGTAACATCTTTTAGGCTTCCCTAACTGGGAGAACCCGCTCGGTCCACGGTACCCACCCTGCTTTCGCCCGGTCAGATCTCAGGTCTAAAGTCCTAGTAGGCGCCCGCTGTGCTCTCGGGCCGGAACGCGCGCCGATGGCATCAGGCCCAGACGATTCGGAGGCACGACAAGCCCATGAGTACTGCGCAGGCGCCGGCGCGTCCGGCCCCCACAAAGAAGCTCAACCTCTACAAGGGTGACCCGGGGATGTGGTCCTGGGTCGCGCACCGCATCTCGGGCGTCGCGATCTTCTTCTTCCTCTTCGTCCACGTGCTCGACACCGCGCTCGTCACGGTGAGCCCGGAGAGTTACAACGCGGTCATCGACACGTACAAGACCCCGATCGTCGGCCTCATGGAGATCGGCCTGGTCGCGCTCGTGCTCTTCCACGCCCTCAACGGTCTCCGGATCGTCCTCATCGACTTCTGGTCGAAGGGCGCAAAGTACCAGCGCCAGATGCTGTGGGCCGTCCTGGCGATCTGGGTCGTGGTGTTCGCCGCGGCCACCGCCCGCCTCCTCTTCCTTCTCTTCCAGCACCTCTAAGGGGAACGATCACCATGGCAGACGCACCTGTTCTCCAGACGTCCTACGACCGGCCGGCCTCCCTGGCGCAGCCGCGCTCGCCCCGCCTGCGCTCGCGCGGCAACTTCGAACGCTCGGCGTGGATCTTCATGCGCTACTCGGGCGTCGCGCTGGTCATCCTCACGATCGGTCACCTCACCGTCGGTCTGATGATCGACGAGGGCGTCCACCGCATCGACTGGGCGTACGTGGCGGACCGCTGGCAGAGCCCGTTCTGGGCCGTGTGGGACCTCCTCATGCTCTGGCTGGCCATGCTCCACGGCGGCAACGGTGTCCGCACCGTCATCGCGGACTACTCCCGCAAGGACTCGACCCGGTTCTGGCTCAACTCGATCCTGTTCGTCGCCACCGGCCTCGTCCTGGTCCTGGGCACCTACGCCATCTTCGGCCTCGCCTACGACCTCTGACCGCGGCCGTCTTCGTCTGCGGACTTCACCTTTCCGAAAGCGAGCACTGAGTAACCCATGACCGATCGTCAGGTCCACCAGCATCAGTACGACGTCGTGATCGTCGGCGCCGGCGGCGCAGGTATGCGCGCGGCCATCGAGTCGGGCCCGCGTACCCGCACCGCGGTCCTCACCAAGCTCTACCCCACCCGCTCCCACACCGGCGCCGCCCAGGGCGGCATGTGCGCCGCCCTCGCGAACGTCGAGGAGGACAACTGGGAGTGGCACACGTTCGACACGGTCAAGGGCGGCGACTACCTCGTCGACCAGGACGCCGCGGAGATCATGGCCAAGGAGGCCATCACCGCCGTCATCGACCTGGAGAACATGGGCCTGCCGTTCAACCGCACGCCCGAGGGCAAGATCGACCAGCGGCGCTTCGGCGGCCACACCCGTGACCACGGCAAGGCGCCCGTGCGTCGCGCCTGCTACGCGGCCGACCGCACCGGTCACATGATTCTGCAGACGCTCTACCAGAACTGCGTCAAGCACAACGTGGAGTTCTTCAACGAGTTCTACGTGCTGGACCTGTGTCTCACCGAGACCCCCGAGGGTCCCGTCGCCACCGGCTGCGTCGCCTACGAGCTCGCCTCCGGCGACCTGCACGTGTTCCACTCCAAGGCCACCGTCTTCGCCACGGGTGGCTCGGGCCGCATGTACAAGACCACCTCGAACGCCCACACCCTCACCGGTGACGGCATGGCCGTGGTGTTCCGCAAGGGCCTGCCGCTGGAGGACATGGAGTTCCACCAGTTCCACCCGACCGGCCTCGCCGGCCTGGGCATCCTCATCTCCGAGGCCGTCCGCGGTGAGGGCGGCATCCTGCGCAACGCGGACGGTGAGCGCTTCATGGAGCGCTACGCCCCCACCATCAAGGACCTCGCGCCCCGTGACATCGTCGCCCGCTCGATGGTCCTGGAGGTCCGCGAGGGCCGCGGCGCCGGCCCCGAGAAGGACTACGTCTACATCGACGTGACCCACCTCGGTGCCGACGTGCTCGAGGAGAAGCTGCCCGACATCACCGAGTTCTCGCGCACCTACCTCGGCGTGGACCCGGTGACCGAGCTCGTACCGGTCTTCCCCACCTGCCACTACGTCATGGGCGGTATCCCGACCAACGTGCAGGGCGAGGTGCTGCGCAACTCCGAGGACGTCGTCCCCGGCCTCTACGCCGCGGGCGAGTGCGCCTGCGTGTCCGTCCACGGCTCCAACCGTCTGGGCACCAACTCGCTGCTGGACATCAACGTGTTCGGCCGCCGCGCCGGCATCGCCGCCGCCGAGTACGCCGCGGGCCATGACTTCGTCGAGCTGCCCGCCGAGCCCGAGCAGATGGTCCGTGACTGGATGGAGCGCATGCTCGCCCCGCACGGCAGCGAGAACGCCGCGGACATCCGCAGCGAGATGCAGGCCATGATGGACGACAAGGCGTCGGTCTTCCGCACCGAGCAGTCGCTCACCGAGGCCCGTGACGAGCTCCGCGCCCTCAAGGCCCGCTACGCCGACGTCACCGTCTCGGACAAGGGCAAGCGCTTCAACACCGAGCTCCTGGAGGCCGTCGAACTGGGCTTCCTGCTGGAGCTGGCGGAGGTCACGGTCGTCTGTGCCCTCAACCGCAAGGAGTCCCGCGGCGGTCACTCCCGCGAGGACTACCCGGACCGCGACGACGCCACGTACATGAAACACACGATGGCGTTCAAGGAGGGCGGTCTCGACCTGCTCTCCGACATCCGGCTGGATTGGAAGCCGGTTGTGCAGACCCGCTACGAGCCGATGGAGCGTAAGTACTGATGAGCACCGCAGTCGACACCACCAAGGCCAACGACGGCAAGGACCCCGGCGCCAACCGTCCCGTGCCGCCCGGCTCGACCATGGTCACGCTGAAGATCGCCCGGTTCAACCCGGAGGATCCGGACTCGGCCGGCTGGAAGGAGTACGAGGTCCCGGCGCTGCCGTCCGACCGTCTGCTCAACCTGCTGATGTACGTCAAGAACTACATCGACGGCTCGCTCGCGTTCCGTCGCTCGTGCGCGCACGGCGTCTGCGGCTCGGACGCCATGCTGATCAACGGCGTCAACCGACTGGCGTGCAAGGTCCTCATGAAGGACATGCTGCCCAAGGACGGCAAGTCCATCACCATCACGGTCGCCCCGATCCGCGGGCTGCCGGTGGAGAAGGACCTGTACGTCGACATGGAGCCGTTCTTCAAGTCGTTCCGTGACGTGATGCCGTACCTCATCACCTCCGGCAACCAGCCGACCGCCGAGCGCATCCAGTCGCCGACGGACCGCGCCCGTTTCGACGACACCACCAAGTGCATCCTCTGCGCCTGCTGCACGACCTCCTGCCCCGTGTTCTGGGCCGACGGGTCCTACTTCGGGCCGGCGGCGATCGTCAACGCGCACCGGTTCATCTTCGATTCGCGTGACGAGGGCGCCGCCGAGCGGCTCGAGATCCTCAACGACGCCGAGGGCGTGTGGCGCTGCCGCACCACCTTCAACTGCACCGACGCGTGCCCCCGTGGCATCCAGGTGACCCAGGCGATCCAGGAGGTCAAGCGCGCACTGCTGTTCGCGCGCTGATCACCGGGTAGCCACCACGCCGGCGCGCGTCGTTCCGACGTCGCCTCGCAGCACCGGCCGGGGCCGCATTCTCCACAGACGGAGAGTGCGGCCCCTCCGCCGTTTCCTTCCCTCGCGGCCCCTCGCCTCCCCGGCAGCCGCACGCCGGGGCAACTGCCTGCCCGCTGCGACCCCAGCCGCACGCCCGGGGAGCGGCTGCAGGGCGAGGGCGGGTCAGACCCGGGCCAGCGGGTCCGACCCGAGGCGACGTCGACCGGACGTAGACTCGACCTCCGTGACCAGCACCCGACGACGGCCCGTCCAGCGAGCCGCCGGCCTCGTGACCGCAGCCCTCGTCGCACTGGCACCGCTCGCGGCAGCGGCACCCGTGACAGCAGTGGAGCCGGCTCCCGCCGTTCCGCTGACGGAGCCGCCGCCGGCCGCCGTGCTGCCGTCGACCACGTCGCCGTCGTACTTCGACACCCCGCGCGACATCACCGGGTGCCCGCACCGCACCACACCGCCCGCTCCCGTCGACGAGTCCGAGGTCCCGCTCCCCGGGCAGACGTCCCCGACCCCTCCCCCGGTGCCCGACACCCCTCCGGGCGGTGACGGGCTCGCCGGCTGCGAGGTCGTGGCGCCCGACGGATTCGAGGTGCCACGCGACGTCACCGCCAGCGCGTGGCTGGTCTCCGACCTGGACACCGGCCAGATCGTGGCGGCCAAGGACCCGCACGGCCGATACCGCCCCGCGAGCGTGATCAAGACACTGCTCGCCTCCGTCGCGCTGGACTCGCTCGACGTCGACCGGGTCGTGGAGGTCACCGACGCGGACCTCGAGGGGGCCGAGGGCAGCCTCGTGGGCATCGGGCCGGGCGGCGAGTACTCCGTGGGACGGCTCCTCAGCGGCCTGCTCATGGCCTCCGGCAACGACGCCGCGGTGGTCCTGGCGCGGCAGCTGGGGGGCATCGAGGAGACGTGCGCCGCGATGAACGCGCACGCCGTCGCGCTCGGGGCCCGCAGTACGTATGTCGCCACCGTGAACGGCCTCGACGGCCCGGGCATGATGTCCACGGCCTACGACATGTCGCTGATCTTCCGGGACGCGATGGCCCGCCCGGCGTTCGCGGAGATCGTCGCCACCCCGTCCACGGGCTTCCCCGGATACCCCGCTGGTCCGGGCACCGAACCACCGGATCCGGCGGCGGTACCGGAGCACACCGGCCCGACGATGGGCGCGGACGGGGTCCTGATCAACCCCGGCTTCGTGCTGGGCAACGACAACCTGCTGCTCCACAACTACCCGGGCGCGATCGGCGGCAAGACCGGTTTCACCGACGATGCCCGGCACACGTTCATAGGGGCGGCCGAGCGGGACGGTCGGCGGCTCGCGGTGGTGCTGCTCGACGGCACGCGTGTGCCCAGCCCGCCGTGGCAGCAGGCGGCCGCGTTGCTGGACGCGGGGTACGCGGCGGGCGACTCGGACCCTGTGGGCGTGCTCGAGGCCGGGCCGCAGGACTCGACCGATCACGCGACCGAGCATCTGGCCGGCGGCCTCGGCGGGGCGGGCACGCCGGAGACGGCGATCGTCGGCGGCTCGGTGCTCGAGCGCTACAGCACGTGGCTGGCGCTGGGCGCGGCGGGACTCGTCGTGGTGGCCGGGGCGGTCCTCACACTGCGGTCACGGAACCAGCCCGCGGGCCCGGCCCCACGTCCGTAGCGGCCGCCGCGTCGGCGCGTACGGTCGGGGAACGGCCGGGGAACGGCCGGTCAGGAGACAACGCCGGCGCCGGCGAGGATGACCCGCAGTCGCCCGGCGCACTCGTCGACCGGGGTGCGGGCGTCGGAGTCGTCGGCCGTCTCGACGAGGGCGCGGAGGAGGACGACGACGACGAGGTCGGCCGCGATGTCGATGGAGGTGTCGTTCGCTCCGGAGAGCGTCTCGAGCCGACCCAGGGTGATCCCCAGCCGACGGCGGGCGGAATCGACGGCGGCCGCGAGGACCCGGTGGTCGGGATGCGCGGTGTCGACCAGGCCGCGCGCGAGCATGGCCCAGGTCTGCGGATCCCGGGTGGCGGCGGCGGAGGCCAGGCGGGGCCAGTCGGTCGCGGGGTCGTCGGTCGCGGCGGAGATCAGCTCGTCGATGAACGACCCGAGGGCGTCGGCCGCGCCGGTCGCGAGTTCCGAAGCGAGGTCGTCGACGGACTCGAAGTGCCGGTAGAACGCGGTGGGGACGATGCCGACCTCGCGCGCGAGTTCGCGGACGACGAGCCCGGTGAAGCCGCGCGTGGCCACCCCGTTCCGGCCCGCCTCGACGATGAGTGCACGGGTGTGCCGCTTCTGTTCCGCACGTGTCCTGGGCGTCGTCACATACGCCATCCTATCGCCAGCCAGGTCTGACGCGCCGGAGACCACCCCGTGCACGGGGTGTGGGCCGGGCCACAAATCGACCCCCTTCCCATTTCGGAGAACGGCTGTACACTCAAAAACGTCCGGTGGTCGAACCGGACGGATGCGCACCCCGACCGCGACGGCACCGACCCGGTGCGAGGCGCGATGACCGCCGGAGAGTGGCCGCATCCGACGGCGTCCGACCACACCGACCCACATCCTCAACGGAGGTCCACATGACCGCCCCGCCCATCCGCAGACTCTTCTCCCGCCGGGTCACGCGCACCCTGCTCACCCCCCATCCGGTCGAACACTACGTCCGCTCCCTGGGCGTGGACTGGTCCGACGACCCCACCGGGGCGACCGTCGTGGCAGTCGACCGGCCGGTCCCCGACGTCACGGTCCTCACCCTGCGGTTGCCCGCCGGGGTCGACCGGCCCGCACCCGGCGCCGCGCTCGAGATCGGGGTCGTGGTGGACGGCGTCGTCCACCGCCGCCACTACTCCCCCGTCGATCCGGCGTCCCGCCGTGACGGGCTGGCGACCATCGCCGTCCGCAGGCACCCGGACGGCGTGGTCTCGAACCATCTCTGGGACGAGGCCGCGCCCGGGATGCGACTGCTCCTGGGCAACCCGGTCGGCGAGATGGCGTTGCCCGAGGCCCGCCCCGCCGATGTGCTGCTGGTCAGTGGTGGCAGCGGCATCACCCCGATGCTGGCGATCGCCTCGACGCTCGCCGCGGACGGCCACTGCGGCGACGGGGCGCCCGGCCGCGTGGCGTGGCTGCACTACGCCCGCCGCGTGGAGGACGTGCCCTTCCGGGACCAGCTCCGTGAGCTGGCCCGGGCAGGGGTGACGGTCACGGTGGTCCCCACCGCCGAGGGGACGACCCCGAGCGGCCTGGCCGGTCACCTCTCCGCCGACCATCTCGAGGAGACAGCCCCCTGGCACGATGACGCCGCGGTGTTCCTCTGTGGCCCCGAGCCGCTGGCCCGTGGCCTCGAGGAGGTCCTCGGCGCCGAGCGGTTCTCCGGCGTCCTGCGTGAGCGTTTCACCTCCGCGACCGGGCCCGTGCCCGACGGCGACGGAGGCACCGTGACCCACCTGCGTAGCGGCGTCACCGCCCGGAACGAGGGAACCACCCTGCTCGAGGGCGCCGAGGCCGCCGGCCTGCGCCCCCAGCACGGGTGCCGGATGGGCATCTGCCACACCTGCACGGCCGTGCGCGTCTCCGGCACCACCCGGGATCTTCGCACCGGCGAGATCGACGCCACTCCTGACTGCCACGTCCAGATCTGCGTCAACGCGCCCGTGGGCGACGTCGAGATCGAGCTCTGACCACCTTCACCACCACCCGCCCGGAACGACCCGGAAGGACCCCATTATGACACTCCTGCAACTGCCCGGCCTCCGCCCGAAGAAGTCCACCACGCCGAAGGCATCCAAGGCTGCGAAGCCGCCGAAGGTCGGCGGCAAGACCTCCGACAAGGCGGCCGGCAAGTCCGCCGACGCGAAGACCGCGAAGACCCCCGGCCCCGAGCCGATCGTGCTGTCGGCCGAGTCGGTCGAGATCATCGGCCACGAACTCGATGCCATCCGCGACCGCGTGAGGGCCGACCTCGGCACCGCCGACCGCGACTACATCCTGCGGGTGGTGCGCACCCAACGCCGCCTGGAGTTGGCCGGCCGCGGGCTGATGTTCCTCGGCTTCCTGCCCCCGGCCTGGCTGGCCGGCGTCGCCGCGCTGAGCGCGTCCAAGATCCTCGACAACATGGAGATCGGCCACAACGTCATGCACGGCCAGTACGACTGGATGCGCGACGACATGCTCCACTCCTCGAGCTTCGAGTGGGACAACGTGTGCCCGTCGGACCAGTGGCGGCACTCGCACAACTACATGCACCACACGTACACCAACATCCTCGACCTGGACCGCGACATCGGTTACGGCCTGCTGCGGATGGAGTACGAGCAGAAGTGGACCCCGCTGCGTCTGGGCAACCCCGTGTACGCGTTCGCGCTGATGATGCTGTTCGAGTGGGGCGTGATGATGCACGACCTCGAGTACGACAACGTCCTCAAGGGCAAGCGCAAGTGGTCCGACGTCAAGGGCCTGCTCGCCGGCTGGTGGAACAAGGTCCGCGGCCAGGTGGCCAAGGACTACATCGTGCACCCGGCGCTGACCGGCCCGCTGTTCCCGCTCACGTTCGCCGGCAACCTCACCGCGAATGTCGTCCGCAACATCTGGGCGTTCTCGGTGATCTTCTGTGGCCACTTCCCGTCCGGCGCCCAGGTGTTCACGCAGGAGGAGACGGCCGAGGAGACCCGCGGCGAGTGGTACGTCCGGCAGATGCTGGGGTCGGCCAACATCTCGGGCAGCCCGTTCATGCATCTGGCGACCGGCAACCTGTCGCACCAGATCGAGCACCACCTGTTCCCGGATCTTCCCGCGCACCGCTACCCGGAGATCGCGGACGAGGTGCGCGCGATCTGCGAGGAGCACGGCCTGCCGTACACGACCGGACCGTTGTGGAAACAGGTCGCGAACGTCTGGTCCAAGATGTTCCGCCTGGCGCTGCCCCTGCCTCCCACCGCCGCGGACACTCCTGCGGTGATCATCGAACGCAGGAAGACTCCCGTCGCCGCCTGAGCCGCGGGTACCGTCTAAGGGCATCACCGACGAAGGGAGCGGTCCATGAGCGACTTCGAACGCAACAAGGACCAGGTCCAGGCAGGTGTCCAGGCGGGCGCGTCGCTGGTGGGACGGATCGCCGTCATCATCACGGACGCGATCGGCTCGATCGCCAAGGAGGTCGGCGACTTCGTCACCGAGGGCATCGAGATGCGCGAGGCGGCCAAGATCTCCCGGCGAGCCGAGCGGAAGGACGGCGAAGCGATCGATCTCGACGGCATCGAGGACGGCGACCTCCAGGGTTGACACGCGCGACGGGGCTCGGTGGCCCCCGGTCGCCGGGACGCCGAGACGCCGCCCAACTCCACCGCGCCAGGCAATCCACCTATCGAATTGCGATCCACCTAGGGAATTCCGTAGGTGGATCGTAATTCGATAGGTGGATCTTGGATTGAGGCTCAGCCTCGGGGAGCCGGTGAATGGTCGCGTCCGCAACGGTGGCAGGATCGTCGACCGTGACGATCATCGCCGCAGCGGACGGCTCCGCCCTCGGAAATCCCGGCCCCGCCGGCTGGGCCTGGTACATCGACGACTCGACGTGGCGCTGCGGCGGCTGGAAGCGCGGCACCAACAACCAGGGCGAGCTCACCGCCGTCCTGGACCTGCTGCGCCAGACCGCGCACGCCCCGGAGCCCCTTCACGTGCTGTGCGACTCGCAGTACGTCATCAACTCCATCACCAAGTGGATGGCGGGCTGGAAGCGCAAGGGCTGGAAGAAGTCCGACGGCAAGCCCGTGCTCAACGTCGAGGTGATGAAGGCCCTCGACGAGGCCATGCAGGGCCGCAAGGTCACGTTCGAGTGGGTCAAGGGCCACGCCGGCCACGAGCTCAACGAGAAGGCCGACGTCCTGGCCAACGGCGCCGCAAAAGCGCATGCCGCCAAGAAGGAGCCGGAGGCCGGCCCGGGTTATCCGGGCGCGCAGGCCGTCGGCGCCGGCGACGACCCGGCCGCTCCCCCGGCGGCGGGTGGCACCGTTCGGCGGTCGGAGTCCGCGTCGGTGCCGGCGTCCGCCCCGGCAGGCGGGGGCAAGACGAGGGAAACGACGACGAAGGTGACGACGACGAGGGCATCCTCCGCCGCCGAGCCCGATCTGTTCTCCCTGGCCGACGACGCCGACGAGGCGCCGGACCGGACGGACCTGGACCTGGTCGTGGATCTCGAGCGGTCGCTTCTCACGGAGGCGGTCCGGGGTGACCGCGCCCGGCTGGAGGAGCTGCTGGATCCCTCGTGGAGCCACGTGTGCGCCCGGGGCGAGGTGTGGTCCCGCGCAGACAGGCTCGCCGCCGCCGGATCATCCGGTCGGTCGACGGCCGAACGCACGCTGGACCTCATCGAGGCCCGCCGGGTCGGGGCGGAGTCGATCCTGCTCGTGTGGCGGGAGCGGTCGGGCGACGGTTCCACGCTGCGCAGTTCGGTCTGGGTCCGCTCCGGCGGGTCGTGGCGTCAGACGTTCCAGCAGGGGACCCCGGAGGCCTGAGCCCCGACCCGCACGAGAAGGTGCCCCTCACCGCGTCCGGTGAGGGGCACCATTTCCCGGCGCTGGCGGGCGCCTACAGGCCACCGAGAAGCAGGTGGAGGAGATCGCCGACGATTCCGATGAGACCGGCAACTAGACCCATTGTGTGACTCCTTGTCAGGTGGCGGGATACGACTGCTCGCCGGAGCTTCGTCTCCGATGAGCTGGGCCCGACTCTAAGGACGTAGTGTGACGCCGGCGTTTCAGTTGACGATCATCATCGTGAACTCGACCGTCCCACCATTTACTACACCTGACTAGTAGCTTTCGGGCCTATCATCGCTGGTCAGCCGCGGCGGGGAGCAGTGAAGCCGACTGCCTGGTACACCTGCGAGAGGACCGGGCTCGCCACCGCGCGGGCACGGTCCGCGCCGTCGGCGAGGATCCGTTCGAGCTCGGCGCGGTCGGACATGTACTCGTCGAACCGGCCCCGCAACGGGGTCACGAACGCCTCGAGCGCGTCGGCGGTGTCGGTCTTCAGGGCCCCGTAGCCGGCGCCGGCACTCTGGTAGTCGGCCACGATGTCGGCGATCGGTCGCCCGGAGAACGCCGACTGGATCGCCAACAGGTTGGACACCCCCGGCTTCATCTCGCGGTCGTAGCGGATGGTGCCGTCGGAGTCGGTGACCGCGCTGCGGATGCGCTTGGCGGAGACCTTGGGGTCGTCGAGCAGGTTGACGATGCCCTTCGGGTTCTCACCGGACTTGCTCATCTTGGCGGTGGGATCCTGGAGGTCGTAGATCTTGGCGGACCCCTCGAGGATCTTGCCCTCAGGCACCACGAAGGTCTTCTTGTAGCGGGAGTTGAACCGCATCGCCAGATCACGGGTCAACTCGAGGTGCTGACGCTGGTCCTCGCCCACCGGCACCAGGTGCGGGCGGTAGAGCAGGATGTCGGCGGCCATGAGCACCGGGTAGGTGAACAGACCCACCGTGGTGCCGTCGGTGCCCTGCTTGGCGGCCTTGTCCTTGAACTGCGTCATCCGGGCGGCCTCGCCGTACCCGGTGATGCAGCCCAGCACCCACGCCAGCTCGGCGTGCTCGGGCACGTGCGACTGCACGAACAGCACCGACCGGGCGGGGTCCACCCCCAGCGCGAGCAGCTGCGCACAGCCGCGGAAGACCCGCTCGCGCAGCTCCTTGGGGTCCTGCTTGACGGTGATCGCGTGCAGGTCGGGGATGAAGTAGTACGCGTCGTAGTCGTCCTGCAGCTCGACCCACTGCCGCACCGCGCCCAGGTAGTTGCCGAGGTGGTACGAGTCGGCGGTCGGCTGGATGCCGGACAGGACACGCTGGCGCTTCGCGGGAGCTGCGGAGGAGGACTGCTCAGACATGGCGTTCATCTTCCCACGTCCCCGACCACCCACCGCCCACGCCCTCGCGCGGCCGGTCGCCGCACTGTCAGCGGTCGGCGGGCGGCGCCATCTCCGGCGGGAATCCGCCCGTGGCGATCGGGCCCCAGTCGTCGACGGCCACCCGGATGAGGCACTTGCCCTGCCGCACCATCGCCGCCCGGTACTCGTCCCAGTCGTCGTGCTCCCCGGCGACGCTGCGGAAGTACTCCACCAGCGGCTCCACCGCCTCGGGCAGGTCGACGACCTCCGCCGTGCCGTCGAGGTGGACGTACGGGCCGTTGAAGTCATCCGAGAGCACGCACACACTCACGGCCGGGTCGCGGCGGATGTTGGCCACCTTCGCCCGCTGCGGATAGGTGGCCACGACGAGCCTGCCCTCGGAGTCGACACCGCAGGTCACCGGCGACGTCTGCAGCCCGCCGGACGACCGACGGGTGATGAGGACGGCGCGGTGCCGGGGGCGGACGAAATGGTCGAGGCCGGCTCGATCGGGACGTTCAGCGGTCGCATACTTCGGCATGGTGCCGAGGTTACGGACCCGTCCCCCGCGTGGCATCCGTGGCCGCGGGCCCGATCTCAGAAGTCGCCCTCGTCGTCGTCACCACTCGTCTCGGACCCACTCGTCCCGGACCTACTCGTAGACGACGGTGACCGGCGCGTGGTCGGACCACCGCATGTCGTACGCGCTCGCCCGGTCCACG
The DNA here is from genome assembly GCF_057773105.1 of Dietzia sp. IBK-p2-15D. Taxonomy (NCBI): domain Bacteria; kingdom Bacillati; phylum Actinomycetota; class Actinomycetes; order Mycobacteriales; family Dietziaceae; genus Dietzia; species Dietzia sp. IBK-p2-15D. Next base: position 17,931 of record NZ_JBYMTK010000011.1, read on the forward strand.
CGATCAGACACCGCCCGGTCGACCAGGCCGTCGGACACCACGTGGTAGTCGATCCGCCAGCCCGCGTCGTTGTCGAAGGCCTTGCCTCGCTGGCTCCACCACGAGTACGGGCCGATCTCGTCGGGGCGGCGATACCGCACGATGTCGGTCCAGCCGCTGCCGTCGGCGAAGACGTCGGTCATCCACTCCCGCTCGTGCGGCAGGAAACCGGAGCTCTTGTGGTTGCCCTTGTGGTTCTTCAGGTCGGCCTCACGGTGGGCGATGTTCCAGTCGCCGCAGATGACCATCTCGTGACCCTCGCGGGTCTTCAGATGCCCGGCCCGCTCGGCGAGGTACTCGCGGAAGGTCCCCAGGAACCGGTCCTTCTCGTCCTGCTTGGGGGTGTCGGCAGACCCCGAGGGCAGGTAAAGGCTGGCGACGGTGACGGTCTCACCGTCGACGGCCCCGGGGTAGACGGCCTCGATGTAGCGGCCGGCCTCCTCGAACTCGTCGTCGCCGTGCCCGACGCGCACGTCGGTCGGCTCGGCGCGGGACAGGATCGCCACACCGGCTCGACCCTTGAGCGAGGACGGAGCGCCCACCAGATGCCACCCGGCGTCGAGGGCGGGAGCGAGCGCCTTACGGGTCTGGTCGGAGTCGGCGCGCACCTCCTGGAGGGCGACGACGTCCGCCCCGCTGCTCTCCAGCCAGGGCAGGAATCCGAGGTTGGTTTCCGACCGCTGCTTGACGGCGGCGCGGATCCCGTTGACGTTGACGGTGCTGACGGTGAGGCTCACGGCCCACAGGCTACCGATCGCCGGGAACGTGACGGTTCGGCTACCCCGTCGCCGTCCGCCGCGCCGCCCAGACCGCGCCCACCAGGATCGCGAGACCCGCCGCCGCCAGGGCCGCCCCGGCGAGCGCCGGGGACGTGTAGCCGAAGCCCAGGGCGATCACGGCCCCGCCGAGCCACGCGCCCAGCGCGTTGGCGGCGTTGAGGGCCGAGTGGTTGAGCGAGGCGGCGAGCGTCTGTCCCCTGCCCGCGTATGTCATCAGTCGGGACTGCAGCCCCGGCACCAACGCGGATCCGGTCGTGCCCACCAGGAACAGACCCACCAGCGCCGTGACGGGATGGTGCGCGGCGACGGCGAACAGCGCCAGCACCACGGTCATCACCGCGGCGATCGCGACCAGCCCGCGGTCGAGGTCCCGGTCCGCAACCACACCGCCGAGCAGGTTGCCGGCCACCATGCCGAGTCCGTAGACGGCGAGCACCGCGGGCATCCAGCCGGGATCGATCCCGGCGACGTCGACCATCGTCCACTGGATGTAGGTGTAGACGGCGAACATGCCGCCGAACCCGACGGACCCCACGGCGAGCGTCGCCAGGATCTGTGGCCTCGCCAACGCGGCGAGCTCCTCGCGCGCCCTGACGACCACCGTCCCCGTGGGTTCGGGGACGACGACGAAGATGGCCGCCACGGTCAGCGCGCCGATCACCCCGACCGCGAGGAAGGCGGACTGCCACCCGATCGTCTCCCCGAGCCAGGTCGCCGCCGGGACACCGATCACGTTCGCGACCGACAGTCCGAGCAGCACCTGGGACACCGCCCGCGCCTGCCGTCCGGGGCCCGCGAGGGAGGCCGCCACCAGGGAGGCGACCCCGAAGTACGCCCCGTGCGGGATTCCGGCGACGAACCGGGCCGCCACCAGGATCTCGGCGGTCGGGGCGAAGGCCGCCGCGACGTTGCCCGCGGTGAACATCGCCATGAGGACCAGCAGGAGGGTGCGGCGCCGCCACCGTGAGGTCCACACGGTCAGCAGCGGGGCACCCACGACCACGCCGAGCGCGTAGGCGCTGATGACGTTGCCGGCCTGTGGTTCGGTGAGCCCGAAGCCCTCGGCGATCGACCGCAGCAGTCCCATCGCGGCGAACTCGGTGACGCCGATGCCGAACCCGCCCAGCGCGAGCGCGAGGATCGCCAGCGCCACACGGCGAGGGGTGGGTGCGGCGGGCTCGGTGTCCGGCGCCGGGGCGGCTGCGGGGCTCGTGGTCACCGACGAAGGCTACGCCCACCACCCCGGCCGGGCCTGCCACGTCAGCCCGATCAGGGGGCGGTGCGCATGAGGCGTCGGCCACCGTAGACCAGCGCGAACGCCGTGACGTACATGACGATGCTGTAGACGGCGGCCGCGAGCCCGACCTCCTCGTCACCGATCACGGTGAAGGCGATCAACAGCGTCAGGGTGGTGTTCTTGATTCCGAACTCCACAGCGATCGCGATCTGCTCCGCCCGCCTCAGCCTGCTCACCCATGCCAGGAGGCCGCCGAGAACGATCAGTGCGAGGTTGAGGACGATCACGGCGGGGCCGACGGTCACGACGAGGTCGACGATCCGGTCCCGTTCGCCGAGGACGATCCCCACGATGAGCAGGACCAGCACGACGAGGCCCACGATCCCGACGTAGCGCTCGATGCGGGAGGCGAGCGCGGGCCTCCTGGCACGGAGGATCATCCCGATCGCGACCGGGATGAGGATGACGCCCAGCAGGAGTCCGAAGGTCTGGCCGAGAGGGACGGTCACCTCCTCGTCCGCGGCTCCGGGGATGAGGCGCGCGCCGATGCCGAACCACATCGGCAGGGTGAGGATGACGGCGACGGAGGTGAGGGCGGTGAGGATGACCGAGAGGGCGACGTTGCCGCGGGAGAGATAAGTGATGAGGTTCGACGTCGCCCCGCCCGGCGTCGCGGCCACGAGCACCACCCCGAGCGCCAGCATCGGCGTGAGGCCGAAGAGCAGGGCCACACCGACACCGACCAGCGGAACCAGGACCAGTTGGCCGAACAGTCCGACGATCGTGGCCCTGGGCGATCTGGCCTGGACCGCGAAGTCCTCCCTGGTCAGACTCAACCCGATGCCGACCATGATGATGGCCAGGGCGATCGGCAGGCCGATATCGACCAAGGGGCTCTGATCCACGGACGTCTCCTGGGCTCACGACGGAACGGCTGGCCACGCCTGTGACGTGGACCACTGTCCGACTACGGTAACCGATCGGGCGCCGCCGCGACCCCACACCGGCGGGCGCGGGGTCGTCGCCGAACGGTGGGCGCGCGGGATCAGGCCTCTGCTCGGGTGCGCTTGAGATTCTCATCCAGCGCCGCGAGGAACTCCTCCGTCGTGAGGTGTTCCTGGCCATCGCCGACGAGCAGCGCGAGGTCCTTGGTCATCTGCCCCTCCTCGACGGTCTTGATGACCACGTCCTCGAGTTGGTGGGCGAACTCGATGACCTCCGGGGTGCCGTCGAGCTTGCCGCGGTGCTCGAGACCCCGGGTCCACGCGAAGATCGAGGCTATCGGGTTGGTAGAGGTCGCCTTGCCCTCCTGGTGCTGCCGGAAATGCCGCGTGACGGTGCCGTGGGCGGCCTCCGCCTCGCAGGTCTTCCCGTCCGGGGTGAGCAGGACGGAGGTCATCAGACCGAGTGAGCCGAACCCCTGGGCCACGGTGTCGGACTGCACGTCACCGTCGTAGTTCTTGCACGCCCAGACATAACCGCCCTCCCATTTGAGCGCGGAGGCCACCATGTCGTCGATGAGGCGGTGTTCGTAGGTCAGGCCGGCCTTGTCGAACTCGTCCTTGAACTCGCGGTCGAACACGTCCTGGAAGATGTCCTTGAACGCGCCGTCGTAGGCTTTCAGGATCGTGTTCTTGGTGGACAGGTACACCGGGTACCCGCGGTCGAGACCGTAGTTGAACGAGGCCCGCGCGAAGTCCTCGATCGACTTGGTGAAGTTGTACATCCCCATGACCACCCCGCCCTCCTCGGGCAGGTTCACGATCTCGTGTTCGATCGGCTCGGACCCGTCGGCCGGCGTGTAGGTGATGGTGACCTTTCCCGGGCCGGGGGCCTTGAAGTCGGTCGCCTTGTACTGGTCGCCGAAGGCGTGGCGGCCGACGATGATCGGTTTGGTCCAGCCGGGGACCAGTCGCGGGACGTTGGAGATGATGATCGGCGCGCGGAAGATCGTCCCGCCGAGGATGTTCCTGATGGTCCCGTTGGGTGAGAGGTACATCCGCTTGAGCCCGAACTCCTCGACGCGGGCCTCGTCGGGCGTGATGGTCGCGCACTTGACGCCGACGCCGTGCTTGGCGATGGCGTTGGCCGCGTCGACGGTGATCTGGTCGTCCGTCGCGTCACGGCTGGTGATGCCGAGGTCGTAGTACTCGAGATCCACGTCGAGGTAGGGGTGGATCAGCTCGTCCTTGATGAACTTCCAGATGATGCGGGTCATCTCGTCGCCGTCGAGTTCCACGACGGTCCCGTCGACCTTGATCTTCGACATCGGATCCTCTTTCCCCGCCCGGCCCTTGTGGGGCCGACGCTGTCGGCCCTTACGTGACGTAGGTCTCACTTTACTGCTCGGCACGGTCCGGAGCCGCCGCTGCGACGGGTAACCCCTCGTTGCCTCCGTCGAGCGGCTTAGGCTAGCCTGACCCCAGGTCATGAGTTCCAGCGGAAAGCCCCGGCTCGCTGGACGGCAACCCTCCACCGCGGTGGGGTGCCCCGGGAGACGACCTGGCCACCACCCGACCGGGTGACGGGCAAGCGCGGGTCCGCTGTCGTCAAGCGGGCGGACCCTTTTCGATGAGAGGAGGGGCTCCGCCCCTATGACCTACGACAACAGCAATACGGACTGGGCCTTCGAGACGCGTCAGATCCACGCCGGGCAGCCCGTCGACTCCGACACCGGAGCCCGGAATCTGCCGATCTACCAGACCACCTCGTACGTGTTCGCCGATGCCAAGCAGGCGGCCGACCGTTTCGCGCTGGCGGAGATGGGCCCCATCTACACCCGCATCACCAACCCCACCGTGGCAGCGGTCGAGGATCGCATCGCCTCGCTGGAGGGCGGCGTCGCGGGTCTGCTGTTCGCGTCGGGACAGGCGGCCGAGACCGCCGCCATCCAGGCGATCGCCCAGTCCGGCGGCCACGTCGTGGCGTCCCCCCGCCTGTACGGCGGCACCGACACCCTGCTGCGCCACACCCTGCCCAAGTACGGCATCGAGACGACGTTCGTCGAGAACCCCGACGACCCCGCCTCGTGGGAGGCGGCCGTGCGCCCCAACACGAAGCTCTTCTACGGCGAGTCGATCTCGAACCCGCTCAACGACATCCTGGACATCCCGGCCATCGCCGAGGTCGCGCACCGCAACCAGGTTCCGCTCGTCATCGACAACACCGTGGCCACCCCCTACCTCATCCGCCCGCTGGAGCTGGGTGCTGACGTGGTGGTCTCCTCGGCCACCAAGTACCTCGGTGGACACGGGGCCTCACTCGGCGGCGTCCTGGTCGACGGTGGCAAGTTCGACTGGCGTGTGCAGCGCGACGGCCAGGACGTCTTCCCGTCCTTCACCACCCCGGACCCGGCCTACCACGGCCTCGTCTACGCCGATCTCGGCGCGCCCGCTCTCGCGCTCAAGGCCCGGGTGACCCTCCTGCGTGACACCGGCGCGGCGGCCTCCCCGTTCAACGCGTGGACCCTCGCCCAGGGCATCGACACGCTCAGCCTGCGGGTCGAGCGCCACGTGTCCAACGCGCAGCGCATCGCCGAGTGGCTCGAGGCCCGCGAGGACGTCGCCAAGGTGCAGTACGCCGGCCTCGCGTCGTCGCCGTACAACGAGCTGCAGAAGAAGATCTCCCCGAAGGGCGCGGGCGCGATCGTGACGTTCGACCTGGCCGTGCCGGAGGGCACGTCCGACGACGATGTCAAGGCCCGTGCCTGGGCGTTCATCGACGCCCTCAAGCTGCACTCGTGCCTGGTCAACATCGGTGACGTGCGGTCACTCGTGTGCCACCCCGCGACCACCACCCACTCGCAGGGCACCCCCGAGGCCAACGCGATCGCCGGGATCACCCTCGCGACCGTCCGCCTGTCGGTAGGCATCGAGTCCGCCGATGACCTCATCGGCGACCTCGAGCTCGGTTTCGCCGCGATCTCCTGACCCGCCCCCATGGTCCGCTCTTCCGATCCGCTCGCGCTGCTGCCCCCGGGCGACGGCACCCTCGGCCACGTCGCCCTCGGCGACATCACGCTGGTCACCGGTGTCGTCCTCCCGGGGGTGACCCTCGCGGTCCAGCGGTGGGGGCGGATCGCGGACGACCGGTCCAACGTCGTGCTGGTCGAACACGCACTCACCGGTGACTCGCACGTCGTGGGGCCGGTCGACTCCCTGCACCCCACCCCGGGGTGGTGGAACGGGCTCGTCGGGCCCGGACTCCCGCTGGACACCGACCGCTACTGCGTGTTGTCCGTGAACGTCCTGGGGGGCTGCCGGGGGTCGACGGGGCCGAGCTCGCTCCACCCCGACGGCCACTACTGGGGCGCGCGGTTCCCGGCCGTCTCGGTGCGCGACATGGTCGAGTCCGAGCGGTTGCTGGCGGACCTGCTGGGGATCGGCCGCTGGGCGGCGGTGATCGGCGGCTCCATGGGCGGCGCCCGGACGCTGGAGTGGATGGTCACGTACCCGGACCGCGTCCGTGCGGCGTGCGTCCTGGCCGTCGGCGCCCGCGCCTCCGCCGACCAGATCGGCATCCAGACTGCCCAGATCATGGCCGTGACCTCGGACCCGCACTGGCAGCAGGGCGGATACCACGGCACCGGCCGCACCCCGGTCACCGGCCTGGGAATCGCGCGACGCATCGCGCACCTGTCCTACCGGGGCGAGGTCGAACTCGACGAGCGCTTCGCCAACCGGCCCCAACCCGGTGAGGACCCCCGGGGCGAGGACCTGTCCATGTCGGGCCGCTTCGCCGTGCAGTCCTATCTCGATCACCAGGCCGGCAAGCTGGTCTCCCGCTTCGACGCCTGCACGTACGTCCTGCTCACCGACGCCCTCAACCGTCATGACGTCGGGTTGGACCGGGGCGGCGTCGAGGAGGCACTGCGCACCTGCCCGGTCCCGTGCGTGATCGGCGGCGTGACCACCGATCGTCTGTACCCGCTACGGCAACAGCACGAACTGGCCGACCTGCTCCCCGGTGCGGACCCTCTCGTGGTCATCGAGAGTCCCGCCGGCCACGACGGCTTCCTCACGGAGGACCACGTGGTGGGACCGATGCTCGAGCGCACTCTCGAACTGGCCGAGCAGGGCACCTCCGACCGGACGCGAGGTCATGCGTGAACGACCACGACCACACCCCCCGCCCGGCCGTGATGGGGCTGGCCGGCCTCGCGGCGGGTTTCGGCGTCATCGGGATGGCGATCGGGTTCGCCACCCTGCTGGGACTCACCGCGACCGCCTCCGGCGGTCACGACACGACGGGCTTCGGCCCGGCCATCGCCTCCGCCGCCTCCGCGTTCGTCCTGGGACTCGTGCTCGTCGTGGGGGCCGTCCTGTTGTGGCGCGCCCACCGCGCCGCTCGCGTGGTGATCGGGGCGGCCGTGGCCCTGCTCGCTCTCAGCTCGCTCGCGCGGATGGTGGTGGACAGCGTCACCTTCATCTCCGTCGTCGGCACGGTCCTGTCGCTGCTCGCCCTGACGGCGATGGGGTTTCTCCTCGTCTCGCCAGGGGTACGCGACCACGTCCGCGACGGGGTACCGCTTCGGCTCCGGTGACCCGGCTCCGCTACCCGGTGCCGAGCGAGTCGACCGATGTCGCCAGCCACAGGATGACGACGGCGAGCCCGGTGTAGAAGGCGACGTCGAAGGTCCGTCCCCGGACCCCGAGCAACCGCGCCCGCTCATCAGGCACCGCCGCCCGTAGGACCGCCGCGGCCAGCGCGACCACGCCCAGCAGGAACGCGCCGCGTCGCCACCGCTCCAGGATCACGAACCCCAGCGCGACCATCACCCCCGCCAGCACGAGCGCGAGTGGCCACTGCGCCCGCACCTGCGCCCACGTCAGACGCGCGGGCCGCGTACGGCGCGGCCTCGCGTCGGTCGCCCCGTCACGGGGCCGGTCGGGAGCGGGGTGGGTCATCGGGGGCCTAGTCGCCCGAGTCGAGCCGCTCGCAGCGCTCGACCACGTTGCTCAGCAGGAACGCCCTCGTCAGCGGGCCCACGCCGCCCGGGTTGGGCGAGACCGCCCCCGCGACCTCCCACACGTCCGGGTGCACGTCCCCGGCGAGCTTGCCGTCCAACCGTGACACGCCGACGTCCAGCACCGCGGCTCCGGGCTTTACCATGTCGGCGGTCACCATGTGGGCGACGCCCGCAGCGGCCACGATCACGTCGGCCCGCCGCGTCTCGGCCGCCAGGTCGCGTGTCCCGGTGTGACAGAGGGTGACGGTGGCGTTCTCACTGCGCCGGGTCAGCATGAGCCCGATCGGACGGCCCACGGTGACGCCGCGCCCGATCACCACGACGTGCGCGCCGTCGAGCCCCACCCCGAACCGACGCAGCAGGTGGATGCTGCCGTTGGGGGTACACGGCAGTGGCGCGGGTTCGTTCAGCACGAGCTTGCCCAGGTTCACCGGGTGCAGGCCGTCGGCGTCCTTGTCCGGATCGATCCGCTCGAGGATCGCGTTCTCGTCCAGGTGCTTCGGTAGCGGCAGCTGCACGATGTAGCCGGTGCACGCGGGATCGGCGTTGAGTTCGTCGATCACGGCCTCGAGCTCGGCCTGGGTGGTGTCCGCGGGCAGGTCACGCCGGATAGAGGCGATGCCGACCTGCTCGCAGTCGCGGTGCTTCATCTTCACGTAGGAGTGACTACCGGGGTCGTCCCCGACCAGGACGGTGCCCAGTCCCGGGGTGATGCCCTTGTCCCGCAACGCGGTCACGCGTGCGGTGAGGTCGGCGACGATCTCGTCGCGGGTGAGCTTTCCGTCCAGCTTGATCGCGGTCACGCGGACCAGTATCCCACTCCCCGGCGGGTCCGTCGGCACGGCGCTGCGAGAATGGCCCCATGACCGGTGTGGGTGTGCGTGTGTTGTTCGATCGTCCGTGCATTCCGCCGAATACGGGCAACGCGATCCGGATGGCGGCGGGGGCGGGTTGCGAGCTGCATCTCGCCGGCCCGCTCGGCTTCGACCTCTCCGCCCCGCAGCTGCGGCGTGCGGGGCTGGACTACCACGACCTCGCCCACGTGGAGGTGCACGAGGATCTCGAGGCCGCGTACGCGAGCCTCCTGCCCGCGCGGGTCTGGGCCTTCAGCGCGAGGGCGGACCTGGCGCTCCCGGAGGTGCGGTTCTCCCCCGGCGACGTCCTGCTCTTCGGTCCCGAGCCCACGGGCCTGTCCGAGGAGGTGCTGTCCGACGATCGGGTGACGGCGACGGTGCGCATCCCCATGCTGCCGGGTCGCCGGTCGATGAACCTGTCCAACGCGGCCGCGGTGGCCGTCTACGAGGCCTGGCGCCAGCACGGTTACGCCGGCAGCTAGCACCTTTCCGCCCGCATGACTTAGAATTTCGGCATGCCGAAATTCTGTCCGAGCGGTGCCCGTAAGCCCCGTGGTGTCCGCCCGTCCGCCGTGGCGGTCGCCGCCTGCATCACGGCGATCTCGGCGTGCGCGGTCGGCCCCACCGGTGCGGCCGACGTGGACGACCGACCGCGGTTCGCCGACACCGGTGACCGGGTGGTGGTGGCCACGACGTTCACGGTCCTGGCCGACATGGTCCGCCGGGTGGGCGGGGACCGGGTGCAGGTGGAGTCCGTCACCACCCCGGGCGCCGACGTGCACCAGTACGAGCCGTCCGTCGAGGACCTCAAGCGGGTCGAGGGCGCGGATCTGGTGGTGAGCAACGGCCTCGGGATGGACGACTGGCTGCTGCGCTTCATCGACGGCACGGACGCGCGCCACGTGGTCACCTCCGACGGGGTCGATCCCCTGCCCGTCCGGGCGGGCAACTACACCGGCAGAGCCAATCCGCACGCCTGGATGTCACCGCTCGAGGGGGCCGAGTACATCCGCACGATCGCCGCGGCGCTCTCCGACCTCGACCCGGACGGCGAGAGCGGGTACACCGCCCGCGCCGCCGACTACATCGGGGAACTGGAGCACATGACGGACCGGGCCCGCGCGGCCGTGGAGTCCGTCCCGGAGGACCGGCGCGTGCTGGTCACCTGCGAGGGTGCGTTCTCCTACCTCGCCCGCGACCTGGGCCTCCAGGAGCTGTACCTGTGGCCGGTCAACAGCGAGAACCAGGGACTGCCCCGCCAGATCACGGCCCTGATCGACGAGATCCGCGAGCGCGAGATCGGCGCCGTGTTCTGCGAGTCGACGGTGTCGGACGCCGCCATGCAGCAGGTCGCGGACGAGACCGGCAGTCACCTGGCCGGCCTGCTATACGTCGACTCGCTCTCCGGCCCGACCGGACCGGTCCCCACCTATCTGGACCTGCTCGACCACGACCTCGAGATCATCTCCCGGGAGCTGACGCCATGACCGACCGACCACTGCCGTACTCGCCGTTCACCGGGCCACCCCCCGTCGTTGTCACCGACCTCACCGTGGACCGTGGCCAGGTCCGCGCCCTCGACTCGGTCTCCCTCTCGGTTCCGAGCGGCGAGATCACGGTCCTGCTCGGCCCGAACGGCTCCGGCAAGTCCACCCTGCTGCAGGCGATGCTCGGCCTGGTGACCCCGTCCGCCGGGACGGTCCGCGTCCTCGGGTCGTCGGTCCGTCGCGCCCTGCGCAGCGGCCGGGTGGCGGCGGTCCCCCAGGCCGACGGCCTCGACGAGGGCTTCCCCGTGACCGCCGCCGAGGTGGTCATGCAGGGGCGCCGTCACTTCACCGGCCCCTGGCGCCGACCGAGCGCCGCCGACCGCGCCGCCGTGGCCGCAGCCCTCGACCGCGTGGGACTGTCCGGACTCGCGGCCCGCCGCATCGGCGAACTCTCCGGCGGTCAGCGCCGTCGTGTCCTGCTGGCACGCTGCCTGGCACAGGAGGCCGACCTGCTCCTGCTCGACGAGCCGTTCAACGGGATGGACGCAGGCAGCGAGGAGGTGTACATCGACGTGCTGCGCGAACTCACGGCCGAGGGTCGCACCGCGCTGGTCTCCACCCACCACCTGGGCACCGTCGAGCGGCTCGCGGACTCGGTGGCACTGCTCAACGGCTCCCTCATCGCCCACGGCCCGGTCGCCGAGACGACCACCCCGCAGATCCTGTCCACCCTGCTCGGCGCCCGGCAGACCGGCACCGCCGAGCGCACCGTCACCGAGGGAGCACTGCCGTGATCGACCTGCTCGCCGAGCCGATGAGCTACGACTTCATGCGCCGCGCCCTCATCGTGGTGACGGCCTCCGGGATCGCCGGCGCACTGCTGAGCTGCTGGCTGGTCCACATGGGCTGGTCGCTCATGGGTGACGCCGTGTCGCACGCGGTCCTGCCGGGGGTGGTGATCGCCGCGATGACCGGCACCCCGTTCGCGGTGGGCGCCCTGGTCGCCGCACTGGTCGCGGTCACGATGATCGGCGCGGTGCGCGAGAGCGGAACGGTGCGTGAGGACGCGGCGATGGGGATCGTCTTCACGGCCCTGTTCGCCCTCGGCCTGATCCTCATCGCCCGCTTCCCCACCCAGCAGGACCTGCACTCGATCCTGTTCGGCAGTGTGCTGGGCGTCCGCGACTCCGAGCTCGTCCAGGTGATGGCGGTCTCCGCGTTCACGGTCGTCGTGCTGCTGGCGTTCCGCCGTGACCTCGTCATGGTGGCATTCGACCGACTCCACGCCCACACCCTGGGACTGCGGACCCGGGCACTGACCGCCCTCCTGCTGGCGACGCTCGCCACCGCGACCGTGGCGGGGGTCCAGTCGGTGGGCGTGATCCTCGTCGTGGCGACGCTCATCATCCCGGGCGCGACCGCCCAGTTGGTTGCGGACACCATGCGGGGGACGATGATCCTCGCCGTCGTCGTCGCCCTCGTCGGCGGTGTCACCGGGCTGTACGTCGGCTACTACGCCGACCTGCCCCCGGGCGCCGTCGTGGTCCTCACCCAGGCCGTCATCTTCACGGTGGTACAGCTCGTCGCGCCCCGGCGCGGGGTCATCCCCCGGGCGGCGGCCGGCATGCGCGCGCGACGGTCGGGGATGATGTCGGCATGACCGTCGACCACCCGACCGGGCTCGCCGACCTCACCCCGACGATCCAGGCCTATCTCATGGCCGCCCACGCGCTGGGGTCCGGCGGCGACCCCGTCACGTCCGGCGCGCTGGCCGAACGGCTGGGTGCGTCCCCCTCCTCCGTCACCGAGGGCGTGCGCAAACTCGTGGCGATGGGCCTGGCCGAGCACCGCCCCTACGCGCCCGTCGAGCTCACCGAGGCCGGGCGGTCGTTCGCGGTGGCGATGGTGCGCCGCCACCGGATCATCGAGACGTTCCTGGCCCGGTGCCTGGACTACCCGTGGGACGAGGTCCACGCCGAGGCCGACGCGCTCGAACACGTGGTGTCGGACCGGTTCGTCGACGCCCTGGACGAGTTCCTCGACCACCCGCGCCGCGACCCGCACGGTGACCCCATCCCCACACGCGACGGGCGGGTCGACCCCCTCGGGGACGTGCCGCTGGATCAGGCCCCGGAAGGCGCTACAGGTGTCGTGACCCGGGTCTCCGATCGCGACAACGCCGTCCTGCGCCACCTCGCGGAGATCGGCCTGCGCCCCGATTCGCCCGTCGAGGTTGTCTCCCGACAGGTGGAGTTGGGGATCATCGGGGTGTCCCTGGGCGGGCGCCTCGTCCAGGTGGGGACGCCGGTGGCCGCCGCGGTGCGCGTCCGGGTCACCGCCGGGACGGGATCGGGCGACGACGGTTGAGCCGACCACGACGACGAGGTCCGCGGCGGACCCACCGCCCGCGGTCGCTCAGACCGCTCGGGAGACGGTGACCGGCGCTCTCGTGCGAGCAGCAGTGGCGTTGGCCGAGCGGTCAGGGTGGGCCGCCCGCGCGGCCGGCCACCGCAGGCCGAGTGCGACGAGGGTGGCCAGGACGATCGCCCCGTCGACCGCGGCGGCGGCCGGTGCCCCGGCCACCTCGTGGCGCAGCAGGAGCACGGCGGTCATGGTCATGGACGCCTTGTGGAAGACCACGACCACCCACAGCACGGCGGCCCCGGGCGGGGTGGCACCCAGGTAGCCGGTGAGGGCGGCGAAGACGAGCAGGCCGTAGGCCCGCCAATAGGCGGTGAGTTGGTACTCCGGGGTGATGGTGGGTGCCTCGAGCCCGGCGGCGACTCCCAGCCCCAGGGCCACCGCCGCGGTCGACAGGAGTAACGCCCGGTAGAGCAGGAGGCTGAGTCGGTCGGTCGCCATGAACCCGATACTCGCCGACCGGTGACGGCCGCACATCGGGGATTTCCCCGGGATCGGACCTGATTCCCGCGGCTCGCGTCGCCCGCAGCTGGGGCGGCTCGCGTCGCCCGCAGCCGGGGCGGCTCGCGGCTGCAGTAGCCCGACCCGCCCGGCCGCCCGACCCGCCCGGCCGCTACAGCATCGTCCCGGGGTTGAGGATGCCCTGCGGGTCGAGAGCGGACTTGATGCGCCGGCTCAGCTCCATGACGTCCTCCCCCAGCTGGGCGGGCAGCCACGGGGCCTTGAGCCGACCGACCCCGTGCTCGCCGGTGATCGTCCCGCCCATCCCGATCGCGAGGTCCATCACCTCACCGAACGCGATCCGGGCGCGTTCGGCCCGGTCCGGGTCGTCGTCCTCCAGGACGATGATGGGGTGGGTGTTGCCGTCCCCGGCGTGCGCGACCAGCGCGATCGGGATGTCACGGCGGGCGGAGATCTCCTCGATCCCGGCGACCAGATCGGGCAGCGAGGGCAGGGGCACGCCCACGTCCTCGAGCAGCAGGGTGCCGGTCTTGCCGAGGCTGGTGAACGCGGCCCGGCGGGCCATGGTGAACTGCTCACCCTCGTCGGGGTCGTCGGTGGCGAACACGTCGGTGGCGCCGTGGGTGCGGAACGCCTCGGCCATGAACCCGGTCTCGGCCGCGCGGTCGGGACCGGTGAGATCGGACTGGGCCAGGAGCATCGCCCCCGCCGTGGTGTCCAGGCCCATCCGTAGGTCCGCCTCGACGGCCCGGATGGAGACGGTGTCCATGAACTCCAGCATCGCCGGCCGGATCCGCCGGGTGATGGCCAGCACGGCCTCACTACAGGCGACCACGTCGGGGAAGATCCCCACCACCGTCGAGCGCGGCGGCTGCTCCGGGATCAGCCGGAGGATGATCTCGGTGACGATCCCCAGCGTCCCCTCGCTGCCGACGAACAGTTTGGTCAGGCTCAGCCCGGCGGTGTCCTTGAGGCGCGGCCCGCCCAGGCGCACCGCCGTACCGTCGGCGAGCACGACCGTCATCCCCAGGACGTAGTCGGTGGTCACCCCGTACTTCACGCAGCACAGTCCGCCGGCGTTGGTGGCGATGTTGCCGCCGATCGAGCAGATCTCATAGGACGACGGGTCCGGCGGGTACCAGAGACCGTGCGCGGCGACGGCCCGTTTGACCTCGGCGTTGTAAAGCCCCGGTTGGACGGTGGCCGTCCGGGTGACGGGGTCGACGTCGATGTCGCGCATGAGTTCGGTGGACAGCACGATTCCGCCCTGGACCGCCGTCGCGCCGCCGGAGAGGCCGGAACCGGCACCCCGCGGGACCACGGGGACGCCGTGCGCGCTCGCCCAGCGCAGGACCTCCTGCACGTCCTCGGTGGTGCGGGCCCGGACCACCGCCAGGGGCATGCCCGGGTCTGGGGCCTTGGCCCAGTCCTGGCGGTAGCCCTCCAGAAGGTCCGGGTCGGTGAGTATCCGCGCGGCGTCGAGGCGGGCTCGCAGTTCATCCAGCGGGGCGGCGGGATCGGGGCCACGGGACGCGGTCGGGGCGCTCATGGGATCGAACGTACGGTGTCGTGCCCGTGGGCGTCGGGGATCCGGGCAGTCGCTCGCCGGGGCGCGGCGGAGCGGCGGATGTCGGTGTCCCCCCGGGTTTTCGGACGACGACGAGGTGCGGGCATAGTGTCCTGGTGACCACGAGCCGGGGACCGCGATCAGCGCCCGCGGCCCCGTCCGTCCCGGGGCCCGGCCCCGCCTGGTTCGGTGCCGTGATGGGCACCGGCGGTCTGGCCACGCTCCTGCAGATCCATTCGGTGCGGGTTCCGGGGTTCGCGCCGGCCGCGGTGGTCATGGTGATCCTGGGCTGGGTTCTGTTGCTGGGGCTCGGCGCGGGGTTCGCGCGGTCGGTGGCGCGTGCCCCGGACATGTGGACGTCCTCGGTCCGCGATGCGGCGATGCTGCCGCTGTGGGGCATGGTCTCGATGGGTCTGCTCGCGGTGGGCTCGGCGTCCTTCGTGGTGGTCGATGCCCGCGCGCCGGCGCTGTCGACCATCGCGTTCGGGGTGGACGCGGCGTTGTGGGCTGCGGGGACAGTGCTGGGGTTGGCCACCGCGCTGAGATTCACCGTGTGGCTGGTCACCGCCCGACCCGACCATCCGTTGCCGACGTGGGCGTTGCCGGTGGTGCCGCCGATGGTGTCCGCGGGTGCGGGGGGCCTGATGTCCAGGCACGTCGCTTCGGAGGCCGTCCGCTCGGTTCTGGTGGGGGCGTGCACGGTGTGTTTCGTGCTGGCCCTGGTGCTGGGCGGCGCGGTGATCGCCAGGACGTATCACCACGCCTGGTTCCGGACTCCCGTCCCGGTGGAGTTGGCGACGACGACGTGGATCCCGTTGGGGATCGTGGGTCAGTCCGCGGCCGCCGCGCAGGTGCTGTTCGGCGCGACCCTGGGGGGTGTCGCCCGGGCCTATGCCGCCTCGGTGCTGGTGGCGGGGGCCGGGCTGGGCGCTTACGCGGTGTTCTCCACGATCAGGGGCTTCCTGGCGCGCATGCCGTTCAATCCGGGGTGGTGGGCGATGGCGTATCCGCTGTCGACGTGCGCCCTGGGGTCGTTCTACCTGGATTGGGATGCGGCGAGTGTGTTCTCGGTGATGGTGCTGATCGTCATCTGGTCGCTGTGCGCGGTCGCCAGTGTGCGTGCGATCGCGAGGGCGCGGGCCGCCTGACAGGGGACGACTCACCGGAAGTCCCGACTGTGACCGATGGCCATACCCAGGTGGAGGCGTTCGATCTTGTCCGCCACCACGCTGACCGCGCCCGAGCGGTTCTCCACGGTGCCGCGGACGATGAGCGCCGGGGACGCGGAGACGATCGGCCGGTATCGCGCCCACAGTCCCACCGAGCACACGACGTTGGTCATGCCCGTCTCGTCCTCGAGGCTGAGGAAGGTCACGCCCTCCGCGGTGGCGGGTCGCTGACGGTGGGTGACGGCTCCGGCGACCTCGACGCGGCTGCCGTCGGGGACGTGGGCGAGCCCGGCGGTGGGGCATACGCCGCGGGAGTCGAGCCACGGTCGGGCGTGGACGGTCGGGGATTCCTCGGGGCTGATCCCGGTGGCCGACAGGTCGGCGGAGGTGAGTTCGAGGACGCTCATGCCGGGCAGGGCCGGGGCGTCGACCTGGCTGAGCCCGGGCAGCATGCCGGGCTTCTCGCGGGCCGCGGTGGCCGCCGACCACAGGGCTGACCGGCGGCCGCCCGTGCCGAGCGAGTCGAGCGCCCCGGCGGTGGCGAGCGCCTCCATCTGCCGGACGGACAGGCCGGTGCGGCCGGCGAGGTCGGCGGCGGAGGTGTACGGGCCGTGGGTGTCGCGTTCGTCGGCGATCGCGGTGGCCAGGTCCTCACCGATCGCCCGGACCGACTCCAGCCCGAGGCGCACCTCGGCACCATCGTTCTCGCAGGTGGCCCCACCGAGTGAGCGGTTGACGCACGGTCGGTGCACGGTGACACCGTGCCGGCGGGCGTCGGCGACGAGCGACTGCGGCGAGTAGAAGCCCATGGGCTGGCTGCGCAACAGCGCCGCGCAGAAGATCGCCGGGTGGTGGCACTTGAACCATGCGGAGTAGTAGACGATGGCGGCGAAGGACTGGGAGTGGCTCTCGGGGAAGCCGTAGTTGGCGAAGGCGCACATCTTCTCCCAGATCCGCTCCCCCACCTCCGGCCCGGTGACCGGGGTCCCGGGCGGGCTGGCGCCTATCCCGTGCAGGTCGCGCATCCCGTCGAAGAACCGTTCCTTCAGTCGGGCCATCCGTTCGGGTGACCGCTTGGACCCCATCGCGCGGCGCAACTGGTCGGCTTCCGCTCCGGTGAAGCCCGCGATGACGGTGGCGATCTGCATGAGTTGCTCCTGGAACAGCGGGATCCCCAGCGTGCGTCCCAGCACCTCCTCCAGCGCGGGGTGGTCGAACACCACCTTCTCCCGGCCGTTGCGGCGACGGATGTAGGGGTGCACGGACCCGCCCTGGATCGGGCCTGGACGGATGAGCGCCACCTCGACCACCAGGTCGTAGAACGTCCGCGGTCGGAGCCGGGGCAGGGTGGCCATCTGTGCGCGGGACTCCACCTGGAACACACCCACCGAGTCGCCCCGGCACAGCATCTCGTAGACCTGCGGATCCGCGAGGTCCAACCGGGCCAGGTCCACGTCGAGATCCTTGTGTTCCGCCGCGAGGTCGATGGCGTGATGCAGTGCGGTGAGCATGCCCAGGCCCAGCATGTCGAACTTGACCAGCCCGACCGCCGCGCAGTCGTCCTTGTCCCACTGCAGGACCGTCCGTCCCGGCATGCGTGCCCACTCGACGGGTACCACGTCCGCCACCGGGCGGTCACAGATCACCATGCCGCCCGAGTGGATCCCCAGGTGGCGGGGCAGTCCGACGAGCCGCCGTGCCAGCGCGAGCACATCGGGCGGGACGGTGTGCTCGGTGGCCTCCCTCTCGTGGTTCTTCAACCCCGACCACCGGTCGACGCTCTTCGACCACGCGTCCTGTTGCCCCGGGGAGTAGCCCAGGGCCCGGGCCACGTCCCGCACGGCCGATCGTCCGCGGTAGGTGATGACGTTGGCGACCTGGGCGGCGTGGTTCCGGCCGTACCGGGAGTAGACGTACTGGATGGCCTCCTCCCGACGGCCCGACTCGATGTCCACGTCGATGTCCGGCGGACCGTCTCGCTCCGGCGCCAGGAACCGCTCGAACAGCAGCTGGGCGCCCACCGGGTCGACGTTGGTGATCCCCAGCGAGTAGCAGACCGCCGAGTTGGCGGCCGAGCCGCGGCCCTGGCAGAGGATGCCCTCGCGGTGGCAGAACTCGACGATGTCGTGGACGACGAGGAAGTACCCGGGAAAGCCCAGTTCGGCGATCACCTGTAGTTCGCGGTCGATCTGCGCATACGCCTCCGGCGCCTCCTCGCGTGTCCCGTAGCGTCGGTCGGCGCCGGCGTAGGCGAGTTCGGCGAGCATCGTGTCCTCGGTGTAGCCCTCCGGGACGTCGAACGGCGGCAGCTGCGGGGCGATGAGGCGGAGGTCGAACGCGCACTCCCGGCCCAGCCTGTCGGCCCCGGCCACGGCGTCGGGCCAGCGGTCGAACAGCTCCGCCATCTCCTCGCCCGAGCGCAGGTGCGCCCCGCCCGCGGCGGGCAGGTGCGCTGCGTGGGTCTCCAGTGCGTCGCGCGCACCGAGCGCCGCCATGACCGAGGCCAGTCGCGCGTCCTCCGGCCCGGCGCAGTGGGCAGCGGTGGTCGCCACGACGGGCAGGCCCGCCTGCGCGGCGAGGCCCGCCAACGCGTCGCAGCGTTCCGTGTCCTCGGGAACCCCGTGACAGGTCAGCTCCACGACAACCCTGTCCCGACCGAACAGCTCGACGAGCTGCTCCAGGGCCGCGCGGGCAGCGGGGATGTCGAAGTCGGACGCCCCCGTCCCGCCGCGCTCCAGGGCCCGACGGACCCGGCCGCGACGACAGCCGGTGAGCACGTACCAGTGACCGTCGGCCGCCTCCGCGAGCTCGGTCATCTCGTACCGCGGTTCACCCTTGGCCCCACCCCGCAGGTGGGCGTGGGCGATCGAGCGCGACAACCGCCGGTAGCCCTCCTCGCCCCGGGCCAGGACCAGCAGGTGCTCGTCGCCCGGCAGTGAGAGCTCCGCCCCGAACACCGTGGCCAGTCCCAACTCGGAGGCGGCCTCGGCGAAACGCACGACCCCGTACAACCCGTCGTGGTCGGTGATCGCCAGCGCCGTGAGCCCCAGTTCCGCCGCGGCCTCTGCCATGGCCTCGGGTGAGGAGGCCCCGTCGAGGAAGCTGAACGCGGTGTGGGCGTGCAGCTCCGCGTACGGCACACGTCCCTGCGTGCGGCCCCGCTGTGGGGCCGTGTACCCGCCGCGCTTGCGTGACCAGGCAGGGGCGTCGCTGCCGTCGCCGGGGTGCGGGTTCTCGGCCCCGCGCGGTCCCGGGCGCCCGGAGAGCACCCGTTCGAGTTCCGACCACGTCCTGGGCCCGTGGTACCAGTTCACCGGTGCTCACCCGCCCGGTGTCGGCGGGTCCACTCAGAGCAGGGAGAGGGACTCCACGACCCACGCCGAGGCCTCGCCGGCGGGCTTGCGGCAACTCTGCTGGCGGGGCGGGAGCGGTCGCTTTCCTGCCTCGACCCGCCAGGCGCGACCGTCGGTGTGCCGGACGACGACCACGAGCGGGTCATCCGGGTCGACGTCGACGATGAGATCGTCGATCCCCGCCTCCACGCCGGACTCCCGGACGGCGACCTCTGCCACCTGCCCGGCCGGCGCCCACGTGCTCCGACCCCGCAGGTGCTCGGTGACGACCCGGCCGTCCAGTTCGGCCTCGACGATGCGGGCCGCGAGATCCGCCTCCGCGGGTCCGTAGGTGTAGCCGGTGCCGGGGAGCAGCAGGACCGGGGCGAAGCGGTGCCCGCCGGTGTGAGAGCACTCCCACACCGCGGCGTCCGGATCGAGCGCGGAGAGGCGGGCTCCGACCAGTTCATCCAGTCCGGCCACGACCGGGCGACCCCGGACCGCACAGCACTGGTCACGTTTGGCGTGGGTGCACACCAGCGGCACCGGGGCCGAGACCTCGCGGGTGCCGGCCACGTGCCCACCGGGCGAGAGGTCCAGGTCGAGCATGTCCGCGGGACGGTCGACACGGCCGACCCGGATACTCCGCCGGCCGGGCCTGGTGTCGCACAGGTAGAAACGGTGACGGTCGATGCGTTGGCCCTCGCGGCCCGGGCGTCGGATGAAGAGCATCCGGGATCCGCAGGCCGAGACGTGCTCCTTGAGTCGCTCGGACAGCTCCTCGCCCAGAGCCTCGCCGTCGAAGATGTCGCGTCCCCAGCGCGCGGGAACCTCCAACAGGACCCACGATTCCTCGTGGGCCGCGGTACCGGCGGGCGGCTCATCGGCCGACTGGAGGGAACACCAGGCAGTGAGTGGGGTGGGATCGATGACTGACACGCCCCCATGGTGCCCCACCGCGCGACGTGGTGTAACTGTAGCCACCTCGTGGGACAAAAGTGATGAGAGGGACTTAAGCTGGGGGCATGCGTACCCGACATCGCCGCCTCGTAGCGGCCGCCGCCCTGACCGCCACCGCGTCCCTGGCCATGGCGGGCTGCGGGGCCGACACCTCGACCGACGCCCCCGCCACCAGCCAGACGACCACCGCGGGATCCTCCCCCGCCGCCCTGGCACAGGCTCTGTCGCCGGAGGAGACCGAGGCCGCCGACCCCACCGCCGGCCCGACGGACTCCGCCCCCAAGCGCGAGGAGTCGGACGCTGCCGCCGGGCGCGCAGAACTGGTGGTATCCGAGATCCGCATGGGCAATTTCCAGGGCAAGGACCGCGTGGTCTTCGAACTCGACGGTCGCGGGACCCCGAGCTATGCCGTGGACTATGTGGACAGCCCGGCCCAGCAGGGCAGCGGCTTCCCGGTGGAAGTGCCGGGCGACTCCTTCCTGCAGGTGACGATCGGCGGCCAGGTCCTGCCCACCCAGACCGGCATGGAGGAGGTCCCCGTGGGCACCGTGGCCGGCGACGACGCGACCGGGGTGGCGGGCGTGGCGTTCACGGGACAGTTCGAGGGGCAGGCGCAGTCCGTGATCGGCCTCGAGGGCTCGGACCGGGCATTCTCCGCCTTCCTGCTGCAGAACCCGACCCGCCTGGTGGTCGACATCGAGCGCTGAGCCGCGCCGAGGGCGCCTCATCCGCGAACGGCTCATTCGTAGACTCCTTCCACGATCCAGTTCCCCTGTTCGTCCCCGAGCACGCCGCAGAGCAGCAATGCCGCCGCACGCTCGGGGACGACCTGTATGCGGGCCCGAGGGCGGCGAGGCTCGCCGTCGGGCGTCGGCTCCCACCAGGCCTCGTCGATCGGCCACGGCCGTGACCAGCCGAGCAGCGCGCAACGGCGACCGCCCACCTCGACCGCGGCAGGCCTGCCGCTGAGCAGACCCCGCGGGGTCACCCCCACGACATCTCCGGCTGCACTGCGCAGCACGACTCCCCTGACGAGGGCCACCCGCGCCGCGACGGCGGCTCCCGGGTCGCCGCTCTCGCGGATCTCCAACCGGTAGCCCGGCCCCGGCCACACCACCGACGGCGAGGGGGCGGGCAGCGCCCCCGGCCACGGCCCCTGAGCGGCGGGCTCGGCCGGGGCGTCACCGTACGGCAGTGACCGCACCCGCTCGGCCGGCCCGCGGCCGCCCACTTCCACGGGCACACGGACCGCCTCGGGCCCGAGCAGACCCTGGACCCGCACCAGTGCGCGGTGCACGCGGGCCTCCGCGAGCCCGGCCTCGCCCCAGAGCCCCTCCTGTACGCGGCCGGCGGGGACCACCTCCACCGGTTCCAGGACGAGGGCGGTGACCGCGCCCCCGGCCCCACCGGCGATCGCGGTCCCGGTGAGCCACCCCTCGAGTTGCCAGCGGAGCCGATCTGCCGTGCCCTCCGGGGTGAGGGGCGATGAGCACCGCCACACCCGGTTGACCTCCGTACCGCCCTCCACCCGGGCGGTGATGGACAGACGCAGGCACGAGACGCCGGCCGCGGCGAGCACGGCGTGCAACTCCCCCGCCAGCCGCCGGCCGAGGAACGCGGCCTCGTCGACACGCTCCAGTGGCGGGTCGCACCGGTGCTCGACCGCCGACCCCGTGGGCACCGCGGACACCGAGGGCGGACGCCACGGGACGGCGCGGGCGATACGGTGCGCCACCGCACCCCCCTCCCCGAAGCGGGTGGCCACATCACGCGGCGGTAGCGCGGCGAAGTCGCCGAGCGTCCGCACGCCGAGGCGGTGCAGCAACCCGACCAACTCGGACAGCACCTCGGGGTCCCCCAACGCGGGTTCCACCACGAGTGCGTCCACAGGCAATCCGGCCAGGTAGTCAGCGTCCCCACCTGGTTCCAGCAGTGCCGAACCGCGGGCCCCGAGCACGGCCGTGGGCAATTCGTCCGCGAGGCCCACCTGACACTCCGCGCCGGCGGCCGCCACCGCGTCGACGACGCGGGTGACGACCTGTTCGACCCCACCGTGGAAGCGCAGGGCACCCGCTGCGGAGAACACGAACAGTCCGGGGCGTAGCACCTCGATACCCGGGACGACGGCATCGAGCGCCTGCACCACGGGCTCGAACCACGCGGCGTCCCGGGCCGGGTCGGCCGCGACCACCACGAGTTCGGGACAGCGGAACTGCGCCTCACGCCGGCGCAGACCACGACGCACCCCCACCGCGCGGGCGACGGCGTTGCACGCGAGCACCCCCCGGGGCCCGACGACCGCCAACGGAAGATGCAGCCCGTGCCCCTCGGCCCGTGCCGCCGCGACCGTCGGCCAGTCCGGGCACCACACCGCCATGACCCGGGCGCTCATCCCGCCGCCACCCATTCCGCGGTCCGGGCGGGTGCCGCCCGGCCGGAACAGCGCACCACCGTGGAGACCGAGGCCAGCCGACCCGCGCCCGCACCCAGTCCGCCGTAGCGGCAGTGCCGCCCCGCCAGTGTCAGCTCCGCCCCGGGCCACCCGGCGCCCACGAGCAACACCGCGCCAGCGGCTCGGACCCGCCCCGCCAGCACCCGCGCACGGGACGGGGCGACCGGGGCCACACCAGGCCCCAGCAAGACCAGGTCCAGCCCGTCGAGCAGGACGGACACCACCGCTGCGGGATCCGGGCCGGGATCCGGGACCAGCGCCAGACAGTCCAGTCGACCTCCCTGCTCGGCCACCGCGGCCACGCCGAGCTCCGGCCACCCGACCACCGCGCACCTGGCACCGGCGGCCGTGGCCGCGGCGAGCAACCCCACCCGTAGGGTGGCGCTGCCGGACACCGCCGTGACGCGGCCCGCGGGCAGCACCCCACCCGGCAACAGGGGCGCCACCGACCCCGGAACCGCGACTCCGGGAACCGCGATCTCCGCCGCTTCCGCGGGGGCAACGGGGGCAGCCGGAGCAGAGGGCGCAGAGGGCGCAGAGGGCGCAGAGACGACCGAAGCCGGCCCTGCCGGGGCCTGGGCGCGAACCGCGGCGGGTGCACCGCCGCCGGGCATCGCGGCCAGGCGGCGACGCAGCTCCGTGACACGCTCCTCCCGGCCGAGGCCGGACAGGTCGACAGGTGACGTCGCCACTACCATCATCCCCACCTCCCACCGGGTCCGACACGCCGGACAGACCATTGATCGAATGGCTTTTCGAGTACGCGATCAGTGAACACCACGGGTACGACATCGCGCAAGAACACCTGTTCGACAGGCCGGAACGCGCTTCACCGTCGGACCCACCGGCTACGCTGTGTCCACCACAGAGAGGACAGCCATGGCCGGACTACGGTTCCGACTCCGACAGATCAGCCGCCGCTTCTGGTTTCTCCCTGCCGTGATGACCCTCGTCGCGTTGGGCCTCGCCCACCTGGGGACGTGGTTGTCCACCAACCCGGGCACGAGTGACGAGGCGGCCTCCTGGATCTACGGCGGCGGCGTGGAGGGCTCCCGGAGCATCCTCGCCGCCGTGGCGAGCAGTTCGATCGGCGTCGGCGGCACCGTCTTCTCCATCACCATCGCCGCCCTCTCCTACGCCGCCGGCACCATGGGGCCGCGCCTGCTCCAGAACTTCACCGAGGACCGCGGCAACCAGATCACACTGGGCGTCTTCATCTCCACCTTCGCCTTCAGCCTCTACAGCCTCCGCACGGTCACCGGTGGCGACGAGGGGACCCCGTTCGTCCCCCAGTACAACGTCACCCTCGCCCTCATCCTGGCGCTCGGGTGCATCAGCGCACTCGTGTACTTCATCGGCCACGTCACCGGGTCGATCAACACCACCCGCGTCGTGAACCTCCTCACCACGGATCTACGTTCCTCCCTGCTCACCGCCACCGAACTGACGGATCCGGACCGCGATGTGCTGCCCCCACCAGAGGAGGAGTTCTGGGCGGACGCGGAGACTCTCCTCGTGGAGAAGGGCGGCTACCTGCAGCTCGTCGACCACGAGCGGCTCGTCGAACTCGCCGTCGAGACCGGGACGACGATCCGGCTCCTCGTGCGACCCGGGGATTATCTCTATCCGAACTCCCCCGTGGCCGAGGCCGTCCCCACCCTGCCCGAGGGCATCATGCCCGCCCTCACGGTCGGCGAATCCCGTACCCGCGACCAGGATGTCGAGCACGCCGTCCGCCTCCTCGCCGAGGTGGGCACGCGTGCACTGAGTCCCGGGACCAACGACCCGTTCACCGCCGTCGACGTCGTGGACCGCTTCGGGGACGCCCTGTGCACCCTCGAGGACAGGGAATGGCCGACCGGGGTGCACGCCAGAGACGGGGAGGTCCGCCTCGTCGTGGCGACCTCCGACTTCGCCGGCCTCGTCGCCACGATGTTCGACCAGATACGGCAGTACGGTGCGGGCGCTCCAGCGGTCAGCATCAGGGTCCTCGACGTCCTCGCCGTCGCGACGCAGGTCCTCGATGATCCCGACCGCCGTGCGGTCCTCACCCACCACGCCACGAAGCTCCGTGACGACGCCCTCGAAGCCACCCGCAACGCCGATGACCGGATCACCATCGAGCGTCGTCACCGCGCCGTACTGGACGCCGCCGGATAGCGGGCCGAGCCGGACGGCAGGGCCCACCGGCGTTCCTCCGATACCCACCGGGCGGCGACCCCACGCCTCTACCCTTGCGGGCATGAAGGCCTCCGTCGGGAATCGCATCGTCCTCATCGGCGCCGGGGACGTGGGTATCGCCTACGCCTACGCGCTCGTCAACCAGGGGCTGGCCGACCATCTGACCATCATCGACATCGACCACGACAAACTCGTCGGAGAGGTCATGGACCTCAACCACGGGGTCGTGTGGGCACCCTCCCCCACCCTCGTCACCGAGGGCACCTATGCCGACTGCACCGACGCCACCATGGTGGTCATCTGCGCCGGCGCGGCCCAGAAACCCGGCGAGACCCGCCTCGACCTCGTGGGCAAGAACATGACGCTGTTCGAGAACATCGTCGGTGACGTCATGGCAACCGGGTTCGACGGCATCCTGCTGGTGGCCACCAATCCCGTCGACATCCTCACCCAGGCGTCGTGGCGCTACTCCGGACTGCCCGCCGCGCAGGTCATCGGCTCCGGCACCATCCTCGACTCGGCGCGCTTCCGGTTCATGCTGGGCCAGTACTACGACGTGGCACCGATGAGCGTGCACGCCTCGATCATCGGGGAACACGGCGACACCGAGCTGCCGGTCTTCTCCTCCGCCAACGTCTCCGGGGTGCCGCTGCGCCGCGACCTGGCGGGCGACCCGGCCAAGCGGGAACGTCTGACGCAGATCTTCGACGAGACCCGGGACGCCGCCTACCGGATCATCGACTCGAAGGGGTCCACCAGCTACGGCATCGGGATGGGGCTGGCCCGCATCACCCGGGCGGTGTTGCGCAACGAGCAGGTCTCGCTACCGGTCTCCACCCTGCTGCGGGGCGAGTACGACCAGGACGGGATCTTCATCGGGGTGCCCGCGGTGATCGGGCGGACCGGCGTCCAGCGGGTGGTGGAGCTGGAGCTCGACACCACCGAACGCGAGCAGTTCGCCCGCAGCGCGAGTGCACTGCGGGCGGTGTCCGAACAGTTCGAGATCCTGCGCTGACTCAGAGCGCGCCGGGGGGATCACTGGCCGGGAAGGACTCGTCACCCCACTCGTCGGCGACCGCGTCGTCGTGGTCATACCGGGCCTTGTCCGCGGGCTCCTCGGAATGCTCGCCGACACGGTCAGGGTTCTGCGGACTCGTCATGATTCATCCTCCTGCCGCCGTACGGGGCGTACGACGAGAATCAGGTTACCGGAGACCATCACCTCACCGCCGGGACGACCGGACACCCAGAACCGCTACAGGAACAGAGGCGCACAATGCACACCACCCACTACACCGACACCCTGATCCTGCCCGCCCCGGACACCAGGGCCGTGGCGGCGACCGCCCCGC
The DNA here is from genome assembly GCF_057773105.1 of Dietzia sp. IBK-p2-15D. Taxonomy (NCBI): domain Bacteria; kingdom Bacillati; phylum Actinomycetota; class Actinomycetes; order Mycobacteriales; family Dietziaceae; genus Dietzia; species Dietzia sp. IBK-p2-15D. The sequence goes on from NZ_JBYMTK010000011.1 coordinate 44,191, forward strand.
CCTCCGGGAAGGGGTCGGTGGCCGAGCTGCAGTACGAACGACTCTCGGGCGAGGACTACAGGTGGACGAGCGATGACCTGATCTTCGACGTGTACTGCCAGCGCAAGGATATAGCCGAGGTCGACCGCGCAGCCGAACGCGAACGGTTCTTCTCCACGGGCCAACCGTGCCTGCGCACCTCCCCGCTGGCCAAGACCTACGGCTGGGCGCTGCACTTCGACTCCGACGGGCGCATCGCGCTGCTGCCCATGGACTCGACGCGCGTGGCCGAGCTCGAGGCGGACCCGACGGTGACGGTCAGGGCCGCCATGAAGAGTTCCCGCTAGTAGCCCGGCTCGACGTCCGGCAGGAGACGCAACCACTCGAGCACAGGACCGGAGATCACCTGGCCGAACTGCTCGTACCCGCCGGGCCCGGGGTGGGCGCCGTCGCCGGCGGCGACCTCGCGCATCCACTGACCACCCGCCAGCAACACGTCGAAGGTCGGCACGAACGGCACCCCGGCCTCGTCGCACACCTGCGCCATGGTCTCGGCCCGGGCCGCGATCCGCTCGTTGACCTCGTCCCACACCACCGGCGGCGGCCCCACCACGAGGAACCGCCCCTCGGGCGCCCGGTCGATCATTCCGCGCAGCGCCGCGACGGTACCCGCCTCGTCGACGCGCAACGCACCCTCGTGCTCCATGACGTCGTTGACGCCGAACTCCGCGATCACCGCGGTCGTGGGGAACGCGGCCCGCCGACGATCGACCTCGTCCCAGCGGGCCAGGATCATCTCGGAGGTGTCCCCGCCGATCCCGGCGACCGCGGCGTGGATGTGCACACCGGCCGCGGGGCCGGCCTCGATCAGGTGCGCGGTCCACCCGCGGCCCGTGTCATCGCCGTATCCGGCCACGAACGAGTCACCGATGATGCACACGGGCAGGTCGCGCGGTTCGCTCATCCCGGTCACGCTATCGGTCCGGGTGGGTGCGCGGAGCCGACCCGGGCGAGAAACCACTCCGGCCGGCCGGCCGCGGGGATCAGTCCAGGTGCCGGGACTGCGCCCAGCGGGTCAGCGCGTGCCGGTTGGACTGCTGGGTCTTGCGGAGGACGTTGGAGGCGTGGGTCTCCACCGTCTTGACCGAGATGAACAACTCCTCGGCGATCTCCTTGTAGGTGTAGCCGCGGGCCAGCAGCCGCAGCACCTCCTTCTCACGCGGGGTGAGCGAGTCGACCTCGGGGTCGTGGACGGGCTCGCCACGATCGGCGGGGCCCGGGGAGGCGCGGGCGAACGCGTCCAGCACGAACCCGGCCAGTCGCGGGGAGAAGACGGCATCCCCGTCGGCGACCCGACACACGGCGTCTGCCAGGTCCTCGCCGGTGATGGTCTTGGTGACGTAGCCGCGCGCGCCGGCCCGGATCACGGCGATCACGTCCTCGGCGGCGTCGGAGACGCTCAGCGCGAGGAAGGTCGGTTCCGGGGCGCGGGCGGGATCGGCCACGCCGCCCGGGTCGGCCCCCAGCACCGACCGCAGCACGGCCACGCCACCGCCGTCGGGCATGTGCACGTCGAGCAGCACCACGTCGGGACGCACCCGGTCGATGCCGGTCACGGCCTCGGCGACGGAACCCGCCTCGCCGACGACCTCGATGGTCGACTGCCCGGCGAGTTCGGCACGGACCCCGCTGCGGAACACCGCGTGGTCGTCCACGAGGAAGACCCGGCACATCCCGCCGCCGCCCGTCGTCGACTCCCCCGACCCGTCCTGCGGCCCGTCCGTCATTCGCCCTCCAGCGGCATCTCGATCCCGATCTCCGTCCCGCGCCCGAGCGTACTGCGCACGCGCACGGTCCCACCGCGGCTCTCCACGCGGTGTCGGATGGACTGCGCGAGCCCGTGGCGGTCGCCGCCCACGGCATCGGGGTCGAAGCCGCGTCCGCGGTCGCGGACGAACGCGCTGAGCGTGCGTCCGTCGTTCTCCACGAACACGTCGGCGGTGTCGACGCCGGCGTGCTTGGCGACGTTGACCAGGGCCTCGCGGACGGCGCCCAGGACCGCCTCCCCGGCGTCGCCGACCGGGCCGTCGCCACCCACCACGACCTGGTCCACCCGCAGTCCGTAGACGTCCTCGACGTCGCCGACCATCACCTCGACCGCCCCCGCGAAGGTCGCCGCGCCCGAGGACATCCGGGAGCCGGCGCCGAACAGCCACTGTCGGAGCTCCCGTTCCTGCCGGCGGGCGAGCCGCGCCACCTGGCCCGGGTCATCGGACCTCTTCTGGATGAGTGCCAGGGTCTGCAGGACGGAATCGTGCAGGTGGGAGGCGATGTCGCTGCGTTCGGACTCGCGGATCCGCGCCGCGCGCTCCTCCTCGAGGGACCGCCACAGTCGCAGTCCGACCGGCACGCTGAGCAGTCCCACGCCGACGAGGGTGGCCACGACCGCGAGGAGGGACGACCGCAGCGCGGCGAACTCGACCTGACCGAGGACCACGACGGCGAGCCCGACGACGACGAGGGTGGCCCCTGCGGTGACCCTGGCCCAGTCGAAGACCGACCGCGGCGCGACTCGTCCCCCACCGTCGTACTGCTGCCAGACCAGCCCGGCCCCCAGGGCCACGACGAGGACGGGGACGATGACGCTCAGTCCCGTGGCGGTGGTCACCATGAACGAGAGCACCGCGCCCGCCACCGCCACGACGGCCAGTGCCATGCCGCGTCTGCGCTCGCGCTCGTCGCCCCGGCCCGCGCCCGCCGACGCGGGCCCCGTCGGGGTGAGCGCCCACAGCGCCGAGTACAGGGCCACGCCGGCGCCCGAGAGCGTGGCCAGCAGAACCATGACCAGGCGCACGTGGACGACCCGCACCCCGAGGTGGTCGGCCAGACCCACGCACACGCCCGCGACCACGGATCCGTCGCTGCCGCGGGTCAACCGCGGGTACCAGCGGAAATCGGTCGTCGCCACGGCGGCGGACCGCGCCTGTGGTCCGGCGACCGGGGACGCCGACCGGACCGCGGTGGCCGGCGCGGGATCGGTCGCGTTCTCACTCATGGACGCCATCGTCACAGATCATCGCCCCGAGGGGAATCGGGAAGTACCCGGATATCCACGGCCACGCTCGCCGGCGAGACACCCCCCTCCCGCAATCCGGCGACCAGGTCCCGGGAGATGGCGTCCTTGACCGACCGCGCACCGTGACTGCCCACGACGAAGCGGACGGTGGCGAGGATCCCGTCCTCCTGCAGCGAGACGAACACCTGCGGCCCGAACTCCCGGACATCGACCGCGTACATGCGGCTCATCTGCTGCATGCTCGCCATCGCCTCGTCGCTCAGCTCCCTCGTGTGCCGGTCGGCGCAGGCGTGGAACACGGTGTCGACACGTCGGAGATCCACGTCGAACGGCAGCTTGAGCGACAGTTCCTCCCAGAGGAAGGGGAACCCGCGGGTGTAGTTGTAGACCGCCTCGTCGAAGATGACGCCGTTCGACACCGTCACCACCCGGCCGGTGAACTGACGGCTCGGTACCCAGTTGCCGGTCTCCGCGCCGGCCATCGACGACGGGGATCCCATCTCCATGACGGTCGTGCGCAGGAAACCGAGCGACATCACATCGCCCCGGACCCCACCCACGGCGATCCGGTCGCCGACCGCGAACACCCTCCCCCGGAGGATGACGAAGTATCCCGCGAGACTCGCGATCACCTTCTGCAACGCGAACGCCAGGCCCGCGGTGACGAGTCCGACCCCCACGGTCAGGTCGGTTCCCGGGGTCACCCAGATGGAGAAGAGCGCCAGCACGGCCACGACGGCGGTGAACAGCTGCAGACTCTGCTTCGTCCAGAACCTCGACGCGGACCCGGCGGGCCCGGTGATCGCCTGCATCACCGCCCGCGAGATCGACGTGAACAGCGACAGCAGCACGAACAGCAGGATGCTGAGGAGCACCTTGAGAACGGTCCGCCCGCTGACCCCGACCAGCGTCACCCCGAAGAGCCGCAGCTGTTCGTCGGAGCCCAGGAAACCCATGACGGTGTCGACCATCCCGCCATCCTCCCTCCCCTACGGCCTCGGGGTCGGAAATCAGGGTCGGACCCCGATGTGCCGCGGACGCCCACGGACCACGATGGGGTCATGTCCAGAACGAACACCTACGACCTCCCGTCCGAGCTCCGCTCCCTGTGGCGGACCCGTCCCGTCCGGACGCCGGACGATTCCAGGATCGCCGGCGTCTGCGGCGGCTTCGGTCGGCGCTACGGCGTCGACCCGGTCCTCTTCCGCGTCGCGTTCGTCGTCGCCGCACTGTGGGGTGGGGCGGGCGTTTTCCTGTACGCCCTGATGTGGCTGCTCCTGCGCTCCGCCGGCGACGAGGTCTCCTCCGGCGAGGCGCTCCTGGGGAAGGGCCGGGCGTCGGGCTCCAAGGTCACCGCGGTGGTCCTCGTCGTCGTCGTCCTCCTGTCCGCCCCCACCTTCGGCGGATCCGGGGAGACCCTCCTCCTCGGCGCCGGGTTCCTCATGGTCGCGGCGATGCTCGCCGGCTGGTACGGCCTGCACCGGCGCACCCCCGAACCGCCCGCCGGGTGGGCGGAGGTCTCCGCGGTGCGGCCCTCCGCCGCTCGCGGACCCGACGCGTCGCGCGGCCGGGCCCCGGCCACCGGCGCCGGACCGTGGCGCGCGCCCGGGGCCTCCCAGGAGCCCGGCTCCGGCCCCGGAGCCCCCTTCGGGCCCCCTGTGCCGCCGTCGTGGGATCCGCTCGGCGCCGCCCCGTTCGCGTGGGACCTGCCCGAACCCGGCCTCGCCCCCGCCCCGGTCGAACCGACCCGGCCCCGGTCGCGGCTGACCAAGGTCACGCTCGGCCTGGCACTCATCGCGACCGCGGTCGCCACCGGGTTGTCGACGCTGGGCGGATTCACCTGGCTCGACACCACGCGCATCGCCGCGATCGCCCTGGCGGTGGTGGCCGGCGGGCTGCTCGTCGGCGCCGTCACCCGCCGCGGGTACGGGCTGCTCGTGGTGGCCGGACCACTCGTCGGGTTCGTGCTGCTCGCCCTGTCGGTCCAGGTCCCCACGGGTGGCTGGGAGACCTTCGGCGACGAGCGGGTGGAGATCACCTCCCCCGCCCAGCTCGACACGCCGGTCACCCACGAGGTCGGCACAGTCACCGTCGACATGCGCGAGCTCGAACTGGACCGCGACCGCAGCTACAGCATCACCAACGAGGTCGGTGAGGTGCGGGTGCTGCTGCCCGACGGGCTCGCCGTGCAGGCCGACTGCCGGACCGAGATCGGCTCCGTCGACTGCCCCGACCCGCCCGCCGACACCGACGGGCCGGTCCTGACCCTGGACATCACCACCGAGATGGGAAGCGTGAAGGTCACCCGATGAATACGAACACGCCCGCAGACGACCGCCACCACTCCACCGCGGGAGCCCCGCCCGAGCAGTCGCCGCGGTTCGACCCGCAGCTGTACGACCCGCTGCCCTACGGCACCGGATACCCGACACCCGAACCGCTCGGATTCGGGGTCTCCCCCGAGCCCGCGACCACCCCGGCCGGCGCCGTCGAGGTGGTGGAGCACCGGCGGTTCGGGTCGCCGGTGCTCGCCCTGGCCGGCGTGACCTCGCTGGGAGTGGCGGTGTGGGCGATCCTGGGAGCGCCCGCGATCGCCCCGACGGCGTTGCTGGCCGCGGGACTCGTCCTGGCGGTGCTCGTGGGACTGATGATGGTCATCCGCCGCTGACGCCCGGCCGCGATACGCAGCGCACGGCCCCTGCGCCATCCATCGGCCCCGGATTCGTCGGCGGCGTGGACAGCCGCCCGCCGCGAAGGCGTCTCGCGTGAGCCGCGGGGCAGGCCAGACGCCATCGCGGGGGGCGGCTGTGTCCGGAACGTACAGGCGCGCGAGCGAGAGTTCAGGCGCGGGAGCGGATGCCCGGGCGGTGGGGGCGGTGGGGTGGTGTGGGCGTGCGGGGGCGGCTCACTCCCACTCGATAGTGCCCGGCGGCTTGCTCGTCACGTCCAGCACGACCCGGTTGACGTCCGGGACCTCGTTGGTGATGCGGTTGGAGATCAGCGCCAGGGTCTCGTACGGCACGCGCGTCCAGTCGGCGGTCATGGCGTCCTCGGAACTCACCGGCCGCAGCACGATCGGATGACCGTACGTCCGGCCGTCGCCCTGCACGCCCACCGACCGAACATCGGCCAACAGGACCACCGGGCACTGCCACACCGCGGAATCCAGACCCGCCGCGGTCATCTCCTCGCGCACGATCGCGTCCGCCGCGCGCAGGGTCTCCAGGCGGTCACGGTCCACGGCGCCGACGATGCGGATCGCCAGGCCCGGACCGGGGAACGGGTGGCGGCCGACGATCGCCTCGGGCAGACCGAGCTCGCGACCGACCGCGCGGACCTCGTCCTTGAACAACAACCGCAGTGGCTCGACGAGCGTGAACTCCACATCGTCCGGCAGGCCGCCGACATTGTGGTGGCTCTTGATGTTGGCCGTACCCGCACCGCCACCGGACTCGACGACGTCCGGGTAGAGGGTGCCCTGGACGAGGAAGTCGACGGAGGAGGCGGCGGCCTCACCGGAACCCTGGAGTTCGAGCGCCTGCGTCACCGCCCGCTCGAAGGACCGGATGAACTCGCGCCCGATGATCTTGCGCTTGGTCTCCGGGTCGGTGACGTCGGCGAGGTGCCCGAGGAAGACGTCGGAGTCGTCCAGCGTGATGAGGCGGGCCCCGGTGGCGGCCACGAAGTCGTTCTCGACCTGCTCGCGCTCACCCGCACGCAGCAGTCCGTGGTCGACGAACACACACGTGAGGCGGTCCCCGATCGCACGCTGGACCAGGGCGGCCGCGACGGCCGAGTCGACGCCGCCCGACAGGCCGCAGATCGCGTGGCCGTCGCCGATCTGCTCGCGGACGGCCACCACCAGCTGGTCGGCGATGTTCGACGCGGTCCACGTCGGCTCGAGCCCCGCCACCTCGGTGAGGAAGCGGCTCAGCACCTGCTGGCCGTGCGGCGAATGCAGGACCTCCGGGTGGTACTGCACTCCGGCCATGCGCCGCTCGGTGCACTCGAACGCGGCGACCGGGGCACCGGACGACGACGCGGTGACGGTGAACCCCTCGGGCGCGGCCGTGACCGCGTCCCCGTGGCTCATCCACACCGGGTGGTGCTCCGGCAGGCCGGCGTGCAGGAGGCCGCCGGACACGCTCACGTCGGTGCGGCCGTACTCGCGGCTACCCGTGTGCGCGACCTCGCCGCCGAGGGCACCGGCCATCGCCTGGAAGCCGTAACAGATGCCGAACACCGGCAGACCCAGCTCGAACACCGCCGGGTCGAGCGAGGGCGCGTCCTCGGCGTACACGCTCGCGGGTCCGCCGGACAGCACCAGGGCGACGGGATCCTTGGCGCGGATCTCCTCGATCGTCGCGGTGTGCGGGATCACCTCGGAGTAGATGCGCGCCTCGCGCACGCGGCGCGCGATGAGCTGCGCGTACTGGGCGCCGAAGTCCACCACGAGTACCGGGCGGGGCGCCACCGCCTCGGCGGCGATCTGGGAGTCGGTCTGTGCGTTCTCGGCCACGGGGTCGAGTCTAGGCCCCGCGGCCCATCCGCCGAACTCGGCCACATCCCCCGTGCCGGGGTTCACAATGAACCCCACCACGACCCCGGCCGGCCCGGGACCGAGAGAGCTGGAGCGCATCGATGGAGCGAATGACCGGTTTCGACGCGAGCCTGTTGTACATGGAGACCCCCCAGCAACCCCTCGTGGTGGGTGGGATCCTCTTCGTCGACGTCTCCGGCCTCGAGGTCGGGTACTCCTTCGAATGGCTCCGGACCGAGCTCGGCCGCCGGATCAAGGAACTACCCGAACTCCGCCGCAAGATCTACGACTCCCCGCTCAACCTCGGCCACCCCGCCTGGGTCGAGGAATACGACCTCGACATCACCGCACACGTCCGCCGCGTCGACGTGGACCACCCCGGTGACGACCGCGCGGTGTTCGAGATGTGCGGCACCCTCGGCAGCCGCCCGCTGGACAGGTCACGCCCCCTGTGGGAGATGTGGGTCCTCGAGCGGCTCACCGAACCGGACACCATCGTCGTGTACTTCCGGGCCCACCACGCCATCCTCGACGGGGCCAACGGCGCGAACATCCTGCGCAAGTTCGCCTCCGCCGGAGAGCAGCCCTCCGCCCGCGACCTCGACATGGTCCGCGTCGAGGCGGGCAACGCCAACCCCATCCGGCTCCTCGCCGGCGGGTGGTGGGATTTCTCCGTACGTCGCCCGCTGACCCTGGCCCGGCTGGTACCCGAGTTCGCCGCGCTCCCCTTCGCACTGCGCAGGGCCACGGCCGCCAAGAAGAAGTCGGACGATCCGGCCCCGGAGGAGACGGGCACGGCCGACGCCACGGACGACCTCGTCGTCGTCCCCAGGGCGGCACCGTTCACCGCGCCCCGCACCCGCTTCAACGCCACCATCACCCCCCACCGGGCGGTCTGGGGTGCCCCACTCGACCTCGGCGAGATCAGCGAGATCAAGGACGCCTTCGGCGTGACCGTCAACGACGTGTTCCTGGCGGTGATGGGCGGCGCGCTGCGGCGGTACCTGCGCTCCCACGACGACCTGCCCGACACGTCGCTCGTCGCCGTGGTCCCCGTCTCCACCCGCGACGCCGGGGACGCCCGGGGCAACAACCGTGTGACGGTCCTGTTCGCGTCCCTGGGGACCGACATCGCCGACCCGCTCGAGCGCCTGCGCGCCATCTCCGCCCGCACCAGCCGAGGCAAGAAGCAGTCGAAGAACGGCATGCGGCCGGACCTAATCCAGGACATCGCCACACTCGCCCCCGCCCGGACCCTGCAGATGCTGATGCGGATATACGGCGACTTCCACCTGGCGGACCTGCATCCCGTCGTGCACAACCTCGTCGTGTCGAACATCCCCGGGCCCCGTCAGGGACTGGACTTCCTCGGATGCCGGGTGACCCACGTCTACCCGCTCGGGCCCCTCATGCACGGTTCCGGACTCTCGGTCACCGCCATGTCCATGGGCGGTCGACTCGACGTGGGGATCAACGCCTGCGAGCACCTCGCCCCCGACCCCGACCTGCTCGCCACCGGGATCCGGGAGGCGATGGCCCGACTGCTGGAACTCACCCGGGAGGCGGCGCGGTCGGCGGCCGCCGGGGAGCGCTGACACGTGGAACGGATGACCGGGCTCGACGCGAGCTTCCTCTACCTCGAGACCCCCGAGCAGATGATGGTGATCAACGGCCTGGTCCACCTCGACGTGACCACCATCGAGGAGGGCTACTCGTTCGAACGCCTGCGATCGGGGCTCGCCCGCCGGGTCAAAGCCGTCCCCCCGTTCCGCCGCAAGGTCCACGACTCACCGTGGAACCCCGGCCACCCGGCGTGGGTCGAGGACTTCGACTTCGACATCACCCACCACCTACGCCGGATCGAACTCGGGCCGGCCGGCACCGAGGCCGAGCTGCTGGAGACGTGCGGTCGGCTCGCCTCCACCCCGCTGGACCGCGCCCACCCGCTGTGGCAGGTCTGGATCATCGAGCGGGGTGACCCGCACGCGCCGACCGTCAGCGCGTTCTGCCGGGTCCACCACTCGGTCATCGACGGGATGCTGGGCGCCGAGTTGCTCTCCGCCCTCGCCGCGACGGACGCCACCACGCCCGACCAGGATCCCGCGCTCGTGCGCACGCACGTCGGACGGGCCAACACCCTGCAACTGATCGCCGGTGGCGCCCGCGACGTGCTGGGCCGGCCCCTGGCCCTCCTCCGACTGCTCCCCGAGACGCTGTCGGTCCCCGCGGCCATGAGACGCGCCCGCGGCCGGGCCGGCCACGGGGAATCCATGCCGGCCCCGTTCACGGCGCCGCGGACCCTCTTCAACCACTCGCTCACCCCGCACCGCGCCGTGGCCACCGCATCACTCGACCTGGCGTCCGTCAAGCTCGTCACCGCCCGCCTCGGCGGCACCGTCAACGACGTCCTCCTCACCGTGGTCGGCGGCGCTGTCAGGTCCTACCTCGAGGCCCACGGAGACTCTCCCACCTCCTCCATGGTGGCGATCGTCCCCATGTCCACCCGAGACGATCTGGCCACCGGCGGCGCCAACCAGGTGTCGGCCATGTTCGCCTCCCTGGCCACGGATGTAGCCGACCCGGTCGAACGGTACGAGCGGATCTCCGCCGCAGCGGAGACCACGAAGCGCCAAGCCGCGAGCATCCGCCCGGCGCTCCTGGACAACTGGGCCCGCATGGGCCCCCGTCGGCTACTCGACATGGGCATGCGGGCGTACGAGGCGCTGAGACTGGCCGACGTCCACCCGGTGATCTACAACCTCATCGTCTCCAACGTGCCCGGCCCCCGTCACGCCCTCTACTTCCTCGGCGCGCGGATCACCCACATGCACCCCTTCGGCCCGCTGCTCCACGGTGCGGGGCTCTCCGTGACCAGCCTGTCGACCGACGGGCGGCTCGACCTGGGGGTGATCTCGTGCGAACACCTGGTGCCGGACCCGGACGCGGTGGCCCGCGGGATCACGGCGGCGCTCGACGAGTTGCTCGAGCTCACCGCCTCCTGACCCGGCTCACCACGTCCTGACCACGGGGGACGACCCTCAGCTGACCTGGACGATCGGCAGCCGCAGGGCTCCCGGCGCGGCCTCCGGGACCATCGGCGACACGGGCGGGACCGGCGACAGGCGCCGGTAGTCCTCGCCCTGGGCCGGGCGCTGGTCGGCCTCACCCTTGTTGGGCCACAGCGACATGGCCCGCTCGGCCTGGGCGGTGATGCTCAGCGCCGGGTTGACACCGAGGTTCGCGGAGATCGCCGAGCCGTCCACGATGTGCATCGTCGGGTAGTTCCACACGCGGTGGTACGGGTCCACGACCCCGGTCTCGGGCGAATCCGAGATCACGCACCCGCCCAGGAAGTGGGCGGTGAGCGGGATGTTGGCGATCTCGCCCCACGTGCCCCCGGGCAGGCCGCCGATCTCCTCGGCGATCTTGCGGGTGGCCTCGTTTCCGGCGGGGATCCAGGTGGGGTTGGGCTCCCCGTGACCCTGCTTGCTGGTGACGTACCTGAACGGACCGAAGCGCTTGACGTAGGTCTGCAGCGAGTTGTCCAGGTTCTGCATCACGAGCGCGATCACCGAACGCTGGCTCCAGCGGCGCAGATAGAACAGCTGCATGAACATGGCCGGGTTGCGGCGGACCTCGGCCAGCAGGGTGCGCCACCGCGGGAGCGGCCCGTCACCGTCCGTGAGCAGGGTCTGCAGGATGGCGATGGCGTTGGAGCCCTTGCCGTACCGGACCGGTTCGATGTGGGTGTCCGACCGGGGATGGAACGACGACGTGATGGCCACTCCCTCGGAGAAGTCCTGCTCCGGCTTGTAGTTCGGACGCATGGCCCCGAGGATCGCCTCCGAGTTGGTCCGAGTGAGCCGACCGATCGCATCCGAGAGCCTGGGCAGGGACCCGGAGTCCTTGGCGTAGTGGAGCAGGTGCTGGGTTCCCCAGGTGCCGGCCGCCACGACGACCTGACCGGCGGTCACCGTGGTGGTGCGCTTGCCGCGACGCGTCCAGGCGCCCGTCCGCTCGAGGGTGATCTCCCACGTGCCGTCGCCGCGCTCGCGCAGGTCGCTGACCGTGGTCCGGTCCAGGATGCGGGCGCCCGCGCGCTCGGCCAGGGCGAGGTAGTTCTTCATCAGCGTGTTCTTGGCGTTGTGCCGGCAGCCGGTCATGCACTCGCCGCACTCGATGCACGCGTTGCGATCCGGCCCCACCCCGCCGAAGTACGGATCGGGGACGAGCTCGCCGGGCTTGCCCTGACCGCCGGTCTTCTCGCCGAAGAACACGCCGACCGGGGTGTAGACGAAGGTGTCCTCGGCGCCCATGTCGCGGGCCACCTTCTTCATGACCTCGTCCGAGTGGGTGTGCGTGGGATTGGTGACCACGCCCAGCATGCGGCGGCCCTGGTCGTAGAACGGGGAGAGTTCGGACTCCCAGTCCGTGATGTGACCCCACTGCCGGTCCTTGAAGAACTGGCTCGTGGGCTTGTACAGCGTGTTGGCGTAGTTGAGCGATCCCCCGCCCACGCCCGCGCCGGCGAGGATCATCACGTCGCGCATCATGTGGACGCGCTGGATCCCGAACAGCTTGAGCTTGGGCGCCCACACGTACCGGTGGAGTCGCCAGGACGTCTTGGGCAGGTCCGCGTCCTCGAAGCGGCGACCCGCCTCGATGACCGTGACGCGGTACCCCTTCTCCGACAACCGCAGGGCCGTGACGCTGCCACCGAAACCGGATCCGATGACGACGACATCCGTGTCCGTCGGCGTGGTGGGGGCGTCGGTCGGGGTCGACGGTGTGTGCGGCGTCATGGTGCAACTCCCAGGAGTGGTCGATGGTGGGCATCACAGTACCCGAGCACCCTCGAACCTACCCGACAGTAGGTCACGATTTGTCCAGAGAGTGGGGCCGTCCGACCCCCGGTCGGGCGATCAGGGCCGGACGGACAGGTCCACCTTCTGGAAACCCTTGACGTCGGAGTAGCCGCACTTCGCCATCGCGCGACGCAGTCCGCCCATGAGGTTGCGGGTGCCGTCGGGGACGCTGGTGGGCCCCTCGAGGACCTCTTCCAGTGGCGCCAGGGCCGTCTCGTCCTCCACCTCGGACACATGCCCACGCGGCACCTTGGGGTGGGCGGAGACCGCGTCCCAGTAGACACCGCGGCCCGGGGACTCCAACGAGCCGGCGAGCAGCGGCCCGAGGACCACCGCGTCGGCGCCGCACGCCACGGCGCGGGCGATGTCACCGGAGGTGTAGATGTCGCCGTCGGCCAACACGTGCACGTAGCGGCCTCCGGTCTCGTCGAGGTAGTCCCGCCGGGCCGCGGCCGCGTCGGCGATCGCGGTGGCCATGTGGACCTCCATACCCAGCACCTGGCCGGTGGTGGTGATGCCGTCGACCCCGCCGTATCCCACGATCACACCGGCGGCGCCCGTGCGCATGAGGTGCAGGGCGGTCTTGTAGTCGACGACGCCGCCGGCGATCACCGGGACATCGAGGCCACCGATGAACTCCTTGAGGTCGAGCGGGGCGTCCTCACCGCTGACGTGCTCCGCCGAGATGATCGTGCCCTGCACCACCAGCAGGTCGACCCCCGCCGCGACGAGCCCCGGGGTGAGCTCGCGCGCGTGCTGCGGTGAGACCCGCACCGCCACGGTCGCACCCTCGTCGCGGATGCGGTGAACCGCAGCGGCGAGGAGCTCGCGGTCGATCGGGGCGCGGTGCAGCTCCTGCAGTCGCGCCACGGCCCGGTTGCCGGTCACGTCCTCCAGCGCGAGCTCCCTCAGCTCGGCGATCACGGCATCGGGATCGGCGTGACGGGCCCACAGTCCCTCTCCGTTGAGCACGGCCAGACCACCGAGCTTGGAGAACTCCACCGCCGAGTCCGGGGAGACCACGGCGTCGGTCGGGTGGGTCATCACCGGGATGTCCATCTGGTAGGCGTCGATCTGCCAGGAGGTGGACACCTCCTTGGAGCTGCGGGTCCGGCGGGAGGGGACGATGTCGACCTCGCCCAGCCCGAACATCCGACGGGCCTCGCGACCCAGGCCGATCTCCACGACATTGCGCACGCGACTTCAGTCCTTGACGTTGTAGTTGGGGGCCTCGACCGTCATCTGGATCGCGTGCGGGTGGCTCTCCCTGAGCCCCGCGGCCGTGATCTGGACGAACTGGGCACGGTGCATCTCCGGGATGGTGGCGGCTCCGGTGTAGCCCATGCCCGCACGCAGCCCTCCGGCGAGCTGGTGGAGCACCTGACCGACGTCTCCGCGATACGGGACCCGCCCCTCGATGCCCTCGGGCACCAGCTTCTCCTCGGACAGCACGTCGTCCTGGAAGTACCGGTCCTTGGAGAACGACTTCTCCTGCCCGGGCTTGCCGCGGCCGCGCATCGCGCCCAGCGAACCCATGCCGCGGTAGACCTTGTACTGCTTGCCGTCCACGAAGATCAGCTCACCCGGCGATTCGGTGCACCCCGCGAGCAGGGACCCGAACATGCAGGCCGAGGCGCCGGCGGCGATCGCCTTGGCCACGTCACCGGAGTACTGCATTCCGCCGTCGGCGATGACGGGGATCCCCGCCGCATGCGCTGCGACCGAGGCCTCGAGGATCGCGGTGATCTGGGGAGCACCCACGCCCGCGACCACCCGGGTGGTGCAGATGGAACCGGGGCCGATGCCCACCTTGATGGCGTCCGCACCCGCGTCGATCATCGCCTGGGCGGCACCGCGGGTGGCGAGGTTGCCCCCGATCACCTGCACGCGGTCGCCGAGTTCCCGCTTGACCCGGGCGACCATGTCGAGGGCGTTGCGGTTGTGGGCGTGGGCGGTGTCGACCACCAGGGCGTCCACCCCGGCGTCGGTGAGGGCCCCGGCGCGCTGCCAGGCGTCCTCCCCGGTGCCGATGGCGGCGGCCACGCGCAGCCGGCCGTCCGAGTCCTTGGTGGCGTCGGGGTGCTTCTCCGTCTTGACGAAGTCCTTCACCGTGATGAGTCCGGTCAGTCGCCCGTCACCGTCGACGATCGGCAGCTTCTCGATCTTGTGCCGGCGCAGCAGGCCGAGCGCCGCCTCCGCGGTGACGCCCTCCCGCGCGACCACCAGGGGCGCCCGGGTCATGACCTCGTCGACCCGCCGGGACTTGTCCATCTCGAACCGCATGTCGCGGTTGGTGATGATGCCGACCAGCTCACCGCGCTCGTCGGTCACCGGCAATCCGGAGATGCGGTAGCGGGCGCACTTCTCGTCGACCTCCGCCAACGTGTCGCTGGGCGCGCAGGTCACCGGGTCGGTCACCATCCCGGCCTCGGACCGCTTCACCGTCTCGACCTGGGCGGCCTGGTCCCCCACGGAGAGGTTGCGGTGCAGGACGCCGATCCCGCCCTGCCGTGCCATGGCGATGGCCATGCGGGCCTCGGTCACGGTGTCCATCGCCGACGAGATCAGCGGCACCCGCAGGGTGATGTCCCGTGTCAGGCGGGTGCTGGTGTCGACCTCACTCGGGACCACCTCGGACGCGGCCGGGAGGAGGAGCACGTCGTCGAACGTCAGGCCCACCATCGCGACCTTGGTCGGGTCGTCGCCGCCGGTGCGCACGGGGCCATTCGACTCGCTCATCTGCCGTCCTCCTGGGGGGTCGTCTAGGTGCTGACTTTCGAGGATAGTGGTTCCGGGGGCCACGGCTCGAACCGTCGACCACGTGAGACCGTGGTCACGGGTACGGTGGAGGTCGTGGACGATCCCCTACGGCACGGAATGCCGCCCGACCCGTTCGCCGGAGATCCGGATGATCCGGCCGCGGAGCTGGCCGAGCTCGACCCCGTCGATGACGACATGCCCACGGGCCCGCTCGACGCGGACGAGCGGCGGGCGATCGAGGAGGACCTCGCGGATCTCTCGGAGTTCCGTCGGTTGCTGGCCCCGATCGGGGTGAAGGGGGTCGCGGTCCAGTGTGACGACTGCGCCGAGGAGCACTACCACGAGTGGGACATGCTCCGCGCCAACCTCATGCAGCTTCTCGAGGACGGCTCCCTCCTCCCCCACGAGCCTGCCTTCGACCCGATCCCGGACGACTACGTCACCTGGGAGTACTGCCGCGGATACGCGGACGCCGCCCGGGCCCTGCGCCCCCGTCGACTCAACTGGCGCCGCTGAGCAGAGGCGGTCGCCGCGCGCGGGTGCCGCCCGTTCGACCCGGGCCCGGCCCGGCCCGGCCCGGACGACTCGATCCCCGTCCCTCCGAGACGGGCGGGGATCGAGTCGTTTCCCGGGGTCAGTTCGTCGGCCGGACCGACTGCGAGGTCTGTTGTGAGTCGGTCGGCGCCGGCTGCGTGGGAGTCGGGACCTGGGTCACGGTGGTGCGGCTCGGCGTCGGCGCCGGCACCACCCGGTCGTCATCCGCCTCGTCACCCTGTCGTCCGGTCGTCGGTGACAGGAAATCCTGGATCCGCTGGGTGTCGATCGGGATCTGCAGCGTGGTCGAGATCCGCAGCCCGTCGAGCGGGAGCGGGATGACCGGCATCCCCGGAGGCGGCGGGGGGACCAGGTTGGACGGCACCGGCACGGGGAGGCCGGGAACGAGAGTCGCCACACCCGGAGCGGGCGGGGGCGACGGGGCCGGCGCGGGTGCCGGGGCGGGCGACGGGACGACGCTCGGGGTGACCCGACTGAGATCGCGCTTGATGGCGTCCCGACGCTTCATGAGCTCGACTCGTTCGGAGGCGTCGGAGACCTCGTCGAGCCGCGCGCTCACCTCATCGAGCAGCCGCTCGGCCTCGTTCCGGTCCCCCTCTCGGGCGGCGAGGTCCGCGGCGGCGAGGTCCTCGCTGAGATCGCTCACGAGCTCGACGTTCCCGGCACGGTCGGAGAACATCGTCTTGGACACCCCCCAGAGCGGGTCGCCCGGCATCGCGCTGTGCGCGGCCACGGACAGACCGCCGACGATCACGGCCGCCACTGCGGCGGCGCCGGTCACCGCCTGCCACAGGGCCGGACGCTGGCCGTGGTGGTGCTCGCCCGAATGCACCCACCCGCGGCGCGGCCACAGTCGGGAGACGTTCGGGGCGAGGGCCACCTCGATCTGCTCGTCGCTGGGCAGGTCCGGCAGTCCGGCCGAGTCCACCTCGGCGCGCCAGTCGGCGAGCAGCGCGACGAGAGGCTCATCCCCCTCGGGACGGTCGCCGCGTCCGAGCGCGTCGAGGAGCTCGTCGTCGCGATCCACCTCGACCCGGTCCTCGTCGACACGGTCCTCGTCGTGGCCGTCCACGTCATGCGCGCGGAGCGAGGCGTCATCGTCCCGGGTGCCGGGATCGACTTCGTCGTTCATCGCCATCGCTCCTCTCCGTCCTGCTCGATCCTCGCCCGGAGCTGCTTCATCGCCCGGTGTTGGGCGACGCGCACGGCGCCGGCCGTACTGTCGACGATCTCCGCCGTCTCCTCCGCGGAGAGTCCGACCACCACACGTAGCCGGATGATCTCCCTCTGCTTCTCGGGCAGCGTGCCGAGGAGGCGGCTCACCGCTCTCGACACCTCGCCGTCGAGGACGTGGTCCTCCGGCCCCGTGTCGGTCGAGAGCACCTCGGGGAGGTACTCCACGGGGTCGGACTTGTTCCGCGCGGCGCCACGATGGGCGTCCGCGACCTTGTGGGCCGCGATCCCGTACACGAAGGCCATGAAGGGACGTCCCTGGTCCCGGTACCCCGGCAGAGCCGAGAGAACCGCGATGAGAACCTCCTGGGCGACATCGTCAGCAGACAGGTTGACCCTCTCCGAGCCACCGACGCGGGAACGGCAATACCGCACCACACCGGGCCGCACGAGCTCCAGCACCCGCGTGGCAGCGACACGGTCACCCTTGACCGCCTCGGCTACGGCGAGTTCCAACTCGTCTGCTGTACCTGTCATCGGATTACGGGGGCCCCGTGTTACACGGATGTGTTACGGGGCACGGCCTTTCTCTCGAGTCGCGACGCACGTCACGACGGATCCCACGTCCCGGCCCGTCAGCGGCCGATGTGGCTCGGGCTCAGAACAGGCGTGTGACCCCTGGGTCGTGGGACCACTGCTGAGCGCCAAGCGTAACCGCTGGGGGGCGTGCGGGACCACGTGACCGGCCCGGAACGGGGCCGGGCCCCGTCCCCCGCGGCGCGGAGAGCGGGGCCCGGGAGGCCGGACGCGATCAGTGCGAGTGACCGGCGTGCGAGTGGCCGCCGGCGCCCTTCTCCTCGGGCTTCTCGACGATCGCCGTCTCGGTCGTGAGGACCATACGGGCGACCGAGCAGGCGTTGACCACGGCGGAGGAGGTGACCTTCACCGGGTCGATGATCCCGGCGGAGACCAGGTCACCGTACTCCCCCACGGCGGCGTTGAAGCCGTCGCGCGGGCCCATCTCGGAGACCTTGCTCACCACGACGGAGCCGTCCTCGCCGGCATTGGCGGCGATCCAGAACAGCGGGGCGGACAGCGCCTTGCGGACCACGTTCACCCCGACCGCCTCGTCGGCGTCGGCGGTGTCGGCGGCGAGCCGCTCGAGTGCCGCGGCCGCCTGGACCAACACGGAGCCACCGCCGGCGATGACGCCCTCTTCCACGGCCGCCTTGGCCGAGTTGACGGCGTCCTCGACGCGGAGCTTGCGTTCGGTCAACTCGGTCTCGGTGGCCGCACCCACGCGGATCACGGCGACACCGCCGGCGAGCTTCGCGACGCGCTCCTCAAGCTTCTCGCGGTCCCAGTCGGAGTCGGTGGCCTCGGCCTCGCGGCGCAGCTGCGCGACGCGGGCGTCGACGTCCGCCTGGTCGCCGGCGCCGTCCACGATGATCGTGTCGTCCTTGGACACGGTCACCCGCCGGGCCTGACCGAGCACGTCCAGGCCGCACTCCGACAGCTTCATGCCCAGGTCGGGGCTGATGACCTGCCCCTTGGTGACGATCGCCAGATCCTCCTGGAAGGCCTTGCGCCGGTCGCCGAAGAACGGCGCCTTGATCGCGACGACCTTGAGGGTCTTGCGGATCGAGTTGACCACGAGGGTCGACAGCGCCTCGCCGTCGACGTCCTCCGCGATGATGAGCAGCGGCTTGCCGGTCTCGGCGACCTTCTCCAACAGCGGCAGCAGATCCGGCAGGGAGCTGATCTTCTCCCGGTGGATCAGGATCAGCACGTCCTCGTGGATGGCCTTCTGCTCGTCGGGGTCGGTGACGAAGTACGGCGAGAGGAAGCCCTTGTCGAAGGCGATGCCCTCGGTGACCGACACCTCGGTGTGCAGCCCCTGGGACTCCTCGACGGAGACGACGCCGTTGACTCCGACGGCGTCCATGGCCTCGGCGACCATGCGACCGATCTCGGGGTCACGCGACGAGACGGTCGCCACCTGCGAGACGGCGTCCGAGCCGGAGACCGGTGTCGCTGCCGCACGGAGGAACTCCACGACGGCGGCGGAGGCCTTCTCGATGCCCTTGCCCATCGCCATCGGGTTGGAGCCGGCGGCCACGTTGCGCAGCCCCTGGCGGATGAGTGCCTGGGCAAGCACGGTGGCCGTGGTGGTGCCGTCGCCCGCGACGTCGTTGGTCTTGGTGGCGACACTCTTGACCAGCTGTGCGCCGAGGTTCGCGAACGGCTCGGAGAGCTCGATCTCGCGGGCGATGGAGACACCGTCATTGGTGACGGTGGGCCCGCCGAAGGCCTTGGCGAGCACGACGTGACGGCCCTTCGGGCCGAGCGTGACCTTGACGGTGTCGGCGAGCTCGTCGACACCGGCGAGCATGCCCGTGCGGGCCTCCTCGTCGAACGCGATCAATTTGGACATCGATGGAACTCCTGGAGGGAAGTGGGTGGTCGTGACGGGCGGGTACCGCGGGGTGAGACACCTCCGCCCCGGTGGTGCCTGGCTCTGGCCGGCGCCGCCGGGGCGGGGGTCATCAGCTCACGTCAGTCGATGACCGCGAGGACGTCACGCGAGGAGAGGATCAGGTACTCCTTGCCCTCGTACTTGATCTCGGTGCCGCCGTACTTCGAGTAGATGACCTTGTCCCCCTCCTTGATGTCCATGGGGATGCGGTCGCCGTCCTCGTCGAAGCGGCCCTTGCCGACCGCGACGACGGTGCCCTCCTGGGGCTTCTCCTTGGCGGTGTCCGGGATGACGAGACCCGACGCCGTGGTGGTCTCGGCCTCGAGGGCCTGGACGAGAATCTTGTCCTCAAGCGGCTTGATCGCCACGATGATCCTCCCGTATGGGGTGTGGCCGCCCGGATGCCGGGCGACTCGGAGTGTGGTTGGACAGATCGGGACGCCGGAAGGCGGCCCGTGGTTTATGTACGACCCGGGCTGCCGCGTGCACCGTCGCGGGTGGCGCCCTCGGAGCTCCGTGTCTATTGGCACTCTACACAGGCGAGTGCCAGCACTCAAGGAAACCGCGTGCGGGTTCGCCGCCGTCGGGGTCCGACGGAGATCGGAGAACGCTCGGCGCGGGCCTGCGCCGCGGGTAGGCTCACCCGCACCGCACGGACATCAACCGGACCACCCCCTCTGCCCGACCCGATCCCGATCGAGTACAGCGAGGCCCAGAAATGACCGCAGTCGCACCCCCGGACATCGTCACCGCCGCAGTCGAGGGCGGGGAGGCGAAAGCCGACGCCCCGGGGTGGCAACTTGCCCTCCGCGGCTTCCTCGCCGTCTACCTGCTCGGAGCGGCCACCCTTCTGTCCGTCATGGCCACCGAGGCGACCGGAGTGGCGATCCTCGGCGCCGTGCTCTTCCCACTGGGCCTCACCATGGTCGTCCTGCTCGGCTGGGAACTCGTCACCGGCGCCTACGGGCTGGTCCCGCTGGCCGCGATGGAGGGCCGCATCCGGGTGCGCGACTGCCTACGGATCTTCGGCTGGATGATCCTCGGGCACACTGTCGGCGGGCTCGCGGCGGCGTGGATGCTGACCTCCGTGCTCACCGGGATGGGGACCGAACCCGACGCCACCGGGGCCCAGGGCCTGGTGGACCTCGCTGTCGAGAAGACGGTGGCCTACAAGGAGGCCGGCGTCGTCACCGGACTCGGTTGGGTGACGTTGAGCGCCGTGCTGTGCAACTGGCTGGTCGCGCTCGGCGTGATCATGTCGTTCTCCTCCACGAGCACCTCGGGCAAGATCCTCGCCATCTGGCTGCCGATCCTCACGTTCTTCGCCCTCGGTTACGAGCACGCGGTCGTCAACCACTTCACGATCCCCGCGGGCATGATGCTCGGGGCCGATGTGAGCATCGCCGACTGGCTGCTGTGGAACCAGATCCCGGTGCATGTCGGTAACTTCATCGGCGGGATCACCCTCGCGGGGTTGGGACTGTACTTCGCGCAACGGACGCGGGTCGAGCGCTCCCCCGGGGCACCGGCGGGCCGCACCCACCCACCCCGGGAGTGACCTCCTCGTATGCACCCACCCGAGAAGCCAGGGGATCGGCCCGACGGGCCGCGCCGCCGAACCGGGTCCGACGGCACGCCGGGATCGTTCCACCCTCCCGGGACCAACACACTGGCCGTCGTCGCCCTCGTGATCGCCGTCGCGAACGTGGTGTTCGGCTCGTTCCTCGGCCTGTTCGTGCCGCTGGTCCCGGCCGCCGTCGCGGTCGTCGTGGTCGCGATCGGACACACGTCCCTCAGGCAGATCACCCGCAGAGGCGAGGCCGGAAAGGAGATGGCCGTGTCCGCCCTCGTGATCGGCTACCTCTGCCTGGCCGCGGTCGCCGCGTTCCTGCTGATGGCGTTCACGTTCACCACCGTGGGGATGGCGCTCCTCGGCTACTAGGCGACCTGGGTGACCTCGACCGGCAGCCCGGGGTCGGCCGCCACGGTCAGGGGGCTGGGGTCCGCGTCCGCGGCGAGGAGCGCGGAGGCGACCCCCACCACCATCGCGCCGTTGTCGGTGCACAACCGCGGCCGCGGGACGCGCAGGGTCAGGCCCGCGTCGGCACACCTGCTCGCGGCGAGGTCACGCAACCTCGAGTTGGCGGCGACCCCGCCACCCACGAGCAGGGTGTCCACGCCCAGGTCGGTGCAGGCCCGGACAGCCTTCATGGTGAGCACGTCGGCCACCGCCTCCTGGAACGAGGCCGCGACGTCCGCCACGTCGAGCTGCTCACCGTCGCGTTCGGCGGCCTCGATGCGTCGGGCGACCGAGGTCTTGAGCCCGGAGAAGGAGAAGTCGTGCCGGGCGTCGCGTGATCCGGTCATCCCGCGCGGGAACGCGATCGCCGTGGGGTCACCGGTGCCCGCGAGCCGATCGATCACGGGCCCGCCCGGGTACCCCAGGCCGAGCAGCCGGGCCACCTTGTCGTAGGCCTCCCCTGCCGCGTCGTCGACGGTCGACCCGAGTTCGACGACCGGCTCGGTGAGCGAGCGGACGTGTAGCAACTGGGTGTGCCCACCGGAGACCAGCAGGGCCACGCACTCGGGAAGCGGGTCACCGTCGAAGCCCGCGACGGCGACGTGACCGACGAGGTGGTTGACGGCGTAGAACGGGGCCCCCCACGCGGCCGCATAGGCCTTGGCGGCGGACGAACCCACGAGCAGCGCCCCGGACAGGCCGGGTCCGATGGTGGCGGCGACGGCGTCCGGCCGCTCCACCCCCGCCTCGGCGAGGGCGGCGCGGACGGTCGGCACGAGCGCCTCGAGGTGGGCGCGGGAGGCGATCTCCGGGACGACCCCGCCGAACCGGGCGTGTTCGGACATCGACGAGGCGACCACGTCGGACAGCAACTCGGCGCGGCCGTCGTCGTGCACGCGCGCGACGGCGACCCCCGTCTCGTCGCACGAGCTCTCGATCCCCATGACGGTTCTCACCGGCCGCTCACCTTCCCTGCCTCGTTCTGACCAGCGGCTCCCGCCGGCCGCACCATGAGGTGCGCGTCGGTCCTGCTGGGCCGGTAGTACCGGGGACGCAGCCCCACCACCTCGAACCCGTGGGCCTCGTACAGGGTGCGGGCCGGGACGTTGTCGGTTCGCACGTCCAGCACCACCGGCGACGCGTCCGCGTCCGCCACCTCGAGCATGCGGCGCAGCAGCGTGCGCCCGATCCCCCGCCCCTGGTGGGCCGGATCGACCCCGATGGTGTGCACCTCGTACTCGCGATCCCCCTCGGGTCCGAGCACGGCCAGCACGGCGTAACCGACGAGGACCCCGTCCGCCCGCGCCGCGAAGCAGTGGGTGTGCCGGGAGCCGATCTCCGACAGGAACGCCGCCGCCGACCACGGACCGTCGGCAGGGAACAGCACCCTCTCGAGGTCCGCGCACCGCATGGCGTCGTCGGCGACCAGATGGTCGTGCACGATCGCGTCCGGCGGCGTCCCGGTCACCGCTGGACCCCCCGCAGCGCGGTCGAGGGTGCGGCGCGCCGGGGCGGGATGGCGTCGGGCCGACGTAGGTAGAGCGGTTCCAGCGGCGCCGGGGCCGTGCCCGCGAGGAGGTCGGAGGCCGCGACGGTGACGAGGCCGGCGGGGTCGGGCGCGGTGACCGCCTCGAGGATCCCCGCGGCGGCGTGGCCGGCGGCGGTGACCTCTCCCAGGCGTACGGGGTCGCCGACCAGGTGGTCGACGCCGTCCGCGTCGATCCCGGCGGCGGGGCCCACCATGGGGCCCGAGGTCCGTGCGCCGTCCGCGGAGTAGCGGGCGTGGTAGGCCTCCCGGCGGCGGGCGTCGGTGACGACGACGAGGTCTCCGGTCGCCCCGGCGGCGCGCGCGGTGGCCGCGAGCCCGTCCAGCGAACACACCCCGTGGACCGGCCTGGAGATGGCGTCGGCGAATGCGGCTGCGGTCGCCATCCCGACGCGCAGGCCGGTGAACGGTCCCGGACCGATGCCCACGACCACGGCGTCGAGCTCGCGCGGCGTGAGGCCCGCGGCGGTGAGGCACTCGAGGATGTGCGGGGTGAGCAGCTCCGCGTGGGCGCGGGCGTCCTCGGTGACCCGCGTGGCCAGTGCCTCCACCTGCGGGACCCGGTCGCCGGGCACGAGTCGGCACACCCCTGCGGTGACGAAGGGCGTGGAGGTGTCTACGGCGAGGACGAGCACGGGGTCAGGGTACCGCCGGGCCGGGTGCGGGACCGTCCGAGGCGTCCCGGCGCCAGCTCGCCGTCCGGACGTCGGTGCCGTCGGGCCGACGCAGGGTGACGACCAGTGGCGCCTCGACGAGGGAGTCGACGAATCCGGCGCCCCACTCGACGACCACCACGTCGCTGTCGAGTGCCGTGTCGAGGTCGAGCGATTCCAGTTCGTCGGCCAGGTCGGCCCTGGTCGGTTGCGGACCGTCCGGGTCCTGGCCGCCGAGCAGTCGGTAGGCGTCGACGTGGACCAGCCCCGGACGGCCGGGCGTCGCCGGGGCGTGGCGACGGGCGATGACGAAGGTCGGCGAGGTGATGCGCCCGCGTACCCCCAGGCCGGCGGCGATCCCGGTGGTCAGCGCGGTCTTGCCGGCGCCGAGGGGGCCGTCGAGGATCACCACGTCGCCGGCCCGCAGGAGGCCGGCGAGCTCGGCGCCCAGTGCCCGGGTGTCCTCCGCCGTCGGCAGGTCGCGCTCCCCGGGGACGCGGATCGTCACGAGGACCGGTCGTGGTCGGTGGACGGGGCCGTCTCCCCACCGGCGCCCCGGTCCGGCGGGGGCATGGCGGCGCGGCCCACGCCGTCGGCGCGACGCTCCCGCTCCCGCCATTCGATGATCGCGTCGGCCACCAGGTCCCCCAGCACCTCGGACACGTGGGCGGGCTCCTCCAGCATCACCATGTGCCCGGCACCCGGGACCACCACGAACTCGGCGTCCGGCAGTTCCTCGACGATGTCGACCGACCGGTCGAGCGGGGTGAGCAGGTCGCGGTCACCGCACAGCACGGTCGTGCGGACGTCCCGCAGGACGGGCACGGCGGCCGACTCGTCGTGCTGGGTGAGGGTCTCGAAGAAGTTGGCAATGGTCAGCACGTCGGTCGAACCGATGAGCTTGTCCACGAACCGGGCGACGGTCGGGCTCATCGTGGCGGGGTCACCGAACGAGCCGCCGTAGATGAACGGCGAGATGAGCGCCCCGAGGGCCCGCCGACCGTTGGTGAACACCCCGGGACTCCGGCCTGCGAGACCGGCGAGCCGCGCGACGGATTTGTTGTCGAGCACCGCGCCGAGCCCCGCCTCGGAGAGCTCGGCCATGGCGGTGGAGACCAGCCCGGCCCCCAGGACGCGCTCCCGCACGGTCTCCGGGTGGCGCGCGGCATATCCCATGACCGTCATCCCGCCCATGGAATGCCCGATCACCACCACCGGACCGGTGGGTGCCGTCGCCGAGATGACGGTGTCGAGGTCCCGGGACAGCTGGTCGATGGTGGAGTTCTTCCGCGAACTCATCCCGCTCAGCCCGTGTCCACGCTGGTCGTAGAACACCATCCGGATCTCCGAGCCGAACCGGTCCGCGAGATGCCGCCGCTGGAAGTGCCAGCTGTCCATCGACAGGGTGTAGCCGTGGGCGAACACGACGGTCATCGGCGCATCGGTGGGCCCGGCCTCCCGCACCGCGAGCGGTACGCCGTCGGAGGCCGCGACCATGGAGCCACGGTCCACTCCGAGTTCCCACATGTCTTCGCCCGCCCACGGGTCGTTGGCGCGTCGACCGGGCAGCAGGGTGACCACCGAACCGAGGGTCGCGGCGCCGAGGGCACCCAGGCCCGCACGCAGCCCCCCGGGGGTCCGGATGTGGTCCGCGACCGCCTCGAGATCCCCGGGCGCACCCCCCACGACCTGGGGTGGTCGGATCTCCACCGGCTCCTCGGCCGCGGACCGGGCCGGGCGTCTGGGCAGACGGATCCGGGGCCTACCGCTGCGACCGGTCACCTCGCCGTCGTCGTCGTCCTCGCTCATATCGCGGCCTCCCGCCCCCGGTCGGCACCGTGCGACGCGCTCAGGACGTGGTGCCTCTCGGCACGTCCCCGCACAGCGGTGACCACCTCGTAGTGGATGGTGCCGACCGTCCTGGCCCACTCGGCGGCCGTCGGGCCGCCGTCGGCCCCGTTCCCGAACAGCACCGCGGTGTCCCCCACCCGGACCGGCGTCGCGGGCTCCGGGCCGAGGTCGACGACCAACTGGTCCATACAGACGCGGCCGACGTTCGGATAGCGGCGTCCGCCGATCGTGACATCCATCCGGCCCGACAGCAGCCGCCACACCCCGTCGGCGTAACCGGCAGCGATCAGGGCAACGGTGGTGTCGTGCGGGGCGTGCCACGTGTGCCCGTAGCTCACGCCCTGACCGGCGGACACGCGCCTCACCAGGAGGACCTCCGCCGAGAACGTCATGGCCGGGACCAGGTCGGCCTCCAGGCCCTCGACCGGGTTGAGACCGTAGAGCGCGATCCCCGGCCGGACCATCTCGAAACCGTCCTCGGGTCGGGTCAGGGTCGCCGCCGAGTTGGCGTGGTGGTTGACCGGGCACTCCAGCCCCCGGGCACGCGCGAGGGACACGCACTCGTGCAGCCGGGCCACCTGCAGGTCGATCACCGGGTTGCCCGGATCATCGGCGTGGGCGAAGTGCGCCATCAACCCCGTCACCTCGACGAGACCGCCGGCGGTCGCCGCGACCAGCCGCTCGAGTACGGCCGGCCAGTCCTCCAACGCGATGCCCGACCGGGCGAGACCCGTGTCGATCTTGGGGGTGATCCGCGCGCGGCGGCCGGTACGTCGGGCGGCCTCGAGCACGGTGTCGAGGTGACCCGGGCTCGGGACGGCGAGGTCGATGTCGGCCTCCAGGGCCGACCGGACGTCATCGGACGCCGAGTAGAGCCACGCCAGGATCTCGGCGCCGATCCCCGCCGACCGCAGCTGCGTCGCCTCCGCGATGGTCGTCACGCCGAGGGCGTGCGCGCCTCCGCGCAGTGCGGCCAGTGAGACCGGGACGGCCCCATGACCATAGGCGTCCGCCTTGACCACGGCCATGACCCGCGCCCCGCGCGCAGCTCGGACCAGGACGCGACTGTTGTGCTCGATCGCGTCCAGATCGATCTCGGCGCGGCACGGCGCCGGGGGGACAACTGGACCCATTTCGTCAATACTGCCAAAAAGCACCACCGGTGGGCGATTCACGCCCCCCGCAGGGCGGAGATCGCTCCCGGCACTGCTGCCAGCAGATCGGAGGCCCCGATCGGCGCACCCGCCACTCCCTGGCGGTGCGCGGCCCGCCGCGCGGCCTCCCCGTGCGCCGTCGCGGCCGCGACCGCCGGCCACGCCAACGACTCCCCGGGAACGGAACCGCCCACCCCCCTGCCACCGACCCCCGTGCCACCGACACCCATGCCGCTCGCCAGCAGCCCGCCCGCCATCCCGGCCAGGACATCGCCCGAACCCGCTGTCGCGGCCCACGAGGAACCGACATCCACGGCGAACGTCGTCTCGCCGTCGTCTATCAGGGTGACCCGCCCCTTGAGCAGCACCGTCGCCCCGATCCCTCGCTCGCGCAGACCCGCGACGAAGCGGCGCAGCGCGCCGGGGCGGTCCCCGCGGTCCCATCCACCGGTGAGGCGGTCGAACTCGCCGGCATGCGGGGTGAGCAGTACGGGCGCGGTGGCGCTGCGCAGCAGCACGGGGTGGGTGGCGATGCAGGTGAGGGCGTCGGCGTCGAGGACGGTGGGCCGTCCCGTCGACAGGACCGCGTCGATGTCGGCCACCGCGCCGGTCCCCGTCCCGCCGCCCGGCCCCACCACCCACGCCTGGGCGGTGCCGGCCTCGGCCACCGTCGGGTGGCACACCACCTCCGGTCGGGCCGCGAGCACCGCCCCCGCGGCGGATCCGACGTACCTCACCATCCCCGACGTCGCCGCCACGGCGGCGGACGCACACAGCACCGCTGCCCCCGGATACCGGTCGGATCCAGCGCGCACGGCCACGACGCCCTGGGTGTACTTGTCGTCGGCCGGGCCGGGCACCGGCCACGTGCGCCCCACCTCGGCGCGGGAGTGGGCGACGACAGTGTTCGGACCGGCGCTCAGATAGTCCGGCACGCGCTCCTGCATCTGCAGACGACGCGCCTGCACGGGATCCGTGGGATCGATGAGGCCGATATCCACCACCTCGACGCGGCCGCACACCGGCGAAGCCAGCAAGTGGGCCCGCCGCAGCAGCCCGAACGTCACGGTGAGGGTGGCGGGAACGTGGGCGTCGTGGACGGTGCCGGTGTCGGCGTCGACCCCGCTGGGCAGATCCACTGCCACCCACGGAACCCCGGCCGCGGCCAGGCCGTTGACGATCCGGTCGGCCGGCTGGCGCAGCGGTCCGCGTCCGCCCAGGCCCACCACGCCGTCGACGGCGACATCCGGGACCGGAAGACGAGAGCCCACCGACTCCGTGTCGTGGATCCGCCCGCCGACACGGCGCAGGGCGACCAGGCCGCGAGCGTGTGCGCGGTCCGGGTCGAGCATCACGGCGTCGACGCGACAGCCACGGGCCCGGAGCATCGCGCCGGCGTAGAGCGCGTCGCCCCCGTTGTCGCCGGCACCGACCAGCAACTGCACCGTCCGGCCATAGAGGCCCCCGGTGCGCTCCCTCAGTAGGACGGCGGTGTGGTGGGCCACCCCGGCCGCGGCACGGCGCATCACCGCATCCGGGTCCCCGGAGGCTGCGGCGGCGGCGATGAGCGGGCGCTCGGCATCCCTGATCTGCCCGACCGGGTGAGCGCGCCTCATTGCCGTGGCCCCCGCCGTCCTACTCGACCGTGACGGACTTGGCGAGGTTCCGCGGCTTGTCCACGTCGTACCCCCGCGCGGCCGCGACCTCGGCCGCGAACGCCTGGTACGGGATGGTGGCCAGCAGCGGCTGCAGGAGCGTGGTCGACGCCGGGATCGGGATGAAGTAGTCCGACAGCGGCCGGACCACGTCGTCACCCTCTTCGGCGATCACGATTGTCCGGGCACCACGGGCCCGGATCTCCTGGATGTTGCTCACCAGCTTCGAGTGCAGCACCCCGCGACCCTCGACCGGCGGCATCACGATGAAGACCGGCAGGCCCTCCTCGATGAGCGCGATGGGTCCGTGCTTGAGCTCGCCCGCCGGGAAGCCCTCGGCGTGCATGTAGGCGAGCTCCTTGAGCTTGAGCGCGCCCTCGAGGGCCGTCGGGTAGCCGACGTGGCGCCCCAGGAACAGCACCGACTTGGCACCGGCGAGCTCCCGGGCGATCCCGCGGACCGGCTCGAGGGAGTCCACGACCTTCTGGATCTCGTGCGGCATCTGCTCGAGCTGGCGGAACTCGGCGGCGACCTCGTCCGGGTACTTGGTGCCGCGGGCCTGCGCGAGCGCGAGTCCCACGAGGTAGTTGGCGGTGATCTGCGCCAGGTACGCCTTCGTCGACGCCACACCGATCTCGGGACCGGCGTGCGTGTACAGCACGGCGTCGGCCTCGCGCGGGATCTGCGAGCCGTTGGTGTTGCACACGGCCAGGACGCGCGCCTTCTGGGACTTGGCGTGGCGGACCGCCTCGAGGGTGTCCGCGGTCTCGCCGGACTGGGAGATGGCCACCACCAGCGTGGAACGGTCCAGGACCGGGTCGCGATAACGGAACTCCGAGGCGATCTCGACCTCGCATGGCAGGCGCGTCCAGTGCTCGATCGCGTACTTGGCGACCATGCCGGAGTGGTAGGCGCTGCCGCAGGCGACGATGAACACCTTGTCGATGTCCCTCAGGTCCTGGTCTGTCATCCGCTGCTCGTCCAACACGATGCGGCCGTTCTGGAAATGGCCCAGCAGCGTGTCGGCGACCGCCTGCGGCTGCTCGGCGATCTCCTTGAGCATGAAGTAGTCGTAACCGCCCTTCTCGGCGGCGGCGAGATCCCAGTCGATGTGGAAGGGGCGCCCCTCGCTGGGCTCTCCGGCGAAGTCGGTGATCTCGTAGGAGTCGGCCCGCAACACCACGACGTTGTCCTGGCCGAGCTCGACCGCCTCGCGGGTGTGCTCAATGAACGCCGCGACGTCGGAACCGAGGAACATCTCGCCCTCGCCGACGCCCAGCACCAGTGGGGTCGAGCGGCGCGCGGCCACCAGGACGTCCGGGTGGGCCGCGTGGCTGAAGACCAGGGTGAACGCGCCCTCGAGGCGGCGGAGCACGGTGCGGCACGCGGCGACGAAGTCACCGCCGCTGCGGCCCGACTCCATCTCGCACCGCACCAGGTGGGCAGCCACCTCCGAGTCGGTGTCGGACTCCAGATCGACCCCGGCGGCCTCGAGCTCCGCGCGCAGCGGGGCGAAGTTCTCGATGATGCCGTTGTGCACGATCGCGACGTCGCCCGAGACGTGCGGGTGGGCGTTCCGGTCGCTCGGGCGACCGTGGGTGGCCCAGCGGGTGTGGCCGATGCCGGTGGTACCCGGGAACCCGTCCCCGCCCGCGGCCGTGAGCTCCGCCTCGAGGTTGGCGAGCTTGCCCTCCTTCTTCTCGACCCGGGAGGTGCCCGCGCCGTCGAGGACGGCGACACCAGCCGAGTCGTAACCGCGGTACTCCATCCGCCGCAGGGCCTCGACGACGACAGGGAGGGCGGGCCTGTGCCCGACATATCCGACGATTCCGCACATGGCCGCTAAGTGTAGCCACGCAGTCCGGGGACCCTCGCCCCTTCGTCGCCCCCGAGGCGATACTGTGGCCATCGTGGCCAAGAAGACGAAGGAACTGCTCGCCCGGGTGTCCCGACGCGGCCCCTACGGTGTCGACAGGGGCGACCTCGGTTTCACCGGGACGCCGGGGGTCGTGTTCGTCCCCCGCGGCGCTCCGTCGCCGGCTCCGCTCGTGGGCTGGGCCCACGACTGGACCAGGGGGCCCGAGCACTACGTCGACACCCTCAAGCATCTCGCGTCGTGGGGGTTCGTGGTGGTGGCGCCCGCCTCGGACCGCGGCCTGAAGCCGAACCACCAGCACTACGCGGATCACCTGTCCGCCGCGCTGGAGGACGTCCTCCAGGCCACCCTTGGCCGCGGGGCCGTCCGGGCCGATCCACACCGGATCGCCGTGGCCGGGCACGGTCTCGGCGGCGGGGTCGCCGCGCTGCTGGCCTCCCAGCGCACCGACATCGACGGGGTGGTCATGGTCTTCCCCACGGAGACCGTGCCCTCGGCCGCCGATCGGGCGATGACCGTCGACGCCCCCGCCCTGCTGCTCTCGGGTGCGGGCGGGGTCCACTCCGAGGACGCCCGCGAACTGCAGCGCCTGTGGCGGGGTGATCTGGTCCACCGACGCCTGGAGAAGGCGATCGAGACGGGTCTGGTCGAGCGCAACCCGCTTCTCGAGCGGGTCGGGCTGGCGGACCCCGACCTCCGCACCCATCGGGCCGTGCGCCCGCTGCTGGCGGGGTACCTGCTGGCCACCCTGACCGACGACGACACCTATGCCGCGTTCGCCGATCCGGAGGCGGAGTTCAAGGGCACCGTCACGGTCACCCACGAGATGCTCGACGAGGAGGCCGACGACCTGCTCGCCAGCGCCCCGCCGATGCTCAAGCTGGTCAAGTCCTTCACGGGCGGCTGATCGCCCTCCGGTGCCCGGCCCGTGGCGCCCGGTCGCGGGGGCCCGGCGCAGGAGAGCGCACGGGCCCGGCCGGTCACACGGCGGCGACCACGCCCGCCAGTCGCTCGGCGACCTCGCCGGCCAGGTTCGCGTCCTCCGCCTCGACCATCACGCGGACGAGCTGCTCGGTGCCGGAGGGACGCAGAAGCACGCGGCCTGTGGAGCCGAGCCTGCGCTCCTCCCCCACCACGGCGTCACAGACCGCCCCGGATGCCACGACTGCGGCCTTGTCCTCGACCGGCACGTTGACGAGCACCTGCGGCAGCACGGTCATGACCCCGGCGAGCTCGGCCAGCGACTTGCCGGTCTCCGCCATGCGGGCCATGAGGCGCAACCCGGTGAGCACGCCGTCACCGGTGGTGGCGTGGGCGGGCAGCACGAGGTGCCCGGATTGTTCGCCGCCGAGGCTGTACCCACCCTCGCGCAGACGCTCGAGAACGTAGCGGTCGCCCACCTTGGTCTCGGTGATCTCGATCCCGGCCTCCCGCATGGCGACCTTGAGCCCCAGGTTGCTCATGATGGTGGCCACCAGTGTGTTGCCGACGAGTTCCCCGGAGTCGCGCATCGCCAGGGCCAGGATCGCCATGATCTGGTCGCCGTCGACAACCTCGCCGGAGGCGTCGATGGCCAGACACCGGTCCGCGTCGCCGTCGTGCGCCAGGCCCAGGTCGGCGCCGTGCGCGCGCACCGCGGCGCGGACGTCGTCGAGGTGGGTGGAACCGCAGTTGTCGTTGATGTTGTAGCCGTCGGGGCTGGCGTGGATCTCGATCACCGTGGCGCCGGCCTCGCGGTAGGCGCGCGGGGCCGCCGCGCTGGCGGCGCCGTTCGCGCAGTCGACGACGACGACGAGCCCGTCCAACCGGCCCGGCGTGGCATCGAGCAGATGCCGGACATAGCCGTCCAGGGCGTCCTCCGGCGTCGCCCGCGAGATGCGACCGATCGCCGAGCCGGTCGGCCCGGTGATGGCACCTTCGGTGAGGGCGGCCTCGACACGGTCCTCCACCTCGTCGGCCAGCTTGTGGCCCCCGGCGGCGAAGAACTTGATGCCGTTGTCCGGCATCGCGTTGTGCGAGGCCGAGATCACGGCACCCAGCTCGGCCTCGTGCTGGGCCGTGAGGTGGGCGACGGCCGGGGTCGGCAGCTCGCCGACGAGCAGGACGTCGACCCCTTGACTCGCCAGGCCGGCGGCCAGGGCGGCCTCGAGCATCTCCCCGGAGACACGGGGGTCACGGCCGACGACGGCGACGGGCCGGGATCCGGACCGCCGGGGCGACGGCTCGACCTCGGTCGCCAGGACCGCCGCGGCGGCCGCCCCCAGGCGCACGGCCAGGTCGACGGTGAGGGTCCGGTTGGCGAGTCCGCGGACCCCGTCGGTGCCGAACAGTCGCGTCATATCGTGTGGTCCTCCGGGGGTGGTGGTTCGCCCCGCCGCGGACGGTGGGCGTGAATGGCCGGGTCAGGATAACCCCGACCCACAGTGCAGTGGGCAAATGGACCGGAGCAGGCCCCCGCATACGCAGGGGCCTGCTCCGGTGACGCGACCCGGGTGGATCAGCGCTTCGAGTACTGCGGGGCCTTACGGGCCTTCTTGAGGCCGGCCTTCTTGCGCTCGACGGCACGGGCGTCGCGCGTGAGGAAGCCCGCCTTCTTGAGCGCCGGGCGGTCGTCCGGCGAGTACTGGATGAGCGCGCGGGCGATGGCCAGACGCAGCGCGCCGGCCTGACCCGAGGGGCCGCCACCGTGGAGCAGTGCCACGATGTCGAACTGCTCGTCGCGCTCGACGAGGACCAGCGGCGACTTGACGAGCTGCTGGTGCACCTTGTTCGGGAAGTACTCCTCGAGGGTGCGGCCGTTCAGGGTGAACTGGCCGGAACCGGGGAGCAGGCGCACGCGGGCGACGGCTTCCTTGCGACGTCCGACGGCCTGGGCCGGACCGGAGGTGACGGTCGACCCCAGCTGGGCGTCGGCGTCGGCGACGAAGTCGGTGCCACCGGCGTAGTCGGCCTCGCTGTAGTCCTCGGCGACCTCGGCGGCGAGGTCCGCCACCACGTCGTCGGCAACCTCGGCCTCGGGGGTGATGTTCTCGTCGGTCACTGGGCCACCTGCTTGATCTCGAAGGGCACGGGCTGCTGGGCGGCGTGCGGGTGATCGGGACCCGCGTACACCTTGAGCTTGGAGGCGACGGCACGGCCGAGCTTGTTGCTCGGCAGCATGCCCTTGACGGCCTTCTCGACGACGCGGTCGGGACGGGTGTCCATGGCCTTGCCCAGGGTCTGCGACTTCAGGCCGCCCGGGAAACCGGAGTGGCGGTGCTGCACCACGCGGTCACGCTTGTTGGACGAGATCGCGACCTTGTCGGCGTTGATGATGATGACGAAGTCGCCGGTGTCGGCGTTCGGGGCGAACTGCGGCTTGTGCTTGCCACGGAGGATGTTGGCGACCTGGACGGCGAGTCGACCGAGAACCACATCAGTGGCGTCGATGACGTACCAGGCGCGCGTCACGTCCCCGGGCTTGGGGGTGTACGTGGACACAGGCGATACCTCTGTCTGTCTAGTGGGCTGCCGGCCGGTCGGGCGCCCTCCCCCTCGAACGGCGGCCGGTGGTGACCCGCGCGAGGTGGTCCACCGCCCCACCAGGGGACGACATGGACGCCGACGGTCAAGACTACCGGCCGGGACCACTCACTCCAAGTCGGCGATCACGATCCCCCGCCCATCGGTTAGACTCTCCCCGGTTCCCGCCCTCGTAGCTCAGTGGATAGAGCACGGCTCTCCTAAAGCCGGTGTCGGAGGTTCGATTCCTCTCGGGGGCACCACCCACAGTGGCCGGCCGTCACGGCCGCCGCGAGCGCGTCATCGCCGGAGAGTGGCGGAGAACGCACTGGTCAGTGCCAGGATCGGCAATCCGATGAACAAGTGCACGATCGCGGCCGCCAGGCCGTCGAGGAACGGCACCGTCACCAGCAGCGGCAACGCCACGGCGGCGACGATGAGCAGCCCGACGGTCCAGGAATAGAACTGGTGGGGGTTGGCCGTGCCGACGAGCAGCAGGTACCAGAGCAGCCCGGCGAGGAGCGCGGCGACGGCCCCGTAGACCGCGTACATCGTGGGCGTGTTCCCGCCGTTGGCCCACTGGTGGCCGAAACGCGAGAACACCGCTTCCACGATCCAGGCGATCAGCCATCCGGCGATGGCCGCCACGAGGGCGGTCGCGACCACGCTGCCCGCGAACTTGCCCACGTCGAGGGCGGGGCCACGGCGCTTCGCCGCGGGCGCGGCGGCGTATCCCCCGTCGCCTCCGTAGCCGTCGTCATAGGCGGGGTCGTAGGCCTGGTCGTCGCCCATCCGCGAGTAGGCACGCGAGTCGGGCTGCTGCCCCATGCGTCGGGTCTGGTCGTCGTGTCCGGGATACATCTCTACCGCCTCCGAATCGGTGTGGTGCCCACCGAGAGTAGTCCCTCCCGGTCCACGACGAGGCCCGCCCGGTCGTCCGAGGACGGCCGGGCGGGCGCGGCGGGGGCCCGTAGTGGTGGGCCCGCCGAAGAGACGTCAGTGAGCGATGGTCTTCTCCACACCGACACCGGTGAGGGAACGGACCTCCATCTCCACCCGCTTCTCCGGGAACTCGTCCTTCTTCCCGATGAACGTGCCGACGATGCCCAGCAGGAACGCCAGCGGGATCGAAACGATGCCCGGGTTCGAGAGCGGGAACAGGGAGAAGTCGACACTGGTGATCATCGACTTCTCGCCACCGGAGACCGCCGGCGAGAGCGCGATCAGCACCAGGGTGCTGATGAGCCCGCCGTACATCGAGAACAGTGCGCCGGTGGTGTTGAACCGCTTCCAGAACAGCGAGTACAGGATGGTCGGCAGGTTCGCCGATGCGGCGATCGCGAAGGCCAGGGCGACGAGGAAGGCGATGTTCTGCCCCATGGCGCCGATACCCATGACGATCGACAGGAGCCCGATCACGACGACCGTGATCCGCGAGACCCGGAGCTGCGACTTCTCGGTGGCCTTGCCGTGCTTGATCACGCCGTTGTAGATGTCGTGCGCGAACGATGCGGACGCCGTGATCGCCAACCCGGCCACCACCGCCAGGATCGTCGCGAAGGCGACCGCGGAGATGATGCCGAGGAAGATCTCACCGCCGAGGGCGAATGCGAGTAGCGGTGCCGCCGAGTTCACGCCACCGGGCGCCGCCTCGATCACCTCCGGACCGACCATCGCCGCGGCACCGAAGCCGAGCACGAGGGTGAACAGATAGAAGCCGCCGATGAGGGCGATCGCCCAGGTGACGGACCGACGGGCCTCCTTGGCGGTGGGGACCGTGTAGAAGCGCATGAGCACGTGGGGGAGGCCGGCGGTACCGAAGACGAGTGCGATCGACAGGGAGACGAAGTCGAGCTTGCTGGTCTCGGTGGCGCCGTACTGTAGACCGGGCTGCAACAGGTCCTTGCCCGAATTGGCGACGGCCTCCCCCAGGAGCGCGGAGAAGTTGCCGCGCGCGGCCACGAGAACCATGAGGCACATGATGAGGACGCCACTGACCAGCAGGACGGCCTTGACCATCTGCACGTACGTGGTGCCCTTCATGCCGCCGACCAGCACGTAGACGATCATGAGCAGCCCCACGGCCGCGACGACGATCGCCTGCCCCGTGGAGTCGTTGATGTTCAGCAGGAGGGCGACGAGGCCACCCGCGCCTGCCATCTGGGCGATGAGATAGAACAGGCACACCGCGAGGGTGGCCAGGGCTGCCGCCATCCGGACGGGCCGCTGGTTGAGGCGGAAGCTGAGCACGTCGGCCATGGTGAACCGGCCGGTGTTGCGCATCAGCTCGGCGACGAGCATCAGGGCGACGAGCCAGGCGACGAGGAATCCGATCGAGTAGAGAAAGCCGTCGTAGCCGTTGATCGCGATGGCGCCGGCGATGCCGAGGAAGGATGCCGCCGACAGATAGTCACCGGCGATCGCGAACCCGTTCTGCGGACCGGTGAAGCTCGACCCACCAGTGTAGAAGTCCTTCGTCGACTTCGTGGACTTGGATGCCCTCAGGACGAGCGTCATCGTGATGACGATGAAGATCCCGAACACGACCATGTTGAGCAGCGTGCTGCCCACCTGCTCGCCCGGCGTGAGTTCATTGATGTTGAGTAGCCAATCCATCAGACAGCCTCACCTTCCAGCTCGAGGCGGATGGATTCCGCACGGGGGTCGATCACGCGGTTGGCGAACCGGA
Source organism: Dietzia sp. IBK-p2-15D (assembly GCF_057773105.1). Taxonomy (NCBI): domain Bacteria; kingdom Bacillati; phylum Actinomycetota; class Actinomycetes; order Mycobacteriales; family Dietziaceae; genus Dietzia; species Dietzia sp. IBK-p2-15D. The sequence goes on from NZ_JBYMTK010000011.1 coordinate 80,560, forward strand.
TGTAGAGGAACGTGATGAGGAAGGTGGTCACGAACTGCCCCAGCCCGATGATCAGGCCCCAGGTGATGTTTCCGAAGACCTTCGTGGCCATGAAGTCCGTGGCGTAGACGGCGAGGATGACATAGAGGAAGTACCAGATGAGGAAGGCGACGGTCATGGGGAAGACGAACGCCCGGAACTTGCTGCGCAACTCCTGGAAGGCGGGGCTGGACTGCATCGCCGTGAACTCCGCCGTTCCCGGGGTTCGCCGCGATGCGCCCCCCGTCGGCGGATCAGTTGGTTGGGACACGGAGGTCCTCCGTTTCGGGTTCTCATCAGCGCACCCCTGTAGTGATGCGCCTCACAGATAGTGACGGAGGAAGTGTGACACGTAACACAAGTTCTCGGCGGAGACTCTCATGCAACGCGGTCGATTCCCTGGAAACCGGAGGATGCCGCACCCCCATCCGAGGGGTCAGCCACCTCTATCCGGGGTTAAGGGGGTCAGGCGCCGGGCGCCGCTCCGCGACGGCCCACCGCGTCGGCGAACACCCGCACGATCTCGTCGGGCGTCCGCGCGACGTGGCTGCTGCCGCCGGTCACCCGGGAGATCTCCGCCAGGGTGCCCGACGCGGCGTCGTCGAGCAGACTGATCGTCACGACGATCACCGGGCGCGACGGGGTGACCATGTCGCGTAGTCGGGCGAGGAACGCCCCTTCGTCGAGGTCCGAGGTGGCGTCGTCGGCCCCGTCGGAGATCACGATGATCGAATTGACCATGTTGGGGTCGTAGTCGGATCGCACCTGGGCGTAGGCGTCGAGCACGGACCGGTAGAGGTCGGTTCCGCCGCCCACCAGACCGGGCAGGGCCGCCAGCGCGCCGCCGAGGGCCTCCCGGTGCGAACCGTCGGCGCCGGCCTCGTCGAGTCGTCGGAGTGGCGCGACCTCCGCGTAGGGCCTGCCATCCCGGCCGGCGGCCCCGCCGAACGCCCACAGCCCGAGAGCCGCGTCGTCGGGGAACTGCCCGAGGCCGGCGCCCGCCGTGGCGACCAGTGCCTCGATCCGGGTCCGGTCCGTGCCCGGTATCCCGAATCCCATCGATCCCGAGGTGTCCACCAGGACGAGGGACCGCCCGGGCATCGCCAACACCCGCCACCGTCGGAGGACGCCGTGGAGGCGGTCGGGGTCGCGGACGACGAGCATCTCGATCTCGCCCACCCCAGCCCCGTCCGCGAGGGGCGCGCGGTCCGCTTTCCGGAAACCGTCCGCCGAGAGGCCGTCGCGGTGGGCGGGCGAGGCCGTGGCGTCGCGGAGCGCTTCGGCGGCACCGGCGACCTCGGTTCGCCGGGTCGGGTCCTGGGTGGTCACCGCCAGCGGGTACCCGAGGAAGACCGCCCCGGTGGCGGGAGCGGCGATCTGGAGTCCCGCGTCCGGGGTCTCACGACGGGCGAGCACGGCCTCACGCTCCGTCACGATCGTCGCGCCGCCCCCGGAGACCACCCTGTCCAGCATCTCGCGCGATGTCGGGGGAACCTTCATGCGGCTCATCTGCCCCTGCGCCAGGATCGCCATGGACGCGCCCAGAGCCTCGGAGGTCGACCGCATGATCTCCACCTCGGACGCGGCGGCGAGGATCGGCGCGTCCGCGATGCCCGACCGGACGGGATCGCCCATCATCAGTCCCGGGGTCGCCAGGGCGGAGGTCCACGTGGACATGTCGACCGGGGTGTCGCGGGACGCGATGACCACCGGGGTGGACGCGAGCGAGTTCACCACCGTGTCGAAGGGGATCTGGACGTCCCGCGACAGTTGCGCGAGCCGCACCGCCGAGTCCGGGACCCAGATGTCGGGGAGCGCCTCACGGGAGGCGACACGCCCGGCGAGGTCAGCCGACGAGACCGGGACGACCTCGAAGGAATAGCACCCGTCGGCACCCTCGGCCAGGGCATCCACGTGGTCGGCGATCTCGGGCTCGGCGGCGACACTGATCCGGAGGTCGTCCCCACAGAATCCACCGACACCGGCCCGGGAGAGCCCGGCGAGCACCAGTACCGCGACGAGCACGACCGCGAGGAGCGCGGCTCCCACGAGGACGACCCTGCGGGCCGTCGGATTCCCACTCTGTGGCGACGCACTGTGCCTGGCCATCGCTGGCGTTCCCCCTGGATGTCATTTACCCGGGGCCACGCCGGACGCCCACGTCAGGCGGATCCGGGTCGGGCGCTGGAATCGTACCCGGGCCGGGGTCCACGTGGGGCCGACACGTGGGAGCCGCCGCGGCGCGCCCCACCGCTGGTGTGGCGCGTCAGCGTCCGCGGAAGACGGGGGGCCTCTTCTCGGCGCGCGCGGCCCGGGCCTCGGCCATGTCCTCACTGCCCCAGGCCCGGAGCTGGAGCTCGGTGTGCTCGTCCCGCGGGAGCAGCCGGGCGTCGTCGTCGTTGATGACGGTCTTGATATGCCTCAGGCTCAGCGGCGCCGAGCGGGCGAGCTCCGCCGCGAGCTCCATCGCCGAATCCATGTCACCGATCTCGTTCGCCAGGCCGATCCGGGCCGCCTCCTCCGCGCCGACGGGGCGCGCGGTCATGAGGACCGAGCGGGCGTGCCCGCCGCCGACGACGTTGGCGAGACGCTTGATCGTCCAGTTGTCGAGCGCCAACCCCACCTTGACGACCGGGACGGCGAAGACCGCGCCCGGTGCCACCACCCGGAGATCCGTGGCCAGGGCGAGCTGCACACCGGCGCCCACGGCCGGTCCGTTGACGGCTGCGATGACCGGCACGGGAGCCGATTCGACGGCCCGGAGCATCCCGGCGTGGCAGTCGTAGAAGTCCGAGTTGTACACCCCGCCGGACAGGTCGGCCCCGGCGCAGAACGCGGTTCCCGCGCCCGTGATGACGATCGCCCGGACCGGATCCTCGGACTCGGCCTCCGCCCCGGCGGCCTCGACGGCCTCCCGCAGCGCGGTACACACCTCGGCGTCCAGGGCGTTGCGGGTCTCGTGACGGTCGATGGTGACGACGACGACTGCGCCGTCCCTGCGGGTGACGATCATGGCGACGGGGCCTCCTCTGCGGGACGGGGGGTGCGGCGGCGCACCCCTGCGCCGAGGATACCGGCTGGTAGTCGCCCCCACCGTACGATGCGGTCATGGCGCGAACGGGAGCACTGCAGATCCTCGACCTGGTCCTCGATGACGGTTCGTTCCGACCGTGGGACGGCGCTCCGGTACGCCCGCCCCACGTGGACTCGGTGCCCGGGTACGAGGACTCCCTGCGGCGGGCGGCGGAGAAATCGGGAGTGGACGAGTCCGTCATCACCGGCGAAGGAACCCTGCTGGGGCGACGCGTGGTGCTCATCGCATGCGAGTTCGATTTCCTCGCCGGCTCCATCGGGATCGCCGCCGCCGAGAGGATCGTCTCGGCGATCGAACGGGCGACCGCCGAGGGCCTGCCCATCCTCGCCTCCCCCACCTCCGGTGGGACCCGGATGCAGGAGGGCACGATCGCATTCCTGCAGATGGTCAAGATCTCGGCCGCGGTGGCGGGACACAAGACCGCTGGCCTGCCCTACCTCGTCTATCTGCGGCACCCCACCACCGGCGGCGTGTTCGCGTCCTGGGGCTCACTGGGGCACGTGTCCGTCGCGGAACCCCGAGCACTCATCGGGTTCCTCGGACCCCGCGTGTACGAGGCCCTCTACGACGCCCCCTTCCCCGACGGCGTCCAGGTCTCGGAGAACCTCGCACGCCGCGGGATGATCGACGGTGTCCTCCCTCCCGAGGGCCTGCGGGACCTCACCGCGCGGGCGTTGCGGGTGCTGTGCCAGGACCCGCCCTCCGACGACGAGCCGGCCCCACCGCCCGGCCCCGTACCCGAGCCGGAGCCCGACGACGGCACCCCACCCGACGCCTGGGACGCCATCACCCGGTCCCGCCGGCACGACCGCCCGGGCGCCCGCGCCTTCCTCGACCGGGTCGCACCCACCCGCGTCCCGCTGTCGGGGACGGGGCAGGGAGAGGACAGTGGGTCCCTCCTGCTCTCCCTGGCGCGCTTCCGGGGCCAGTCCGCGGTCGTCCTGGCCCAGGACCGCGATGCGGAGAACGAGACGAGCCCGCTCGGTCCGTCCGCGTTGCGGTCGGCCCGCCGTGGGATGCGGATCGCGGCGGAGATGGGCGTTCCGCTGGTGTTGCTCATCGATACCCGGGGGGCCGCGCTGTCCCGGGAGGCGGAAGAGGGCGGCCTCGCGGGCGAGATCGCCCGGAGCCTCGCGGACCTGGTCACGCTGTCCAGCCCGACCGTCTCGGTGATACTCGGCCAGGGCACCGGCGGGGCCGCCCTCGCGCTGCTCCCGGCCGACCGGGTCCTGTGTGCACGGCACGGGTGGCTCGCACCGCTCCCGCCCGAGGGCGCCAGCGCCATCCTCCACCACGAGACCTCCCGGGCGCCGGAGGTCGCCCGATCGCAGGGGATCACCTCCGCCGACCTGCTGGGAGCCGGGATCGTGGACGTGGTGGTCCCGGAGAGGCCCGACGCCGCCGACGAACCGGATTCCTTCTGCGACCGGATGGCCGATGCCGTCGCCGCGGCCCTCCTCGAGGTCCGCAGGCGCCCCCCTGAGCGGAGGTATGCCGAGCGGATGATGCGGTATCGGGAGCTCGGCCTGCCACTAGAGTGAGTCCTGTCACAGCCCGTCGGCCCGGCCGGCGGGCACGCTCCCACCTGTGAGGGGAACTCCCGATGTCGGACTCCACCGCCTCGTCCTATGCCGCCGCCCACCGGCTCTCGATCAGCGATCCCGACGCGTTCTGGCTCGACGTCGCGGCGGATATCGACTGGACCACGCCTCCGACCACGGCGGTCGACCGCTCTCGCCCGCCGTTCTACCGCTGGTTCCCGGACGGGGAGCTGAACACCTCCTACAACTGCGTGGACCGCCACGTCGAGGCGGGCCGGGGGGACCAGGCCGCGTTCATCTACGACTCCGCCGTGACCGGGGTGAAGGAGACCATCACCTACGCCCAGCTGCTGGACCGGGTCGAGGAGTTCGCCGGAGCGCTGGCCGCCGAGGGCGTCGGGCGGGGCGACAGGGTCGTCATCTACATGCCCATGGTTCCCCGCGCGGCCGTCGCGATGCTCGCGTGTGCCCGGCTCGGTGCGGTGCACTCCGTCGTCTTCGGGGGCTTCGCCGCCCCGGAGTTGGCGATTCGTATCGACGACGCGCGCCCGAAGGTCATCGTCACCTCCCACGGCGGGATCGAGCCGACCCGCAAGGTGCCGTACTTCCCCATGGTGACCAAGGCTCTCGAACTCACCCGGCACACCCCCGGCGCCGTGATCGTGGCCCCGCGTCACGAGCAGTTCCCCGACGAGGCCTTCCCGGAGACGCCGGGCACCACCTGGAGCTACTGGGATGACGCCGTCGCCGCGTCCGAGCGGGCGGCCCCGGTGCCCGTCAAGGCCACCGACCCCCTGTACATCCTCTACACCTCCGGTACCACGGGCCTGCCCAAGGGCGTCGTGCGGGACAACGGTGGCCATGCGGTCGCGCTCGCGTGGTCGATGTGGAACGTCTACGGGGTCCGGCCGGGTGAGGTGTGGTGGACCGCCTCGGACGTGGGCTGGGTGGTCGGCCACTCGTACATCGTCTACGCACCGCTGTTGATCGGTGCGACGTCCATCATCTACGAGGGCAAGCCGGTCGGCACGCCGGATGCCGGTGCCTTCTGGCGGGTCATCTCCGAGCACCGTGCCACCGCGCTCTTCACCGCCCCGACCGCCGTCCGCGCGGTGCGCAAGGAGGATCCGGAGGGCGCCGAGGTCGACAAATACGACCTGTCCTCCCTGCGCACGCTGTTCTGCGCGGGTGAGCGCCTGGACCCCGACACCTACCAGTGGGCCACCGACAAGCTCGGCACGCCGGTGGTGGACAACTGGTGGCAGACCGAGACAGGGTGGCCGATCGCGTCCAACCTGCGCGGTCTGGAGCCGATGCCGATCAAGGCGGGCTCGCCCACCGTCGCCGTGCCCGGGTACGACCTGCACGTTCTCGACGGCGAGGGCAACCCGCTGCCCGCGGGCGAGGAAGGCAATCTCGCGATCAAGCTGCCCATGGCACCGGGGACGCTGGCGGGGCTGTGGGAGGACGACGAACGGTTCGTCTCCTCGTACATGTCGGTCTTCGACGGGTACTACTCGACCGGGGACGGCGGGTACATCGACTCCGACGGCTACGTCTACGTGATGGGCCGGACCGACGACGTGATCAACGTGGCCGGCCACCGCCTGTCGACCGGGTCGATGGAGGCCGTCATCGCGACCCACCCCGCCGTGGCGGAGGCCGCCGTGATCGGGGTCAGGGACGAGCTGAAGGGCCAGCGGCCCGTCGGGTACGTGGTCCTCAAGTCCGGCCAGGTCCGGGACCCCGAGGAGCTGCGGGCCGAGCTGGTGGCGATGGTGCGTGACGAGATCGGGGCGGTGGCCACGTTCCGGGACTGCACGGTGGTCCAGGGGCTGCCCAAGACCCGGTCGGGCAAGATCCTGCGCAAGACCATGCGGCAGATCGCCGACGGCCAGCAGGACGTGGTGGTGCCCTCGACGATCGAGGACCCGGCCGTGTTGGACGCGCTGGCGCCTTTCCTGCGACCGAGGAAGTAACCCGGACCTACGCGCCGGTTCTGCACGGCTGCGCGGGGGTGCGCGTCCGCCTGGGACCAGTCCGGGCGCGTAGCCCCCGTCTATGCGGGCAGAACGGGCACACACCCCGGGCTCCCCACGGTGCGCGTCAGCCCGGGCGAGGCGTGCGACGTCCGCCCCGCCATCTCCGCCCTGCCGGCCCCCCTACCGACGCCGATCGCCCCGCCCTCCGTGGGGAGGACGGGGCGATCGGGTCTCCCGGCTACGGGAGGAGGGCTCAGGCGTTGAGCAGGTCGATGACGAACACCAGGGTCTTGCCGCCGAGCGGGTGCAGCGCCGCGGAGGTGCCGTAGGCCTTGTCCGGCGGGATTACCAGCTGGCGGCGACCGCCGACCTTCATCCCCGGGATCCCCTCCTGCCAACCCTGGATCAGGCCGTTGAGCGGGAAGGTGATGGACTCGCCGCGGTCCCAGGAGGAGTCGAACTGCTCACCGGTCTCGTAGTCGACCCCCACGTAGTGGACGGTGACGTTGCCGCCGGCGACCGCCTCGGCACCGTCCCCCACCGTGATGTCCTCGGCGACGAGGTCGGTGGGCGCGGGGCCCGTCGGCATGTCGATCTCGGGCTTGTCCATGGTGTCTCCTCCTGGAGTCAGGTTCCCGGGTTCAGCGCTGGCTGATCGGGGTGAAACTCCGCTCGGCCGGGCCGGTATAGACCTGACGCGGGCGGTTGATCTTGGTGGACGGATCCTCGCGCATCTCGCGCCAGTGCGCGATCCACCCGGGCATACGGCCGAGCGCGAACAGCACGGTGAACATCTCCGTCGGGAAGCCCATCGCACGGTAGATCAGGCCGGTGTAGAAGTCCACGTTCGGGTAGAGCTTGCGCTCGACGAAGTAGTCGTCGGCGAGCGCCGTCTCCTCGAGCTTGAGCGCGATCTCGAGCAGCGGGTCGTTGCTCTGCGACAGCAGCGCGTGCGCGTGCTTCTTGGCGATCTGCGCGCGCGGATCGTAGCTCTTGTAGACGCGGTGGCCGAAGCCCATCAGCTTGACGCCGTCGACCTTGTTCTTGACCCGGTCCATGTAGTCGGTGGCGTCGCCGCCCTCCGAGTCGATCCGCTCGAGCATCTCCAGCACGGCCTGGTTGGCGCCTCCGTGCAGCGGACCGTACAGCGCGTTGATGCCCCCGGTGATCGAGGCGTAGAGCGGGGCCTCGGAGGAACCGACCATGCGGACGGTGGAGGTGGAGCAGTTCTGCTCGTGATCGGCGTGCAGCACGAGGAGCATGTCGAGGGCGTCGGCGACCTCGTCGGTGACCTCGTAGTCCGGGCCGAACGTCATCCGCAGGAAGTTGCGGACGTACCCGAGCGACGGGTCCGGGTCGATGGCGTCCTTGCCGCCCCGGATGCGCTCGATCGCGGCGGCCAGGGTCGGGCCGCGTCCGAGGAGTCGGGCGGTGGCCAGGTCGACGGCCTTGGGGTCGTCGATGTCCAGGTCGTCACCGTGGGTCCCGAAGAGGCTCACGCCGGCCGATAGGACGGGCATCGGGTGGGTGTCGCGGGGGAAGGCCTGCAGCAGCGGCATCATCTGGCCGGGCAGCGTCGTCTCGGCGAGCACCTTCTCGGTGAACTCGGCGAGCTGGGCCTCCGTGGGGTCCTCACCGTAGATGAGCAGGTAGGAGACCTCGAGGAAGGACGCGTTGTCGGCGAGCTGGTCGATCGGGTACCCGCGGTGGCGGAGGATGCCCTCGTTGCCGTCGATGTAGGTGATCGAGGAGGTGCACGCGGAGGTGTTGACGAACCCGACGTCCAGGGTCGTCATCCCCGTCTTGGCCAGCAGGGAACCCAGCTGCACCGCGTCGCTTCCGCAGGTCGCTTCCACCACATCGAGTTCGAGCTCACCGCCGGGGTAGGACAGTGTTGCATTGCGGTCCGAACCGTTCGAGCCTGCGGTCACGCGATTCCCTCTCCGACGACTGGTCCCGGCGGCCTGAATCCCGCCACGAATGTGCTGTGCCACACCCTACCGTGAGGGCGGAGCACGGTTCGAAGGGAGTTCTCAGACGCTCCCCCCACGGCCCCACAGCCTGTCTGGACGCGGGTGGTCAGGGCTGGAGCCTGCGGGCCGTCCACGTCTCCCCCGCCAGGAGGCACTCGACGCGGTCGTGGAAGCGGTCCGGACCGCCCTGCCAGAACTCGACCCGTTCGGGCACCAGCCGGAACCCGCCCCATCTGTCCGGCATGGGGATCTCGTCGACGCCCGCCAGTCGCCGCTCCGCGGTCGCGTACAGCGACTCCAGCTCCTCGACGGATTCGGCCGGTCGGGACTGCTCCGAGGCCCACGCCGAGACCTGCGACCCCCGGGGCCGCGTGCGCCAGTAGTCGAGACTGTCCGCCCGGTCGACGGGACGGCACGGGCCCTCGATGTGGACCTGGCGTTCGGCCACCAGCCACGGGAAGGTCACCGATGCGTACCCGGTCTCCGCCAACTGCGCGCCCTTGCGGGACGTCGTCGTCGTGAAGAACGTCACCCCCCGCTCGTCGGCGCCCTTGCACAGCACCGTCCGGGTCGAGGGCCGGCCGTCGGCACCGACGGTGCCGAGCACCATCGCGTTGGGCTCACGGACACCTCGACGACCCGCCTCCTCCAACCACGCGGTGAACAGCGGCAGCCACCCGTCGTCCAGGTCGGCGACGTCCAAGCGCGGATGCAGGCCGTACCCGACCCGCATCACGTCGAAATCGGTCGGTTCCAGGGCGGGTTCCTCCATGACCCAGACGGTACTCCGGGCCACCGACGGGCCGGACTACGATGGACCACGTCCCACACCCCGACCGAACGGCACCCCAAGAGCATGAGCGATCAGCTGCCCACCATCCCCGCCGACCTCAAGCCCGCCGACGGCCGCTTCGGCTGCGGCCCGTCCAAGGTCCGTCCCGAGCAGATCGCGGCCGTGTCCGACGCCGCCACCACCGTGATGGGCACCAGTCACCGGCAGGCCCCGGTCAAGGATGTCGTGGGCCGCGTGCGCGACGGCCTGTCCTCGTTGTTCTCCCTGCCCGACGGCTACGAGGTCGTGCTGGGCAACGGCGGCACCACCGCGTTCTGGGACGCCGCCGCCTTCGGACTGGTCCGCGAGAAGTCGCTGCACCTGACCTACGGTGAGTTCTCCTCCAAGTTCGCCAAGGTCACCGGCGGTGCGCCGTTCCTGGCCGACCCGATCGTCATCTCCTCCGAGCCCGGTTCGGCCCCCGAGCCGACCTCGGACCCGTCGGTCGACCTCATCGGCTGGGCCCACAACGAGACCTCGACCGGCGTCATGCTCCCCGTGAGCCGTCCGGCCGGCTCGGACAACGCGCTGGTGGCGATCGACGCCACCTCCGGCGCCGGCGGGCTGCCCGTCGACATCGCCGACACCGACGTCTACTACTTCGCCCCGCAGAAGTCGTTCGCTTCGGACGGTGGCCTGTGGGTGTCGATCATGAGCCCGGCCGCGCTCGCGCGGGTCGACGAGATCGCCGCCACCGACCGCTGGTGCCCGGACTTCCTGTCCCTGCCGACCGCGGTGGACAACTCGCGCAAGAACCAGACGTACAACACCCCGGCCGTGGCCACGCTGATCATGTTCGCCGAGCAGATCGAGTGGATGAACTCCCAGGGCGGTCTGGACTGGTGCGTCGCGCGCACCAAGGACTCGTCCTCGCGCCTCTACGACTGGGCCGAGGCCAGCGACTACGCCACCCCGTTCGTCACCGAGGCGGCCCACCGCTCGCAGGTCGTGGGCACCATCGACCTCGACGAGAAGATCGACGCCGCGAAGGTCGCCAAGACGCTGCGCGCCAACGGCATCCTCGACACCGAGCCGTACCGCAAGCTGGGCCGCAACCAGTTGCGCATCGGCATGTTCCCGGCGATCGAGCCGGAGGACGTCACGCAGCTGACCCGTTGCATCGACCACGTGGTCGGCCAGCTCGCCTGATCGGCGTCCTCCGGGGCCACCCGCGCAGCATCGTCTGCAGTTTTCCGCAGCCCACCCGGCCCGTCCGCGCGCCGGGTGGGCTGTGCTGACCTACCATGTGGATCAACGCCCAGGACCCGGGTGCGCGCCACTCGACCCCTCGAGCCGCCCACGGGACCGCGAGGAGTCGAGGAGGCGGCATGCGGAAGCTGAGGATCGTCGGTGTGGACACCGAGTCGTCGGTCGTCGAATGCGAGGTCCCGGACTCCGGCGAGAAGTTCTCCCTCCCACTCGATGATCGTCTGCGGGCGGCCGCCCGTGGTGAGTTCGTGCCCGGCGGTGGGTCCGGTCGGGCTCCCGTGACCGGCACGCTGCGCCCCCGCGAGATCCAGGACCGCATCCGGCACGGCGCCTCCCCGGAGGAGGTCGCCGCCGACGCCGGCGTGTCACTGTCGCGGATCCAGGGGTTCGCCGTGCCGGTGTTGTTGGAACGCGCCAACGCCGCCGACATGGCCAAGGGCGCCCATCCGGTGCTGCCGGACGGCCCGGCCCTCAACACGCTCGCCGACCGGGTGGGTGCCGCCCTCGACCGCCGTGGCGTGGACCCGGACCTGGTCGTCTGGGACGCCTGGCGTGACCGGTCCGGTGGGTGGGTCGTCCGTACCTCCTGGCCGGCGGGCCTGTCCGACGACGCCAGTGCGACGTGGTCGTTCGTCCCCGACTCGCACGGCGGTTCGGCCCGGGCCCTCGACGACGAGGCCGAGAACATCCTCGACCCCTCGCGCGCGACGGCGCTGCGCTCGGTCTCGTCTCCTCCCCCGCTGCCGCCGGGCCCGCCGCCGATCCACGCGGTCCCCGCGCCGTCCGCCGCGCCGGCCACCCCAGCCGGATCGTCGACACCAGCCGGACCGTCCACCCCCGCCGCATCCGCCCCTCCCGCGGGGACGGGACCGGTGGCGTCCGGGCGGTCGGAGCCGACGTCCGGCGCCTCGCGCCCCGCGGGGGTGCGTGGCGGGAACGACAACGACGACGACGACAACACCGACAACGAGGACTTCCTCCAGCCCACGCCCACCGAACCCGAACGACGCCCCTCGCGCCGTCATCCCACGATGCCCTCGTGGGAGGACGTCCTGCTCGGGGTCCGCGGTAAGGACGACTGAGTCCGGTCATGGGACACCACGTCGCAACCTTCTGGTATCTGGCCACGGACGATCCCGCCGCACCGATCCGGGCGGGACAGCCGTCCGACCCCGGTTTCGCGCGACGTCTGCTGTCGCGGCTGTTCCCCACGGTCACGGTGGCGTCCCTGGGCGCGTTCCCGCTCAACCGCTCGGCCTCGGCCGGGCCGGGGGAGATCTACGTGGGCTCGTTCCCGGGACTCACCGTCGTCCAGACCCCGATGGAGGGGCCCATCACGCCGTCCGCCACCCCGGAGTCGTGGCTGAAGCTGGTCGAGGCGCCCACCATCCTGCTGTTCGCCCAGGATGCGGAGGACGGGGTGAGCGGATTCGCCCGGTGGGAGTCGGGGCGGCTCGTGCGAGCGTTCGCCGGGGCCGACGACCGGATCGTCGAGGACGAGGGCATGCCCCTGCCGTTCGAGAGGCCCTACTGGGCCGGCGAGTTCCCGCTCGACACGGCGACCGACACCCCCTTGGCGTTGCCGTTCTCGCCGTCGTCACTCCTCCACGCCGCCCACCGCGACTGGCTCGGCTTCGACCTGGAGCCGGGGGGTCTCGACGTGCCGGTCCACGGGTTCGCCACCGACGGTCGCCGCGAGGTACGCCAGCACACCCCGCTCTCCGGGCCGGCGCTGCACGTCGTGGGGATGCCGGGCCGCGCCGAGCTCCACGCGGCCGCGAGGCGTGCCGCCGGCGTCGGGTCCGACACGGACGCCGATGGCGACAGCGCCGCCGGCGGGCCCTCCCCCTACGCCGACGACGACTACGAGCGGCTCCCCTCCGGATCCCGCGGGCCGGGCGGGGGTGCGCGCGGCGGCCGGATACGGAGCATCGCCGGCCTCGTCGGTGACGCCGTGCGCCGGGGCGCGGACTCGGTGTCCCGCCGCCGTCGCGACGGCGGATCCCGCTAGCGGGTCGACGCGGCCCGTCGCGAGCGGGTCAGTCCCGGCGGGACCGCTCGTAGAACGCGACCGCCGCGGCGGTGGCGACGTTGAGCGAATCCGTGCCGTCGGTCATGGGGATCGCGGCCCGCACATCGCAGGCACGCATCGCGTGCTCGGTGAGCCCCGGGCCCTCCGCGCCGAGCACGAACGCCACCCTGTCGGCGTCGACGGCCCGGGACAGCGGGGTGTCGGCGGACGGCGTCAGGGCGACGGTCCGGAAGCCCCGCTCCCGCAGGTCCTCGAGCGAACGCTGCCAGGTGGTGGGCGTGCCGGGCAGGTGGGCGAACGGCAGGCGGAGCACGTGTCCCATCGACACCCGCACGACCCGCCGGTAGAGCGGGTCCCCGGCGGCCGCCCCGAACAGCACGCCGTCGACCCCGAGGGCAGCGCAGTTGCGGAAGATCGCGCCGAGGTTCTCGGGGTCGTTGACGCCCTCGAGCACGACGAGCGTCCGCGCGCCGTCCAGCACCTCCTCGACCGGCAGTGGTGCGGGCCGGTCCGCGGCGGCGAGGATGTCGCGGCTGGACCGGAAGCCGATCACCTCGCTGAGGACGTCCTTGGTGGTGCGCAGGTACACCGCGTCGCCCGCGCGCTCGTCGGCGTCCCACCCCTCGGCGGCGGCCTCCCTGCGCAACTGGTGCAACCGCGCGTCGGTACCCAGGAGGACGTGTGGCCGGAAGCGCGAGAGCAGCATGCGGCCCACGACGTACGTGCCCTCGGCGATCACCAGTCCCCGCCCGCCGGGCAGGTCGGGCCGCCGGTCGGAGTTGTTGAGGTCGCGGAGGTCGTCCAGCCTGGGGTCGGCGGGGTCGGAGACGTCGACGACGTGCACGGTTCGGTCGCTCCTCCCGCCGGCCGGTCAGGCCAGCGCGTCGGTGATGGGACCGATCGCGAAGTACACGACGAACGCGACCGCGACGATCCAGAGGATCGGGTGCACGGTGCGGCCCTTGCCGGTGGCCGTTGCCATGACGACCCAGGCGATGAAACCGATCCCGATGCCGTTGGCGATGGAGTACGTGAACGGCATCGCCACGATCGTGAGGAACGCCGGTAGCGCGACCGCGAAGTTGGTCAGGTCGATCGCCTTGATCTGCGAGATCATCAGCGCACCCACGATCACCAGCGCGGGCGCGGCGGCCTCGACCGGGACGACCTCGTACAGCGGGGTGAAGAACATCGCCAGCAGGAACAACCCGCCCGTGACGACGTTCGCCAGGCCCGTCCGGGCTCCCTCGGCGATGCCGGAGGCGGACTCGAGGAACACCGTATTCGACGACGACGAGGTCAGACCGCCGGCGACGGCACCGAATCCCTCGACGACCAGCGCGGCCTTCATGTTGGGCAGGTTGCCCTTGTCGTCCATGAGCTCGGCTTCCTTGCCGAGGCCGGTGAAAGTGCCCATGGCATCGAAGAAGTTGGCGAGCAGCAGGGTGAAGACGAACAGTCCCGCGGCCAGCGGCCCGATGCGGACGAACGCGCCGATGAGGTCCACCTGGCCGATCAGCGACAGGTTCGGGATGCCCCCGAGAGAATCGGGGATGCCGGGGACCGCGAGGCCCCAGCCGGTCGGATTGGGCTCGCCGTCGACGAAGGACGGGCCCGCGTCCGCTAGGGCCTCGACGATCACCGCGAATACCGCGGTGACGACGATGCCGATGAACAGGCCGCCGCGGATCTGGCGTGCGACGAGGATTCCGCAGAGCAGGAGACCGACGACGAAGACGAAGGTGGGCCACGAGGCGATCGACCCGTTGATGCCCAGCCCCACCGGGACGGTCGTGCCGGCCGCGTCCGGGAGGCGGCGGACGAAACCGGAGTCGACGACACCGACCATCGCGATGAACAGGCCGATGCCGACGGCGATGGCCGCCTTGAGCTCGCCGGGCACCGCGTTGAACACGGCGGTGCGGAACCCGGTGACGGCGAGGATCACGATGATGATGCCCTCGATGACCACCAGGCCCATGGCCTCGGCCCAGGTCACCTGCTGCGCGATGGTGACGGCGACGAGCGAGTTGATCCCCAGGCCCGTGGCGAATGCGAAGGGGTACCGCGCGATCGCACCGAACGCGATGGTCATCACGCCCGCCGTGAAGGCGGTGACCGCGGCGATCTCGACGATCGACAGCTGGTTGCCCTCGACGTCGGTGCCCGAGCCGAGGATCAGCGGGTTGAGGATGATGATGTAGGCCATCGCGAAGAAGCTGACGAGCCCGCCGCGGACCTCGCGGGACACCGTCGAGCCGCGCTCGCTGATCTTGAAGTAGCGATCGAGCGCCCCGACCTTGGTGGGGGGCTGCGACGGGGCCCCGGTGCTCTGCGACATCTGGTGACCTTCCTGAGCTGTGGGTGAGGAACCGTCATAGAGTAACCGCCCCGCCGCCTGCGGTAGCGTCGCGGTCATGACGGACGAGTCGACAGACCCGGGGGTCCCCCGGATTCCCGCCTACCTGCTGGACCCCCGACCCGTCGTCATCATCGGCACCCTGGCGTGGACGTTGGCCCTCCTGACCCACATGCTCATGGAGGAGGTCGACATGCGTTCGGTCATCCTGGGCGCGGTCGGCGTCGGCGTCGGGGCGGTCGGCACGATCGTCTACGCACTGCAGCGCCGGGCCGTACTACGCGGCAGCGCGGGTGCCCAACAGGGCCTGGACTACGACCTGGACTGAGCGGGTCAGTCCGCAGACGTGGGCTCGTCGACAGACGTCTCGGCGTCCCCACCCTCGTGGGGGGCGGCCGCACCGGACGCGGCGTGGCCGGACGCAGGGTGGCCGGACGCGGCCTGATCGTCCGTGCGGTCATCGGCGGCGGAGCGGGCACGTGCGGTCGCGGCGAGCTGCTGGGGCAGGACCACCACGTCGACGGCGGCGTCGTCGTACGCCTCGGCAACAGCCGGCCCGGTGTCGGAGGGGATCTCGACCTCGCTGTGGGCGCCGCAGCCGTACTCGAGGTGGACGACCTGCCCGTCGGCGGAGAACTCGTTGGCGCAGACGCCGAACAGGGCGCCCAGGGACCCGGCCACGGGCACCAGGAACCCACAGGTCCCACAGTGGTGCTTGGCGGCCCGGGCGATCTCGGTGTCCGGTCCGCGCTCGACCGTCCACCGGTCGGCGGCGGCGGCCCGCCCCTCCCAGCTCAGGTGATGCGGTCGGCCGAGACCGATCGGCCCCGCGGCCTCGTCCAGCTCGTCGTCGCCGTTCAGCGTGTAGCCGGGGACGAGCCGGTCGTCGTCCTCGGGCGGCGGGAGCAGATCCCCGGCGCCGAGGTCCCCGGGCCGGATGCGCCGATCCCACGGCACCCACTCGGGGGCGACCAGCGCGTCCGCTCCCGGGAGGAGCGCGATCTCGTCGACGGTCAGGTCACCACCGGGCACGAGCGCGAGGACGCAGGCCCAGTACCAACCTCGGTACCCGGGCAGTTCGGAGGCGAACCGGTGCGTGGTGGTGAACTCCGCCTCGACGGTGCTGCCGAGGTGCTCCCCCACACCCTCCGCGGCGAACTCCTCGACCGCCGACCGGGCCACGTCGACGCCGGAGGCCAGCCGCTCACGCAGCGCGCCGTCGAAATCCGACCCCTGATCCGTGCCTACCCCGGTGTTCACCCCTCCCATTATGCGCATCTCCGCGTGGAGGTCACGGCCCGGCCCGTCGTGCGGCATCCTGGGGGGCATGCGCAGCGCCCTCGGCCCGGTCGGCCCCCTCGTCGTGTCCCTGAGCCTCGTCGCCGCACTCACGGCGTGTTCCTCGGACGACGGAGGAGCACCGCCCGCCACCACCTCCGCCGGCGCTTCCCTGGCCTCGTCGAGCGTCCCCTCCGGCTCGGCCGCCGGGAGTTCGGCGGCCCCCCGGGTGCCGGTCGGGCCGTCGGACCCGCAACCCGCGCGCGGCTCGGTGGAGGTCGTGCGCACGCTCGAGCACGACCCGTCCTTGTTCACCCAGGGGCTACAGGTGGTGGGCGACGAGATCTACGAGTCGACGGGGCGGGTCGGCCGTTCCGTGGTCCAGCGTCGACCGCTGGGGGGTGGCGAGCCCGCGGTGACCGTCGCCATGGCGGGGGACGAGTTCGGCGAGGGCCTGGCCGTCACCCCCGACACCCTGTGGACCCTCACCTGGCAGAAGGGCATCGCCCACAACCGCGACCCGCAGACCCTCGAGGTGCGCTCCGAGGTCCCGTACGAGGGCGAGGGCTGGGGCCTGTGCTCCGACG
Organism: Dietzia sp. IBK-p2-15D; assembly: GCF_057773105.1. Taxonomy (NCBI): domain Bacteria; kingdom Bacillati; phylum Actinomycetota; class Actinomycetes; order Mycobacteriales; family Dietziaceae; genus Dietzia; species Dietzia sp. IBK-p2-15D. The sequence goes on from NZ_JBYMTK010000011.1 coordinate 97,465, forward strand.
GCACGGCGCTGGTGATGAGCGACGGCTCCGACACCCTGACCTTCCGCGACCCGACGACCTTCGAGCCGACCGGACGCGTGTCGGTGACCTCCGGGGGCACGCCGGTCACCCGGCTCAACGAGCTGGAGTGTGCGGACGGCTCGGTCCTCGCGAACGTGTGGATGACCGACGAGATCGTGCGGATCGACCCCGCCACGGGGCAGGTCACCGCCATCTACGACGCCGGGCAGCTCCAGCAACCGCGGCCCGCCGACCCCGATGCCGTGCTCAACGGGATCGCGGCACTGCCGGACTCCGGGAACGTCCTGCTCACCGGCAAGCTGTGGCCGACCATGTACGAGGTGCGCCTCGTTGGGTGAGCGTACCGCCGGTCCCGCGCGCCGCGCCGCCTCCTCCGCCGGACGGGGCGTGCGCCGGGTCTTCCACGCCGACGGCGCGGACCGTTCGGGACTCGCTCCGCTCAGCTACGTCACGGTCGCCAACTTCGCCTGCGACGCGATTCTCGCCGTGGCCCTGGCCAACACCCTGTTCTTCTCCGCCGCGACCGCGGAGTCCCGCGCCAGCGTGGCGCTGTACCTCCTGGTCACGGTCGCGCCGTTCGCGCTGATCGCGCCCGTCATCGGCCCCGCCCTGGACCGCCTCCACCGGGGCCGACGTCTCACCGTCTCACTGACGTTCACCCTGCGTGCGGTGCTCGCGGTGATCCTCGCGTTGAACTTCGACTCCTGGCTCCTGTACCCCCTCGCGCTCGGCATGCTCGTGTTGTCCAAGACGTTCGGCGTCGTCAAGGCGTCCATCACCCCCCACGTGCTGCCCCCGACCCTGGACCTGGTCCGCACCAACTCCCGCCTGACCGTGCTGGGGCACGTCTGCGGCAGCCTCATCGCAGGGGCCACAGCCGGCGCCGTGGCATGGCTGTGGGACTCCGACGCCGCCCTGTGGTTGCTCGCAGCGGTCGCCCTCGTCGCGGCCTACGTCGCCGTGACCATCCCCGCGCACGCCGAGGCGTCCCGGGACGAGGAGTCCGCCACCCTGCGGATGGAGCGGGGCCCGAGTCTGACCGGTGACCTCCGGGCGGTCCTCACGCGGCCGCTGGGCAGGAACGTCCTGGCGAACCTGTGGGCGGTGTCGCTCCTGCGTTTCATGACCGGCTTCCTCACCCTGTTCCTGGCGTTCATGGCCAAGGCCCAGGAGGACGCCACCGCGATCGAGCAGGCCGGCCTCCTGGCGATGGCGGGCGCCGCCGGCGGGCTGGGTACCTTCGCCGGCAACGCCGTCGGTGCGCGGCTCCCGCTGGGCCGGCCCGAACGGATCGCCGGCACGGCCGCGGGGGCGGCCCTGGCGACCGCCGTCGTCGCCGCGTTCCTCGGGACCATCTGGGCCGCGGCCGTCCTCGCGCTCGTCGCGGCGGTGTGCAGCGCCCTGGGCAAGGTCGCCCTCGACGCGTCGGTCCAGACGGACATCCCGGACGCCGCACGCTCCTCGGCCTTCGGTCGCTCCGAGACCGCCCTGCAGGTGGCGTGGGTCCTCGGCGGAGCACTGGGCGTCCTCCTGCCGACCGACTTCACCGTGGGGTTCTCGGTGATCGCCGTGGTCGGCGCCCTGATGTTCGCGCAATCGCACCTGACCGGCCGCGGGTCGACCCTCGTCCCCGGCCTCGGCGGCAACAGGCCGCGCTTCCCGGGCCCGCCGCGCGACCCGGGTGTGGCCGACACCCGGCCCCTCGGCAGAATGAGGGAGTGAGCTCCCGCAACGAGACCCCGTCGACCGGCTCCCGTATCCGTCCCATCACCTGGGCGATCGCGGCGTGGATGATCATCATGATCGCCGCGATCGTCGGCGCCTGGCAGGGTTCGGAGGCCCGATACGGTGCACTACCCGAGGTGACCGTCGCGAGCGATCGCAGCCAGGTGACCGTGCTGCCATTCACCGCGACCGACCTGGACGGGAACACCTTCACCAATCCGGTCGGCGAGTTCCGGGTGCAGGATGAGGACATCCTCACCGTCCGGCTGCCCGGAGAGCTGCGTGCGTCGACGATGGACGTCTACGAGATCCGCGCCGACGGCTCCCGCGACTACACCGTCGAGGCCGGCGGGCCGGGCCAGCTGCTGGTGCCCGTGACCACCCCGGAGGAGGGCCGGATCGAGGGCCTCGCCATCCGTGCGGTCGCGATCGTCTATGCCGCCGACGGGTCGGAGTCGATCCTCAACGGCGAGTGGTCGGTGCGCTTCACCTACGCCGACTGATCCGTGGGTCAGGCGTCCAGCTCGCGCGCGACCGCGCGGAGCACCGACGCCACCCGGCCCGAGACCTTGGCCTCCGGCCGGTGACCACGGCGCAACTCGGGCTGGACGGTCGACTCGAGCACCTTGATCATGTCCTCGACCATCCCGTGCAGCTCGTCCGCCGAACGTCGGGGCCCGCTCCTCGGGGCCCGCTCCTCCGCGACCGTCGGCTCGTCGTGGACCACCACGCGCAACGCCTGGGGGCCGCGGCGCCCGGAGACCATGTCGAACTCCACGCGCTGGCGCGGACGCAACGTCTCGACCCCCGCGGGCAGCGCCTCGGAGCGCACGTAGACATCCTCGCCACCCTCCTGGGACAGGAAGCCGAAGCCCTTCTCCGCGTCGTACCACTTGACCTTGCCGCTGGGCACCGCGAACCACCTTCCGACCGGACGCGGCATACGCGACCGACAACCATGACTGATGCCCCGAGACTACCCTCGTGCGCGTTGGTGCCCACCGCGAGGCGAGCGGTAACCTCCCCGTGTGACCGCCGACGATCGACGCCCCGCCGACGACCCCTGGACACCTGACGCCGCGGCGTCCACCCGGGCAGCCGACCCCGTGCGGCCACGACGCCGGGGCCTGTTCGTGACGGCGCTCGTCATCTTCACGATCGGGGTGCTGTTCACCGTCGCGGCGGCGCTGACCCCGTTCGTGCTCGGCCGCGACGCGCCGACCCTCCTGTATCTCGGCGCGATGCTGTTCACGCCGGTCGGGTTCCTGCTGGGGCTGCTCTACGCCATCCTCGGCTCGCGACCGCCCTCGGTGTGATCAACCACACCCTCCCGCGAACACCGCTGGTAACGAGCCGATAACGGCACGCACGTCAGCCCCAGACTGCCTCGGTTTATTTCAGAATGGTGACGATCCGGCATCGGACCGCTACAGTTTCGTAGCAGACTCGTCAGCGAGTCGGCATCGGACGCACCTACCGAACCCCGCCCAGCGGCCGATGCCACAGTGACCATTACCCGGGCGGGGACGGGGGACCCGACAGGGCCCACCACGGGCCCGGCGACCGATGGTCGCCTTGGGGTGAAGCCGCCACCGGCGGCCGGACGCACTCGTCCGAACCCGACAGCTCACCCCGTAGGCACAGAGTGAAAAGGACTGACGACATGACCTCTTACACCGGACGCCACCGTGCCGCCGCCGCCTCCTCAGCGCCCAGGAACGCTGTGAAGGTCGTCCTCGCGGGCACCGCGTTCTCCGCCGCCGGCCTGGCCCTCGCGCCGGCCGCCAACGCCGCCCCCGACTCCGACTGGGACCGCCTGGCCCAGTGTGAGTCCGGCGGCAACTGGGGCATCAACACCGGGAACGGGTACCAGGGCGGCCTGCAGTTCTCGCCGAGCACCTGGGCCGCCTACGGCGGTACGCAGTACGCCCCGACGGCCAACCAGGCCACGCGCGAGCAGCAGATCGCGATCGCCGAGAAGACCCTCGCCGGTCAGGGCTGGGGCGCCTGGCCCGCCTGCTCGGCCAAGCTGGGCCTGAACTCCGCGCCGACCCCGCGCGACCTGTCCAACCCGGCGCCCGCGCCGGCCCCGCGTGCCCACGCCCCGGCCGCGCCCGCCGCCCCGGAGGCGGTCACCGCCGCCGATCACGTGGCGACCTTGTCCTCCTTCGCCGAGGGCCGCGGCATCGTGCTGCCGATCGCCGACACCTACGAGGCCAACCGGGACGCCGTCGACGCCGCCTACGCCGGCAACCAGGACCTGGTGGACGGCTTCTTCGCCACCTACCTGGCCAACTGACGCGTCACCCGCGCAGCCCCGGTCCACGGACCACGAGGAAGGGCCGCCACCCCCTGCAGGGAGTGGCGGCCCTTCCTCGTGTGTGAGTGCGTCGCGCTCAGCGGGTGCGGACGGTCCTGTTGACCACCGTCTCCGGGTGGAGGTAGCCCAGCCGATGCTGCGGCAGCGGGAAGGTCTCCTGCCCGAAGGGGGACAGGCCTCCCGCGACCAGCGCGGCGAGTTCGGTCACCGGGTGCTCGCCGAACGAGGCGTCGGGCCATCCCGGGTTGTCATGGGTCAGATTCTTCTTGGCAGCCACGTGTCCAGTGTCTCACCTCGCGGGCGTCCCGTCAGCATCCGGGTCGTATCGGACCCGGACGGTCCTCACCGCCGCCGCGATCTCACTAGGCTGGGACGGATCATGCCGAGTTCCCGAGCCTCCTCCCGCCGTGTCGCCCCCCGCCGTGCTGGTTCCCCCGGTGCCGCCGGCGACGAGCCGGACTTCCCCGCGTGGCTGGCCGGACTGTCCGATGACGCGCTCGTCCGCGTGTGCGAGTCGCGTCCAGATGTGGCCACCCCTCCCCCGGCCTCGATCGACGTGCTCGCGTCGAGGCTGCGGTTGCCGGCGTCCACCGCCCGCGCGCTGGGGACCCTGACGTGGCCGGAGCTCGTGGTCCTGGCCACCGCCGCCGCGGTGGGAGCCGATTCCGGGACGGTGCCGCTGGGCGCGGTGTCGGGCCGATTGGGTGTCGACGACGACGAGCCCGTCTTCCACGCCGCCCTCGCCCGTCTCCGCGACCTCACCCTGCTCTGGGGCGGAGGGGACCATGTCCGGATGGTGCCCGTCACGGCGGTGGCCGTCCGGTCGGCCCCGGTGGTGGCGCCGCACCCCGGCGAGCCCGCGGGCGCCGCCCTCGACGTCGCCTGGGGCGGCCTGTCCGCTCCGGCGGTCGGGGTGCTCGAGGCGATCGCCCGCGGGCGCACCCCCGTCGGGGCTCTCGGCGCCGGGGCGTCGGAGCCGGTGCGTGCCGCCGCGACCGAACTGGCCGGCGCGGGGCTCGCGGAGGTGACCGGTGGGGACGACGGCGAGGTGGTCGTCCCGCGTGCCCACGCGCTGGACCGGGCCCGCCACGGCGCCCGCGACGAGGGATCGTCGCTGCTCCACGCCCCTGCGTGGGCCGCTCCGAGGGCCGGGGCGGCCGCGGGCGGGGCGGGCCGGGTCGACGCCTCCGGCGGCGTCGCGGCCCTCGAGCTGCTGCACCGCTGCGACTCGGTCCTCTCCGCCCTGTCGACCGCCCCGGCCGCCACCCTCAAAGCCGGCGGTGTCGGGGTGCGCGAACTGCGGCGGGTGGCCCGCGCCTCCGGCCTCGTCGAGCGCGAGCTCCCCCTGCTGCTCGAGGTCCTCGCGGCCGCGGGACTCATCGCGGTCGGCGACGCCGACGTCGGCGACGTGGCCTTCGACTCGGTGTGGGCGCCCACCGAGGCCGCCGACGTGTGGTCGGCCCGCGAACCCGCACGCCGCTGGGCCGAGCTCGTCCTCGCGTGGTGGTCCATGCCGCGGACGCCGTGGAGGGTCGGGTCCGAGATCGAGGGCGGCGGCACCGTGCCCGCACTGGGTGAGCCCATCGGCCCGCCCGGACCCACCGAACGGATCCGGGTCCTGAAGGCGCTGGCCGCCCTGGACCCCGCAGCGGAGCCCGACGCCACACTGCTGACGGAGGTGGTGCGCTGGTCCTCGCCGGTGTGGTTCTCGCGTGCGGGTTCCCGGCCCGTGGCCGAGACCGTGGCGGAGGCGCGTCTGATGGGACTCGTCGTCGGGACCACCGCCACCAGCGCGGCCAGGGCCCTCGCCGGCGACACCCACGCACCCGTCGCCGGAGCCGCCACCCACACCGCCACCACCCATGACGGCACCCCCGCCCCCGGCGTCGAGGACCTCGAACCGGTCCTCGTCGCCGCCCTGCCAGACCCGGTCTCGGAGGTCATCGTCCAGGCCGACCTGACGATCCTCGCCCCCGGCCCGCTCGTGCCCGAGCTCGCCGCGGAGTTCGCGCTCCTGGCCGACGTCGAGTCGGCCGGCGCCGCCACCACCTACCGCGTCACCGAGACCTCCGTGCGTCGCGCACTCGACGCCGGGCGCACGGCGGCGGGGATCCGGGACCTGCTCGCCCGGACCTCCGTCACCCCCGTCCCGCAATCGCTGGACTACCTCATCGAGGACGTGGCCCGTCGTCACGGTCGGCTGCGGGTGGGTACCGCCCTGTCCTTCGTCCGGTGCGACGACCCGTCGCTGGTCGCCCAGGTCCTCAGCTCCCCGGTGGCCGAGAACTGCGCACTGCGGACCGTCGCGCCGACCGTCCTCATCTCCCAGGCCCGGCCGTTGGACCTGGTGGAGGCCCTGCGCGAGCACGGGTTCTCCCCCGTCGTCGAGGACACGACCGGCGCCGTCGTCGCCCTGACCCGGCCGGTGGCCCGTGTCCGGGAGAGCCGCATCACCCGCGCGCCCCGCGTCCCCACGCGCACGGCCACCCCCTCCGAACTGCGGGCGGCCGTCGCGGCGATGCGCTCGGCCGACCGGGTGCGCTCGGCGCGGGGTACTTCAGGGGGCGCGTACACCGGCGAGGCCGCCATCGCCCGCCTGCACGACGCGGCGAGCACGGGCACCGCCGTCACCGTCTCGGTCGTCGACGCCCAGGGCCGGTCCACCGCGCGACTGCTCGTGCCGGCCTCCGTCGGCGGGGGTCGGATCGAGGGGATCGAGCCCGATTCCGCCGAGCCCGTCACCCTCCCGCTGCACCGCGTGATCTCCGTCTCCGACGTCGACCCGACCCGCTGACCCGGATTCCTGGACAATGGAGGGTCGGACCCACGCGGGTCCGGTGAGACCCCGAGGAGGGCCGGAGTGAGTGGTGGACCGCTGATCGTCCAGTCGGACAAGACCGTGCTGCTGGAGATCGACCACGATCAGGCGAACGACGCGCGCCAGGCGCTGGCCCCGTTCGCCGAACTGGAGCGCGCCCCCGAGCACGTCCACACCTACCGGATCACGCCGCTGGCGCTGTGGAACGCCCGGGCCGCCGGGCACGACGCCGAGCAGGTGGTCGACGTGCTGGTCAACTTCTCCCGCTTCCCGGTCCCGCAGCCGCTGCTGGTGGACATCGCCGAGACCATGGCCCGCTACGGCCGGCTCCAGTTGGTCAAGAGCCCGGTCCACGGACTGACCCTGGTCTCCCTGGACTCCGCGGTGCTCGCCGAGGTCAAACGCCACAAGAAGATCGCCCCCATGCTCGGCGCCGACATCGACACCGACACCGTAGTGGTGCACCCGTCCGAGCGCGGCCGCCTCAAGCAGGAGCTGCTGAAGGTGGGCTGGCCCGCCGACGACCTGGCCGGGTACGTCGACGGTGAGGCCCACGACATCGACCTGTCCACCGAGTCCGAGCCCTGGGAGCTGCGCGACTACCAGCAGATGGCCGCCGACTCGTTCTGGGCGGGCGGCTCGGGTGTCGTCGTGCTGCCCTGCGGCGCGGGCAAGACGATGGTCGGGGCGGCCGCGATGGCCAAGGCCAAGGCCACCACGCTCATCCTGGTGACCAACACGGTCGCCGGTCGGCAGTGGAAGCGGGAGCTGCTGGCCCGCACCACGCTGACCGAGGACGAGATCGGTGAATACTCCGGTGAGCGCAAGGAGATCCGCCCGGTCACCATCGCCACCTACCAGGTGGTCACCCGCAAGACCAAGGGCGTCCACCGGGCGTTGGAGCTGTTCGACTCCCGCGACTGGGGGCTGATGATCTACGACGAGGTGCACCTGCTGCCCGCGCCGGTGTTCCGGATGACCGCGGACCTGCAGTCCCGGCGCCGACTCGGGCTCACCGCCACCCTGGTGCGCGAGGACGGCCGCGAGGGTGACGTCTTCTCCCTCATCGGACCCAAGCGGTACGACGCCCCGTGGAAGGACATCGAGGCGCAGGGCTGGATCGCCCCGGCCGACTGCGTCGAGGTACGGGTGACGCTCACGGAGAACGAGCGGATGCTCTACGCCACCGCCGAGGCGGAGGACAAGTACAAGCTGTGCTCGACCGCGCGGACCAAGATCCCGGTGGTCAAGAGCATCCTCGCCAAGCACGCGGGCGCCCCGACCCTGGTGATCGGTGCCTACCTCGACCAGCTCGAGGAACTCGGCGACGAGCTCGACGCGCCCGTCATCCAGGGCTCCACCTTCAACAAGGAGCGCGAGAAGCTCTTCAACGCGTTCCGCGCCGGGGAGATCTCCACGCTCGTGGTGTCCAAGGTCGCCAACTTCTCGATCGACCTGCCCGAGGCCAGCGTGGCCGTGCAGGTGTCGGGGACGTTCGGCTCCCGGCAGGAGGAGGCGCAGCGGCTGGGCCGGCTGCTGCGGCCCAAGCACGACGGCGGCCAGGCACACTTCTACTCGGTGGTCTCGCGCGACACCCTCGACGCCGAGTACGCCGCGCACCGGCAGCGGTTCCTCGCCGAGCAGGGGTACGCCTACCGGATCATCGACGCCGACGACCTGCTGGGGCCGCCGATCCCCGAGGTCGGCTGACGCCGGCGACCACCCGCGGGTCCGGTCCGGACGGTTCCTGGGATACTGGACCCATGGCCGCCGATCGCACCCCCCGCGCCCCGCACGAGCAGTACCGCCTCGCCGACATCCCCGTCGACGACGCCTGGGTCCGCAAGCACAACGAGAGCCTCGCCGAGGTGCGGCGGCTGCAGTGGTCCGCGGGCATCCTCGGTGTGCTCGTCCTGGCCGCGGCCGTGGGCCTGCTCATCTACTCCGGCTTCGAGGCCTGGGCCTGGATCGTCGCCGCGCTGGCCGGGGTCTTCGCTCTCGGATGCCTGGCGATGATCGGGTACATCCCGCGCAAAATGGGCTCGATGCAGCGCACCTACGCCACCTCGGAACTCGTCCCGGCCATCATCGCCGAGGTGCGCCCCCGCGGGCTGACCCTCCTGGCGCTGGTCGACCGTGCCGTCGACCGCTCCGCCGGAAAGCTCCCCGCGCTGGCCGTCCGCAGCTGCGAGAAGCTCCCGGGTCACGACGTTCGCGTGGGCGAGCGCGTGCCGTGCGTGGCCGTGGTCGGCAACCGCAGCGCCCGCGGCGGCGACAACCTGTACCAGTTCATCTCACCCATGCCCGTCGCATGGGCGACCTCCGACAAGGCCGTCCTGCGCCGACTCGAGAAGGAGATCCCCTCCGGCGAGTGGGAGCGGGTGCGCCAGAACCTCGACCGGGTGGACGAGGTCTCGGCCACGCCGACGAGCCTGCTCCCCCTCGACTGAGCGGCCCCCCTCCCCCGGCATCTGCGCAAGCGACCGCCCTCACCCGGTTCCCGGCATCCGCGCGCCCTCGGCACGCCCGCACCCGTAGCCCGTCCGCGGCCTCACCCGCCGCCGGGCCCCCTGTGAACTAAGCGTCACGGGACCGTGATCCGACGCCACAGTTCCGCAACACCGCCTTCCTAGCCTGATCGGTACAGGCTCGAAGGAGGTCCAGGAATGACTGAGCACATCGTCGTCGTCGGGCACGGGATGGTCTCCCACCGATTCGTCTCCACCCTCGGCTCGCGGTACGCCGACACCGACCTGGCCGTCACGGTGATCGGCGAGGAACCCGATCCCGCGTACGACCGCGTGGGCCTCTCGGCCTACGTCGGCGCCTGGGAACGTGCGGCCCTGCACCTCGAGGACGCCCGCCACTCCGCCGACCCGCGGGTCACCGTCCGTTCCGGCCACCTCGTCACGGCGATCGACCGATCCGCGCGGCAGGTCGAACTCGACTCCGGCGAGCTCATCTCCTACGACACGCTGGTCCTGGCCACCGGCTCGCGCGCGTTCGTCCCGCCCGTGCCCGGTCACGACCTGCCCGGCTGCCATGTCTACCGCACCCTCGACGACCTCGACGCGATCCGCGCGGCCGCCGAGACCGCAGGGCCCGGCGCGCACGGCGTCGTGATCGGCGGCGGGCTGCTCGGCATCGAGGCCGCCAACGCGTTGAGTCTGATCGGGCTGACCCCGCACGTCGTGGAGCGCAACGACCGGCTCATGCCCGTCCAGGTCGACGGTCGCGGCGGCGCACTGCTGGGCGACCTCATCCGCGACCGCGGCATCGAGGTGCACCTGAGCGTGACCGACACGGTGATCGAACCGTGCGACGGTGTCGACGGAGTCCAAGTGGCCCTGACCGGCGACGACGGCGAGACGACCGCGGTCGAGGCGGCGGTCGTGGTGTTCTCCGTCGGTGTGCGACCCCGTGACGAGCTCGCCCGCGCGGCCGGGTTGGCGCTGGCCGAGCGGGGCGGCGTGCTGACCGACCGGGCGTGCCGCACCTCGGACCCGCACGTGTTCGCGATCGGCGAGTGCGCGGCCATCGAGGGCACCTGCTACGGCCTGGTCGGGCCCGGCTACGCCTCGGCCGAGGTGGTCGCCGCCCGGCTGGGCGACGGTCCGGGCGCCGACGCCGAGTTCACCGGCGCCGACCTCGCCACCAAACTCAAGCTCATGGGCGTGGACGTGGCCAGCTTCGGCGACGCCCACGGGCGCACGCCCGGCTGCCTCGAGTTGGTGGTGGACGATCCCGTCACCCGCACCTACTCCAAACTCGTCCTCAGCGACGACGCCCTGACCCTGCTCGGCGGGGTGTTCGTCGGGGACGCGGGCCCGTACCAGCTGCTCAAGCCGCTGCTCGGGCGCACCTTGCCGTCGTCGAATCCCCTGTCCCTCATCACTCCCGGCGCCGCGGCGGACGGCGGGGGTGTCGGCGTGGAGTCGCTGCCCGACGACGCCCAGATCTGTTCCTGCAACGCCGTCACCAAGGGCACGCTGCGCGACGCGATCTGCGGCGGGGCGTGCGACGTCCCGGCACTCAAGGCGTGCACCCGCGCCGGCACCTCGTGTGGGTCGTGCCTGCCGCTCATGCGTCAGGTGCTCGAGGCCGAGGGGGTCGAGCAGTCCACGGCACTGTGCGAGCACTTCGACCAGTCCCGCTCGGAGCTGTTCGAGATCGTCACGGTCACCGGGATCCGGACCTTCTCCGGCCTGATCGGGCGCTTCGGCCGCGGCTCCGGCTGCGACATCTGCAAGCCCACCGTCGCTTCGATCCTCGCCTCGACCAGCTCCGACCATGTTCTCGACGGCGAGCAGGCCTCGCTGCAGGACACCAACGACCACTTCCTGGCCAACATTCAGAAGAACGGCACCTATTCGGTGGTCCCGCGGATGCCCGGCGGGGAGGTCACGGCCGATCAGCTCATCGTGATCGGCGAGATCGCACGCGACCACGACCTGTACGTCAAGGTCACCGGCGGCCAGCGGATCGATCTCTTCGGCGCGCGTGTGGAGGAGTTGCCGCAGATCTGGCGACGCCTGGTCGACGCGGGCATGGAGTCCGGTCACGCCTACGGCAAGTCGCTGCGCACGGTGAAAAGCTGCGTGGGTACCTCGTGGTGCCGCTACGGCCAGCAGGACTCCGTGGGGATGGCGGTCCTGCTCGAGACTCGGTATCGCGGGTTGCGGGCGCCGCACAAGATCAAGATGGGCGTCTCCGGCTGTGCCCGCGAGTGCGCCGAGGCGCGCGGTAAGGACGTCGGCGTGATCGCCACCGAGACCGGGTGGAACCTCTACGTCGGTGGTAACGGGGGCGCGACGCCGCGGCACGCCCAGCTGCTGGCCGGGGATCTCACCGACGACCAGCTCATCCGCTACATCGACCGCACCGTGATGTTCTACGTCCGCACCGCCGAGCGCCTGCAGCGGATCGCACCGTGGCTGGAGTCGCTCGAAGGCGGCATCGACCACCTTCGTGAGGTCGTCTGCTCCGACTCACTGGGGCTCGCGGCCGAGCTCGAGGGCCGGATGGAATCGCATGTCGAGGGGTACGTGGACGAGTGGGCGGCCGTCCTGGACGACCCCGACAAGCTCGGCCGGTTCGTCTCCTTCATCAACGCCCCCGAGGCGCCCGACCCCACCGTGCAGTTCGAGGAGCGCGACGGCCGCAAGGTGCCGGTCCTGCTCGGTTCGCCGTCCATGCCGGCCCGCGTCTGACGGTCCCGCGCCGGACACCGGCCAGCTCTGCCGGCCACCCCGCCCACGACTCCTGCTCACCAGCTCCGCCCACTACTTCCGCCCACGACTTCCGCTCACCAGTTCCGCCCACCAGGAGGAGATCCGTCATGACCACCACCCAGCTGTTCACCGCCACCCGCCCCGCTCCCGCATCGGGCGCCGCGCGCCCCGCCGAGATCGCCGTCTGCCCGGTCGGCCGCCTCATCCCGGGGCGTGGGGTCGCCGCCCTGCTGCCCGACGGCCGCCAGGTGGCGGTCTACAAGATCGACGACGACGAGGTCCGCGCCCTCTGCAACATCGACCCCGTCGCCCGGGCCGCCGTGATGAGCCGCGGCCTGGTGGGCGACCGCGCCGGCGAACCCGCGGTGATCTCACCGATCGGCAAGCAGGCCTATGCGCTCGCCGACGGTCGCGGCCTCGACGACCCCTCGCACGGACTCTCGGTGTTCCCCGCCCGGGTCGCCGCCGATGGCACGGTGTTCGTGGCTACCCAGCCCGCCGTCCGGCATGCCCGCGTGATCGCGGCGTAGTCCCCAGGCCCTGCGCGCCGCCGGCCCGGCCCGGCCCGAACCAGGGGCAGCGCACCCACTCGCGGGTGCGCTGCCCCTTCTGCGTGCGCCGCCCCTTCTGCGTGCGCCGCCCCTTCTGCGTGCCCCGCCCCGCTGGCGTGCGATGGCAGAATGCACATTCACAGGCGGGTTACGCTGCGGGTTCGGACCATTCAGGGCGCATAGGTCGAGGAGTCCGCAGGGCCGGCGGCGCCTTTAGATGCTGAGTCGGTACCCGCGCTTGACGACGGTCGTCACGAGGTCGGGAACGCCGAGCGCGCGCCGCAGGCGACCCATCGCGGTCTCGACGGCGTGCAGGTCGGTGCCGTCTCCGGGGAGAGCCGCGAGCAGGTCATCGCGGCTCACGCAGGCCCCGGGGCGCCGGGCGAGGGCCCGCAGCAGCGCGAGCTGGGCCGGGGTGAGCTCCACCGGTTTGCCGTCGACCAGTGCGGCCGCCGCACACACGGTGAGCTCGTGCCCGGCGACCTCGATCGGCGCGGTCCGGGCGGCGAGCTCGTCGGTGGTGTGCCGCATGAGTGACCCCAGCCGCATCCGGTCCGGGCTGGTGAACGGCACACCGAGCTCGGCCAACGGCGCCGCGGTCACCGGCCCCACGCACAGCGCGGCGACGGGCGCGTCCAGCGCCTCGAGCAGGTCGTCGAACACGCCCAGTGCCTCGGCACGCGTGAGCACCGCCACCACCGCCGGGGCCGCGGTGAAGGTCACGCCGTCGACGCCCTGCGCCGCGATGGTCCGCACCAGATCGTCGAGTGCCGCGAGATCGTCGGGCAGCTCCCAGCGGTAGACGGGCACCTCGATCACGTCGGCACCCGCCTCGCGCAGACCGTCGAGCAGCACGGACATCGGGTTCCACCCGGAGCCGGCGCCCTGGATCTGGACGCCGATCGTCAGGCCCTCGACGCCGCGCTCGAGCAGCATCTCCAGCAGCTCCGGGCTGGCCTCGCTCTTGGCCGAGGCGTGCTCGCGCAGGCCGGCGGCACGGATCGCGCCGGTGGTCTTGGGTCCGCGGGAGTACAGCGGGACCGCGCCCATCAGCTCGAGCAGGTCGTCGGCCAGGCCCCATTCCTCGCACACCTGCATCCACCAGCGCACGCCGGCCGCGGTCGTGAGCACCATGAGGTCGGCGGGCGCGTCGAGCAGGCGCCCGGTGGCCTCGCGCACCACCGTGTCCTCGGCGATGGGGATCATGTGCATCGCCGGGGCGTGCAGGACGGTGGCCCCGCGCCGCTCGAGGAGGGTCCGTTGTTCGGAGGCCCGCCGGGCGGCGGTGACGGCGACAGTGCGTCCGAGCAGCGGGAGATCGGGTTCGGAGGTGGTCACGTCGGAATCGGTCACTCCCCCATCATGAACGAGGCGTGTGTCCGGCAGGTTTCCCTCCACCGCCTCGTCCGCCCCCGCCGCAGCACCGCACGCCCCCGCCGCCGCGTCCCGTGACCGCTCGTCCCCCGTCATCCAGCCTCCTGTAGCCATCCGCATATCCCTTCGACCGCCGACGAGCACCCACCGCAGCCCGTCCCGGCGCGGGTCCGCTGCGCCAGGGCATCGTTGTCGCGCGCGCCGTCGGCCCAGGCCGCGACCAGGTCCCCCTTGCTCACACCGTTGCAGCGGCAGACCACCGCCGCGGCCGGCATCGTCGACGGGGTCTGTGCGGCCACCGCCTCGGCGCGTCCCAGCACCACCGACACGACGTCGTCCGGCACGGGAAGAGCGTTCTCGAACAGCTGCGTCAGTGTCCCGACGGGCTCCGGGTGCCCCACCAGCGCCGCCCCCACCACCCGTCCCCCCGCCACGTCGACGCGCGCATACCGGCCGCGGGCGGGTTCGCTCAGGGTCGTGACCTCGATGGGCGCACCGGTGTCGGGGCACCGCGATCCGTAGACGTCGGTCGCGAGCGAGCCCAGGGCGACCACGTCGAGCCCGTGGGCCTTGAGCCTGGTCACCTCCGCGCCCCCGAGGTATCTCGCCTGCGGGTCCGCGCCGCTGAGCCGGGCGGCCAGCGCCACGGCCTGGTCCCAGGCGGGTGCGACCAGTCCGCTGACGACGCCCCGGTGCTGCGCGCAGTCGCCGATCGCGGAGATGGCGGGATCGCTGGTGGCCAGCTCGTCGTCGACGACCACGCCGTGGCCCACCTCCAGCCCGGCGTCGCGTGCGAGGTCCGTCCGCGGCGCGGACCCGGCGGTGAGTACGACGGTCCGGCAGCGCACCTCGCCGTCGTCGAGCGTCAGGGTGGCCCCGTCCCACCGCGTGGCGCGCACGCCGGTCAGCACCCGCACCCCGAGCGCGGCGAGGGCGCGGACCAGTACGGCGCCGGCGCCGGCGTCGAGGCACCCGTTCATGGGCCGGTCGCGGGGGTGGACGACGACGACGTCGTGCCCCGCCCCGGCGAGTGCGCAGGCGATCTCCAGACCGATGAAGCCCGCACCGACGACCGCGACAGGGCCCGGGTGGGCCGCGAGATGAGCGGTCAGTTCTCGCTGGCCCGCGGCATCCCGGAGGGTGAACGCGCCGGGCGCCAGGCCGCCGCCGGGACCGCGGATGCCGTCGACGGGCGGGATGCGGGGTGCGGCGCCCGTGGCCAGGACCAGGTGGTCGTAGCCGATGCGTTCGCCATCGGCGAGTTCCACCTCGCGGCAGGCGCGGTCGATCGCCGCGACAGGTGTAGAAGTTCGGACCGTGATGTGGTGCCGTTCCCACCAGGCCGAGGGCTTGAGCCGGGCAACCGGCGCTGGCGCGACGGGGGCGGGGGCCGCGGGAGCCGCTGCGGGCGCGTCGGGGGCGGCGGGGGCGGCGACCGGCCGGGCCGCGACGGCGTGGGACAGCATGATCCGGTTGTACGGTTCCTCCGGTTCCGCGCCCAGCACGGTCACCGACAACCGCTGCGGGTCCGGCTCGCCGACGCGCAGTTCCTCCGCGAGTCGGGCTGCTGCCATCCCGGCGCCCACCACCACGACGCGGCGCGCGCTCATGCCGCCTCCAGCCGGACCGCGCACACCTTGAACTCGGGCATCCGACTGTGCGGGTCGAGCTCCGGCAGGGTGAGCAGGTTGGCCCGGCCGTCGCCCGGGAAGTGGAACGGCAGGAATACGGTGTCGGTGCGCATGTCCTCGTCGCAGCGGATCACGGCCTCGACCGCGCCCCGCCGCGACACGACGCGCGCCGCTTCGCCGTCGACCAGGCCGGCCGCGCGTGCCACGACGGGGTGGACCTGCACCCACATGTCCGGTTCGGCGCCGGCGAGCTCGGCGACCCGCCGGGTCTGGGCGCCCGACTGGTAGTGCGCGAGCAGGCGGCCGGTGGTGCCGAGCAGCGGGAACTGGGCGTCGGGTGGTTCGGCGGGTGCGCGCGGTTCGTCCACGACGAACCGGGCGCGGCCGTCGGGCGTGGCGAAGCGGTCGAGGAACAGGCGGGGCGTGCCGTCCGGCGAGTCGGCGCCGCACGGCCAGTGGAGGGCCTCGCCGGCGTCGAGTCGGTCCCAGTCGATCGCCGAGTAGTCGGCCTTGCCGCCGGCGGAGGCGCGGGCGAGCTCATCGAACACCGCGCGAGCGTCGGTCGGGAACCGCTCGGGTCCGCGGTCCAGGCGGCGGGCGAGCTCGTGCCAGATCCACAGTTCGTCGCGCACGCCGGCGGGCGGGGTGACGGACAGGCGTCGCCGCAGCACCCGGCCCTCGAGACTGGTGAGCGTGCCCTCCTCCTCCGCCCACTGGGGCACGGGCAGGACGACGTCGGCCAGCGCGGCGGTCTCCGAGAGGACGAAGTCGGCCACGACCAGCGTGTCCAGCGCGCGTAGCCGCTCGGCCACCCGGTCGGCGTCGGGCGCGGAGACCACCGGGTTGGAAGCGTGGAGCAGCATCGCGGTGGGCCCGCCCGGCCCGCCGAGCGAGTCGAGTAGTTCGAACGCCGACAGACCCGGCCCGGGGATCTGCTCCGGGTCCACTCCCCACACCCCGGCGACGTGCGCGCGGGCGGCGGGGTCGGTGATCATCCGGTACCCGGGAAGCTGATCGGCCTTCTGCCCGTGCTCGCGGCCGCCCTGGCCGTTTCCCTGCCCGGTGAGGGTGCCGTAGCCGCTCCCCCGCCGCCCCGGCAGACCCAACGCGAGGGCGAGTGCGATCGCAGCGCCCACCACGGCGGTGCCGTCGGCATGCTGCTCGGCGCCCCGGGCGGTGAGGATGTACGACCCCGCCCCGGCGTCGCGGGCATCGGCGAGCAGGGCGACCGCCCGCTCGAGGTGGGCGACCGAGACGCCGGTGACGCGCTCGGTGCGGTCGGGGAGCCAGGCGGCGGCGTGCGCCCACGCGTCGGAGAATCCGCTGGTCCGCTCGGCGATGTATTGCGTGTCGACCGCGCCGGTGACGACGACGAGGTGCAGCAGTCCCAACGCGAGAGCCGCGTCGGTGCCGGGGCGCAGGCGCAGGTGCACGCCGCCCCCGTCGAGGGCGCGCCGCGCGGTCGCGCTGAGCCGGGGGTCGGCCACGACGAGCCCGCCGGTGCGTGCTGCCGTGTCGAGGTGCTGGAGGAACGGCGGCATCGTGTCGGCGGGGTTGGCACCGATGAGCATCACGGCCCGGGCGTCGGTGAGGTCGGTGACGGGGAACGGCAGCCCGCGGTCGAGTCCGAAGCTGCGGTTCGCAGCCGCCGCAGCGCTCGACATGCACCAGCGGCCGTTGTAGTCGATGAGCCGGCTGCCCAGCGCGAGGCGGGTGAACTTGCCCAGCTGGTAGGCCTTCTCGTTGGTCAGGCCGCCCCCGCCGAACACGGCCACACCGTCGGGCCCGCCGGCGGCCTGCGCCCGGCGGACCCCCTCGACCACCCGGTCCAGGGCGGTGTCCCAGTCACACGGTTCCAGGCGCCCGTCGTGACGGATGAGCGGGGTGGTGAGTCGGCCCGGGTGATCGAGCAGCTCTCCCGACGCCCACCCCTTACGGCACAGCCCGCCACGGTTGGTGGGGAACCACACGGGCGCCACCTCGACCGCCTCGGCCGGGTCCGCCGCCGGCGTCACCGTCATCGCGCACTGCAGGGCGCAGTACGGGCAGTGCGTGTGGGTGGGCCGGTCCCCGCCGGGGCCCGCCTCAACGGGCTCGGGCACCGTCGTCAGGTTCGGCACCTCCGGGCTGCTGCGAACGGTCGTCATGGTGCTCTCCTCGTCGTCGTCGTCCCCTCGTCCCCGTCGGTCAGCGCGCGGCCGGCACCGGACGTGCGGCCCGGCCCTGTTCCGACGCGGTGCGGGATGCCGCGGCCCCGGGCACTGTCGCCGCTGCCCCGGCCCCCGTCGGCGCGGCGGTCGGACGCCGGAGGTACACCGCCCGCGTGACGAGCGCCGCCACCACGTAGAAGACCGTGAACGCCACGAACGCCCAGGTCGCGGACCCCGACGACTGGTAGGAGCTGCGCAGGGTCATGTTGATGAGGAACCCGCCGAACGCGCCGACCGCGCCGGCGACCCCGATGAGGGCGCCCGAATGCGCTCGCGACCACGCCGCCCGGGCGGCATCCGGCAGGTCCAGACCGCGGCTGCGGGCCTCGTAGACGGTGGGGATCATCTTGTAGACCGAGGCGTTGCCCATTCCGGTGAGCGCGAACAGGGTGAGGAACGCCGCGAAGAACAACACCAGCGCGCCGCCGGACAGTCGGCCGCCGTCGGCCGCCTGCATGCTCGAGGTGACGATCAGCGCCACCGTCGTCGCGGCCATGCCGAGGAAGGTCACCAGGGTGACCCGGGCACCGCCGAAGCGGTCGGACAGGCGGCCGCCCAGCATGCGGGTCAACGAGCCCAGCAGCGGGCCGAGGAACGTGATCTGCGCGGCGTGGAGAGCGGCGTCGGCCGGGGACTGCCCGTTACCGGTGAAGGTCATGGTGAGCATCTGCCCGAAGGCGAAACTGAACCCGATGAACGAGCCGAAGGTACCGATGTAGAGCAGGGACAGCACCCAGCCGTCGCGGTCGCCTGCCACGTCGCGCATGCTCGTCACGTCCACGGTGTGGTGTTCGAGGTTGTCCATCTTGCATGCCGCGCCGATGCCCGCGACCACCAGCAGGACCAGGTACACCGCGATCACCCAGTGCGGCGAGCGGTTTCCGGCCGCGGCGATCACCACGAGCCCCACCACCTGGATGGTGGCCACGCCCAGGTTGCCGCCGCCCGCGTTGAGGCCCAGCGCCCAGCCCTTCATGCGCTGCGGGAAGAAGGCGTTGATGTTGGTCATGGACGAGGCGAAGTTGGCGCCGCCCAGGCCCGCGAGGGCGCCCACCACCAGGTACAGCCACAGCGGCTGCCCGGGATTGGCCATGATCCACAGCATCGCCCCCGCCGGGATGAGCAGCACGAACGCGGAGAACATGGTCCAGTTGCGGCCGCCGAAGGTCGCGGTGGCCAGCGTGTAGGGGATGCGCAGGAACGCGCCGGTGAGGGTGACCACCGCGGAGACCAGGAACTTGTCCGGCGCGTCCAGGCCGTAGACGTCCGTGGGCATGAACAGCACCATCACGGCGAACAGGGTCCACACCGAGAACCCCACGTGCTCGGCGAACACCGACCAGTACAGATTGCGCATCGCGGTGCGCCGGCCCCCGGATTCCCACTGGGCCGTGTCCTCCGGATCCCAGTCCTCGATCACGTGCGAGCGCGTCATCGCTTCACCTCTCCCCGGTAGCGGGCGCCCCGCCGGCGCCCTGTGCCACGCCACCGTAGGAATCCGCTGTTTCCCCTGCGCTACCCGTCGTGACGGTCCCGTCACGGTGTACTCACGTCTGGCGGTTCGGCCTGTGAGGGTGCCGCTCGCGTGGTCGACTGGGTCCATGTCACGCACCGTCACACGACTCCGCCGCGTCGCTCTCGCCGCGGTCATCCTGGCCACGCCGCTGCTCGGCCCCCTCGCGACCGCGCCCGCCGCCCTCGCCCAGTCACTCGACGATCCCGCCTGGCCCGCCGACCGCCCGTTCCCACCCGCCACCGACGGCCCGTTCGGATGGGCCGAGCTCTCGTACTGGCCCTACGCCGTCGCGCCGTCGGATCCGCAGTTCTGGGCCCCGAACGGAGCACCCATGCGCGTACTCTCCCCGTTCGGCACGGACACGGAGATCTGGTGCTCGAACTACGTGTCCCAGGGATCGGACTGTTGGCAACGCGACCCCTCGGGGACGCCGCACCGGCTCCACCGCATCACGGTGCTCTCGGACGTGATCACCGGATCGACGGGGTCCGCGGCCGACGGGAGCGTCCGGGGCGCCTACGACCTGGCCTACGAGCGGGAATGGCCCACCACGTCGGGCGGTATCGGAATCCCCGCCGGCACCGTCCCCGGCTCGACTACCACCACGTGGGTCTCGCTGATGCCGCTCTCCCCGTTCGGCGCCGACTCCCGGGACTTCGACGTGTGGGTGCACCCGGGGTTCGTGCCCGGCAGCTGAGTAACCTGGGACGGTCGAACCCGCTGCGAAAGGATCCACCGCCGTGCCGTTCCCCCTGGATGTCCCCGAGTCCGAGCTGCGTAGACGGCGGAGCCAGAAGTGGGTGGCCTACCCCGAGGACGTCCTGCCGCTGTTCGTGGCCGAGACCGACGTCCTGCTCGCCCCGGCGATCCGGGAGCGCCTCGCCGCCGCGGTGGCGGACGGCGACACCGGCTACTTCGCCGAGATCGAGCGACTCGCCGGCGTGTGCGCGCGGTACTACTCGCGCTTCGGGTACGACGTGCCGGAGGACGCGGTGGTGCCGGTCAACGACGTCGGCGTGGGCGTGCGGGAGACCCTCGCCCGGACCATCCCGGCCGGGAGCGGCGTGGTGTACACGCCGCCGGTGTACATGCCGTTCGGACCGTGGATCCGGCGCGTGGGGATGACGCCGGTCGCGGTGCCCCTGGTCGACCACGACGGCGAGGACCCGCGCCTGGACCTGGCGGGCATCGAGCAGGCGTTGGCCGATGGGGCCCGGGCCGTGCTGCTCAGTCACCCGCACAACCCCACGGGCGTTCTTCACGGCCAGGCAGAGTTGGCCAAGCTCGCCGACCTGGCCGCGCGGCACGACGCCGTGGTGGTCTCCGACGAGATCTGGGCGCCCCTGGCCATGCCGGGCGTGGAGTTCCACTCGTTCCTGGCCGTCTCCGACACCGCGCGCGAGGTGGGGCTGGCCATCTCGTCGGCGTCCAAGGCGTTCAACCTCGCCGGACTCAAGTGCGCGTTCGTGATCAACGGCAACCCGGAGCGGTTCCACGTCCGGCGCTCGGCGCTGTCGGGCGCGGTGGGGCACTTCGGGGCACTCGCCGCGGAGGCCGCGTTGACCGGGTCCCTGGACTGGCTCGATGAGCTGCGTGCCGCGCTCGCGTCGAACCTCGATCTGATGGAGCGGCTGCTGGCCGAGCACCTTCCCCGCGCGCGGTGGCGCCGGCCCGACGCCGGGTTCGTGGCGTGGATCGACCTGCGCGGCTACCCGGGCCTGGGCGACGACCCGGCCGCGGCGTTCCTCGACGAGGGACGGGTGGCGCTCAGCCCCGGGCCGGCGTTCGGCGCGGAGGGCAAGGGCTTCGCCCGGGTGAACTTCGCCTGCTCCGCCGAGCTGCTCACCGAGGCGTTCGTGCGGATGGGCCGGGTCGCCGCAGAGCGCGGCTGACGCCGGATTCCACGCGCTCGCGCGGATCGGGTTCGGGTCCGGCCCCGCCGTCACCCGCCGGCGGTGTCACCCGGCCCCGCCGTCACCCGCCGGCGGCGCCACCGTGGCCGCGGCGCCACAGGAACACCGTCATCGTGGCGGTGAGGACGGTCCGTGCGTCCTGATCGTGCATCTCGATGTCCATCCCCACGCGGCCCCTCGTCTCGTCGAGGCTCACCTCGGTCACGGTGACCGAGCCCCTCAGCGTGTCGCCCGGACGCACCGGTGCGGTGAAGCGCAGGCGGTCGAATCCGCGCCCGGCGATCACGGCCGCCCGTGAGTAGAACGCCTCCACGCTGAGTTTCTGGAGGACCGCCAGGGTGTGGATACCGCTGGCGATCACCCCTCCGTGGTGCCCGGTCGCCGCCGCCGCCGGATCGGTGTGGAACCACTGGGGATCCCACGCGGACGCGAAGTCGACGATCTCGTCCTCCGAGAGGGTCATCTCCCCGAGTCGGATCAGATATCCGCTATGCAGATCGTCGGCTGCGATAAGCCCAGACATCTCACATTCCCTTTCTGCGAATCGGCCATGGGGACAACGGCCCCGAACGCCCTCCCACGCGAGGTGGTGCACACGTTCCGTGACACCGAGAGGCGTTCGCACGCGCCGGGATGCTCGTACGGCGGCCGCCCCGGTATCCCCGGGACGACCGCCGTACGGGCCGTGTGGGAGGAGGTCAGCCCTGCTCGGCTGCCAGCTTCTTCAGCGACTCGGTGGGCGAGAAGCGCTCACCGTACTTGGCGGCCAGCTCGTCGGCGCGGGCGACGAAGCCCTTGTACCCGGTGGCGACCTTGGCTCCCGGCTCGGAGTAGTTCTTGGCGTACTGGCGGGTGCCGCCGGTCCACGCCGGGAATCCGATGCCGATGATGGAGCCGATGTTGGCGTCCGCGTCGTCGACGATCACGCCCTCGTCGACGCACTTCTGCGTCTCGAGGACCTCGGCGAAGATCATGCGATCGATGAGATCCTGCAGCGGGGGTGCGTTGTCCGGGGAGGTGTTGAACGCCTCGCGGAGGCCCGACCACAATCCAGCGCGCTTGCCGTCGGCGTACTCGTAGAACCCGGCGCCGGCGGCGCGGCCGGAACGATCGAGCTCCTCGACCATCTTGAGGATCACCTGGTCGACGGCGTCGGGGACGAACTCCTCACCAGCGGCCTCTGCGGCGTCGCGGGTCGCCTGACGGATCTTGACCATGAGGTTGAGATTCAGCTCGTCGGACAGCTGCAGCGGGGCCGCCGGGTAGCCGGCGATGCGGCCGGCCTGCTCGATGGTGGCGGGCTCGATGCCTTCGGCCAGCATCCCGATCGCCTCGTTGACGAACGTGCCGATGACCCGTGAGGTGTAGAAGCCACGCGAGTCGTTGACCACGATCGGGATCTTGCGGATGGCCAGCGTGAGATCGATCGCCTTGGCCAGCGTCTCCGGGGTGGTCTTGTCCCCCTTGATGATCTCGACCAGCTGCATCTTGTCGACGGGCGAGAAGAAGTGCAGGCCGATGAAGTCCTCGGGCCGCTTGACGCCCGTGGCGAGGTCGGTGATCGGCAGGGTCGAGGTGTTGGAGCCGAGCAGCGCGTCGGGCGCGACGATGTCCTCGATCTCCTGGAACACCTTCTTCTTCAGCTCGGGCGACTCGAAGACGGCCTCGATCACGAGGTCGCACCCCGCCAGGGCCTGCGGGTCTGTCGTGGGGGTGATGCGGGCGAGCAGGGCGTCGGACTTCTCCTGCGTGGTGCGACCGCGCTCGAGGGCCTTGGCCTCGATGCTCTCCGAGTACGCCTTGCCCTTGTCGGCGGAGGCCTGCTCGACGTCCTTGAGCACGACCTCGATGCCGGCCTTCGCGCACACGTACGCGATGCCGGCGCCCATCATGCCGGCGCCGAGGACACCGACCTTCGTGAACTGGGTGCGCGGGATCTCCGAGCCGTCGGCGGCCTTGGGCCGGGCCCCGCCCGAGGAGCAGTGCTGCATGTCGAAGAAGAACGCCTGGATCATGTTCTTCGCGATGGGGCCGGTGACGAGGGACACGAAGTAGCGTGCTTCGATCTTCTCGGCGGTGGCGAAGTCGACCTGCGAGCCCTCTACGGCGGCGGCCATGATGGCGCGCGGTGCCGGGGAGGGTGCGCCCTTGGTCTGCTTGCGCATGTTCGCCGGGAACGACGGCAGGACGCCGGCCAGCGCCGGGTCACTGATGGTGCCGCCGGGCAGGGTCCAGCCCTTGCGGTCCCACGGCTGGCTCGCCTCGGGGTCGGTCTTGATCCAGGCCTTGGCTGCGTCGAGGAGCTTCTCGGGCTCGACGACCTCGTCGACCAGGCCGGCCTTGAGAGCCTTGTCCGGGGCGAAGGACCGGCCGGACATGAGAATGTTGGGCACGGCCTGCGCGAGGCCGAACATGCGGACGGTGCGGACGATGCCGCCGCCGCCCGGCAGCAGCCCGAGGGTGACCTCGGGCAGGCCGACCTTGGCGCCGCGGGCGTCGGCCATGACGCGGTGGTGGCAGGCGAGCGCGAGCTCGAGGCCACCGCCCAGGGCCGCGCCGTTGAGGGCGGCCACGACCGGAACGCCGCAGGTTTCAAGAGCGCGCATGCGGCCCTTGATGCTCATGGACCGCTCGAAGAGCTCGTCGGCCTGGTCGGGACCGGCCTTGATCATGGACTTGAGGTCGCCGCCGCCGAAGAAGCTCTTCTTGGCGGACGTCAGCACGACGCCCTTGATGGACTCCTTCTCGGCCTCGATGCGGTCGACGGTGGCGGAGAAGTCGTCGATGAACCGGGCGTTCATCGTGTTGGCGCCGTGGTCGGGGTCGTCCATGGTGAGGGTGACGATGCCGTCGCCGTCCTGCTCCCACCGGAACATGTTTTCGCTCACTGGTTTTCTACTCCTATGCCTGTGGTGTCGGTGCGGGTCAGACGCGTTCGATGATGGTGGCCACGCCCATGCCGCCACCCACGCAGAGGGTGATGAGGGCGCGCTTGCCGCCGGTGCGCTCGAGCTCGTCGAGCACTGTGCCGGTGATCATCGCGCCGGTTGCGCCGAGGGGGTGCCCCATCGCGATGGCGCCGCCGTTGACGTTGAGCTTCTCGTCGGGGATGTTCATGTCCTTCTGGAAGCGCAGCACGACGGAGGCGAAGGCCTCGTTGAGCTCCCACAGATCGATGTCGTCGGGGGTCAGGCCGGCGGTGGCGAGCGCCTTCTTGGCGGCCGGGGTGGGCCCGGTCAGCATGATGGTGGTGTCGGCACCGGAGGTGGCCGCGGCCACGACGCGGGCGCGCGGGGTCATGCCCATCTCCTGCCCGGCCTTCTCCGATCCGACCACCACGAGCGCGGCGCCGTCGACGATGCCGGACGAGTTGCCGCCGTGGTGGACGTGGTTGATCTCCTCGACCCAGTGGTACTTCTGCAGCGCCACCGCGTCGAATCCGCCCATGTCGCCGACCATGGCGAAGGACGGCTTGAGCTTGGCCAGTGCCTCGACGGTCGTGCCCGGGCGCATGTGCTCGTCATGGTCGAGAATGGTGACGCCGTTGATGTCCTTGACGGGCACGACGGACTTGGCGAAGCGCCCCTCTTCCCAGGCGCGGGCGGCCAGGCGCTGCGAGCGCTCGGCGTAGCGGTCCACGTCCTCGCGGGTGAATCCCTCGAGGGTGGCGATGAGATCAGCGCCGATCCCCTGCGGGGAGAAGTAGGTGTCGTAGTTGGTGGCCGGGTCCAGAGCCCAGGCGCCGCCGTCGGAGCCCATCGGCGCCCGGGACATCGACTCGACACCACCGGCGAGGACGACCTCGTCCCACCCGGAGCGGATCTTCTGCGCTGCCATGTTGATCGTGGTCAGACCGGAGGCACAGAAACGGTTGATCTGCACACCCGCGACGGTGTCGGGCATCTTTGCGGCCAGCGCGGCGATCCGCGGCAGGTCCATGCCCTGATCCCCCGTCGGGGTGACGATCCCGTAGATGATGTCGGAGATCCGGTTCTCGTCGAGATCGGGGAAGCGCCGCCGCATCTCCTCGATGAGGCCGACGACCAGGTCGATCGGCTTGACCCCGTGCAGAGCGCCGCCAGGCTTGCCCTTGCCTCGCGGAGTCCGGATGGCGTCGTAGATGAATGCCTCGGTCATGGGTGGTCCACGGCCTTTCTCTGGGCGAGCTGATACGTGTTCCGCTTCACACTACGTTGTGCCCACAGGACGGTTCGGACTGCGGTCCGTTTCTGCCGGGGACTCACCGGGCCCGCTCCGGTGGCACAGTGGGTCCCGTGACCGAGAACCACGCCGTATCCCCTGCCCTGGCCGAGCTCGCCGACGTCTGCGGCGTCGCATCGAGTTACGAGGACGCCGACGGCGTCCGTCGCGAGGTCCCGGCCTCGACCCTGCGCGCGGTGCTCGCCGCGATGGGCGTCGAGGTCGGCGGCGACGACGACGAGGGCGGCGTCTCCGAACGTGAGGCGCTCGCCGCTGTTCGTCTGCGCCCCTGGCGACGTGTGCTGCCACCGACGCTGGTGGCACGTGAGGGCACCGCCATCGGGTGCCCGGTCCACGTCCCGCGCGGCGCGATCGTGAATGTCGAGGTCCTTCTCGAGGACGCCGACGTGCCGTCGACGTTGCTCCCCCTCGACGAACCCCGGATCGCCCGGGATGTCGACGGGGTGGCGATGGAGCGGGTCACTCTGGCGGTCCCCGATGATCTGCCCGTCGGATGGCATCGCGTCACCGCAGTGGTCCGAGCCCCGGACGGCACCCGCCACTCCAGTGAGTGCACCCTGCTGGTCCATCCCCGCGCGATCCCCGTGCCCGCCGGACTCGAGGAGCACCGTGCAGTCGGGCTGGCGGCACAGATCTATCAGGTCCGGTCGGAACAGTCCTGGGGCGTCGGCGATCTGGCCGACCTCGGGGACCTCGCCGGGTGGGCGAGCCGCGACTTCGGCGCGGACTTCGTCCTGGTCAACCCCATGCATGCGGGTGAGCCGTTCGTGCCGGTCGGTCCGTCGCCCTATCTCCCGACGACCCGCCGGTTCGCCTCCCCCCTGTACCTGCGCCCCGAGCTCGTGCCGGAGTACTCCGCCCTGTCCGCCGCCGATCGCCGTCGCGTGGATGACCTGGCCCGCACCGCGGCTGCGACCAACACTGTGGACACGATCGATCGTGACAGTTCGTGGACCGCGAAGCTCGAGGCGTTGCGGATCCTGTTCACGGTCCCGCTGTCCCGGGACCGGGCCGAGTCGTTCGACCGGTTCGTCGACGAGCAGCCCGGGATTCTGGGCTTCGCCACGTGGTCCGCGCTGGCCGGCGACCACGGCTCCGACTGGTCCACCTGGCCGGAGGAACTCCGGGATCCGGGCTCGGAGGCCGTCGCGGGTTACGCCGCCGAGAACTCGGAGGAGATCCGTTTCCACCAGTGGCTGCAGTGGTTGGTGGCGGAGCAGCGGGCGCACGCTCAACGGGAGGCCGTTGCTGCGGGGATGCGTCTCGGGGTCCTGCACGATCTGGCGGTGGGGGTCCATCCCACGGGCGCCGATGCGTGGTCGCTCCACCATTCACTGGCCCGTGGGGTCTCGGTGGGTGCTCCCCCGGACGCCTATAACCAACGCGGTCAGGACTGGTCGCAGCCGCCGCTCCGTCCGGACGCCCTCGCCGAGGAGGGCTACCGTCCCTTCCGCGACATCGTCCGCGCGGCATTGCGGGATTCAGGCGGCGTCCGGATCGATCACATCCTCGGCCTGTTCCGGCTGTGGTGGATTCCCCGGGGCGCGGCTCCGACCGAGGGCACATATGTCCACTATGACCACGAGGCGATGCTCGGAATTCTCGCGCTCGAGGCGTCACGTGCCGGCGCGGTTGTGGTGGGCGAGGACCTGGGAACGGTGGCTCCGGGGGTCCGCGAGACGTTGTCCGAGCTCGGGATCCTGGGCACGTCCGTGATGTGGTTCGAGCAGGACGAGGACGCCCCGATCCCGCCTGAGGACTATCGACGGTTGTGTATGGCGTCGGTGACGACCCATGATCTCCCGCCGACCGCCGGCTACGCCGACCTCACCCATGTGGATGTCCGCGAGGAGTTGGGGCAGTTGACGGGCGACATCGCCGAGGAACGTCGTGGTGCCGCGGCCGAGATCGGGGCCTTCACTGCTGTCGTGCGGGAGCGTGGCTTGCTCGAGGGGGCCTCCCCCGAGGATCTAGTCGTGGCACTGCACCGATTCGTGGCCGGGTCGCCGTCGTTGTTGTTCGCCGTGTCGGTGGCGGATCTCGTGGGTGATCGCCGTGCGGTGAATGTTCCGGGGACGTCGGATGAGTATCCGAATTGGCGGGTGCCGTTGTCGGGTCCTGGTGGTGAGGTGGTGGGTGTGGAGCAGTTGCGGGGTTCGTTGTTGGCGCGTCGGGTGATGGGTGCCGCCGGCGGTCGGCTGGCCTGATGGCCGGGTCGGCCTGGTGCGGGCCGGCCTGGTGTGGGCCGGCCTGGTGTGGGTGAAATGACGAGAGCCCCGAGTCACCGGTGAGGGTGATTCGGGGCTCTCGTGTGAAGTTGTGTTCGGCGGTGACCTACTCTCCCACACCCTCACGAGTGCAGTACCATCGGCGCTGGCAGGCTTAGCTTCCGGGTTCGGAATGGGACCGGGCGTTTCCCTGCCGCTATGGCCGCCGTAACT